>NZ_JBHXAG010000020.1:0-145591 GCF_042726555.1 Streptomyces sp. NPDC060232 | reverse complement strand
CCAGGACCAGCCGTGCCGCTTCAGCAACAGCCATGTGCCTTCCACCGTGTAACTCACGCGAAACAGACGGCCGATCAACGTCTTGATCCGGGCAAGCGTCCACCGCTGGTCGGTCCAGCCGTGGACCAGCGGCCCGCGTTCCAGCTCCCGTTCCAGCCTTGCGATCTGCGCGTCGCTGAGCCTCGGCCGCCCCGGCGATCCCTTCGACAGGACCCCCGCTCTGCCGCGCTCGCGCCACTGGCGGCGCCACCGCTCCACGGACCGCTCGCTGACCCGCAGCGCGGCAGCGATCTCCCTGTTCTTCTGTCCGCCCTCGAAACGTTCCACGGCCTGCAGCCGCACCCGCTCCCTCGCGGCCCTCCCGGCGTCGGTCAACCCGCCGCCCTGTGCGTATCTCACGGTCCAGGGCTACCGGAGCGGACCGGCCGCCGTCATGCGAACGGCTCCGACATCACCCAATCAAGTTCAGTACGACGGCCCGCCGATCCCTGCGCCGTAGCTCCCGCCGGGGCCGCTGAAAGCGCGCGGACGGGTCCGCTGACCTGTGCTTTCTGAAAGGAGTCGGCCAGTCGAGATCAACCGAGGAGGGGTCGTATCCGGTATCCGGCCGTTCCTTGATGAGGCCCCGTACCGGTGGGGCGGGCTGAGCAGTGTGCCGACGCCGCAGACGACGCGGCCGGTGAGCAGGCACCGTTTGCGGCCGTAGCGGTCGGTCAGTCCGGCGTCAGCCATCGGTGTCGCCGCGTTCCGCCCTGCCGAGTTGCTCGTCAAGGGCGATGGCCGCGGCCGCCAGGGCGAGCGCGAAGAGCAGCACCGGCCCCTGTCCTGCAAGATCCAGGCAACACCGCGCGGATGCGGGACCGGGCTGGTCAAGTCGGTTCAAGCACACCGGTGTTCGACGAGCGCCCGTGGGGGGAGACCGAGAACGGCGCGCAGCAGCGTGGTCTTGCGGGCGTCGTGCTGGCCGACGGCCCGGAGGGTGCGCTGGTTGGAGCCGGTCACCTCGGAGTGTCACGGTGGAACCGGGATCTTCCTGAGCAGGGGAGATCTCATGAGGAGCCGTAGAGCGTCCGTTCGGGTGGCGTCACTCCTTCGCCGACGGTAAGTGCCGCTGAAGGTAAGCCGGTCCGTGCTGTGCTGTGGAAACGGCCCGAAGGCGGTCGTTCGCGGGCCCGCCCGCTGTTTGTGGCAGGCCCCGCACCAACAGCGAAGGAGGACTGATGTCGAGCCAACGCAAGGACCGGCGAAGCCGGGGCACGATCGGCCAACTGCTCACCTCTGCATGCTTGTTGGCGGTGGCTCTGCTGAACGCATCCGGGGCTGACGCCGCTGCGGTCCACTCCAAACCGAACCGCGACTGGGACGCCATCGCGCGATGTGAATCCGGCGGGAACTGGCGGGCGAACACCGGCAACGGCCACTACGGCGGATTGCAGTTCACCCAGTCGAGCTGGAAGGCGGCAGGAGGCCGCAAGTACGCACCACGCGCGGACCTCGCCACAAAGGCGGAGCAGATCGCGACGGCGAGGAGACTCGCCAAGATCCAGGGCATGGGGGCTTGGACCTGCGCACGCCGTCGCTGAAAGGCGCCCTCCGACAGGGGAGTGGAGCCGTCCAGCCGGCGGAGCTGCCGACCGGACGGGCCGACGATCAGTATTCGTTGCCGATTGCGTCGATCTTCGCGCCGCACCGAATGGAGTAGTTGGTCACTGACTGGGCTGTATGTCCAGTCCTTTCGGGTACCTGCGGGAAGGGCCCACCGGGGGTGCGACGACGATGCCCCCTGCGGCCGGTTGCGGCGCAGGGGGCATCGTGGAAAGTCCGTCAGGCGGTGAGGAACTCGCCGAGTTCGCGTTCGAGGGCCGCCTTGGGCTTGGCGCCGACGATGGTCTTGGTGACCTTGCCGCCCACGTAGACGTTCATCGTCGGGATGGACATGACGCCGTACGCGGCGGCGGTCTCCGGGTTCTCGTCGATGTTCAGCTTGACGATCTCGATCTTCTCGCCGTGCTCGGCGGCGATGGCCTCCAGCGAGGGGGCCAGCTGGCGGCACGGGCCGCACCAGGCCGCCCAGAAGTCGACGAGCGCGGGCTTGCCGCTCTGGAGGACGTCCTCCAGGAAGGACGCGTCGGTCACGCTCTTGAGGGCCATGATGCGGCCTCCTCGCAGGTGGTCGGGATTACCGGGCGTCGGCGAGTGCCGCGAGGTAGCGCTCGGCGTCGAGGGCTGCCTGGCAGCCGCTGCCGGCCGCGGTGATCGCCTGGCGGTAGGTGTGGTCGACGACGTCACCCGCGGCGAAGACGCCGGGGATGTTCGTCCGGGTGGAGGGGGACTGCACCTTCAGGTACCCCTCGCCGTCCAGGTCGAGCTGGCCGGTGAAGAGCTCGCTGCGCGGGTCGTGGCCGATCGCGATGAACAGCCCGGTCGCGTCGAGGTGACGGACCTCTTCGGTGAGTACGTTGCGGACGGAGAGGCCGGAGAGCTTGCCGTCCTTCTCCTCCAGCTCGGTGATCTCGCTGTCGAAGAGGAAGGAGATCTTGTCGTCGGTGAACGCGCGGTTCTGCATGACCTGGGAGGCCCGCAGCGTGGAGCGCCGGTGGACGATGGTGACCGAGCGGGCGAAGCGGGTGAGGAAGGTGGCCTCCTCCATGGCGGTGTCGCCGCCGCCGACCACGACGATGTCGCGGTCACGGAAGAAGAACCCGTCGCAGGTCGCGCACCAGGACACGCCCCGCCCGGAGAGTTCCTCCTCCTTGGGCAGGCCCAGCTTGCGGTAGCCGGAACCGGTGGCGATGATCACGGACTTGGCCCGGTGGACCGTGCCCTCGGAGTCGGTGACGGTCTTGATCTCGCCGGTCAGGTCGACGGCGACGATGTCGTCATCGATCATCTCGGCGCCGAAGCGCTCGGCCTGGGCCCGCATGTTCTCCATCAGGACCGGGCCGTCGACGCCCTCCGGGAAGCCGGGGAAGTTCTCGACCTCGGTGGTCGTCGTCAGCGAGCCGCCGACGAAGATCGCACCGCCGAAGACGAGCGGCTGCAGGTTCGCGCGCGCCGTGTAGAGGGCGGCGGTGTATCCGGCGGGGCCGGATCCGATGACGATGACGTTGCGTATCGCCGCGGTGTCGGTGGGCTCGCTCACGCCGCCGGCTCCGGGGCGATCTCCGCGATCAGGCCCTCGACGAGCTTCTTGATCTCGTCGCGGATCGGGCGGACGGACTCGACGCCCTGGCCGGCCGGGTCTTCGAGCTTCCAGTCCAGGTAGCGCTTGCCCGGGAAGACGGGGCAGGTGTCGCCGCAGCCCATGGTGATGCACACGTCCGACGCCTTGACCGCGTCGATCGTGAGGATCTTGGGGGTCTCGGCGGACATGTCGATGCCGACCTCACGCATCGCCTCGACGGCGGCCGGGTTGACCGAGTCGGCGGGGGCGGAACCGGCCGAGCGGACCTCGACGCGGTCGCCTGCCAGGTGGGACAGCCAGGCGGCAGCCATCTGGGAGCGGCCGGCGTTGTGGACGCATACGAACAGGACAGAGGGCTTGCCGGACTGCTCGGACATCAGACGTCTCTCTCGATCTCAAAAAGGTAGGGCCGCAAAAGATCAGCACCTGGTGGTGTCAGCCACCACTGATGTGAGAGTATCAGTCCATGATGACGTCAGTCGACAATGAACTGATCCGGGTGCTGGCCGACCCGCTCAGGCTCCAGATCGTGACCCTCCTCGCCAAGGAGACGCTCTGCACCACCCATCTCGTGGAGGAGACGGGTGCCAGGCAGACGAACCTCTCCAACCACCTGAAGGTGCTGCGCGAGGCCGGGGTCGTGGAGACGGAGCCGTGCGGACGGTACATCTACTACCGCCTGCGCCCGGAAGTCATCGAGGCCATCGCCGGTCAGTTCGCCGACCTCGCTCAGACCGCGCGCGCCACCGCCGAAGCGAACCTCAAGCGGTCCTGCCCATAACCCGCTTTTCCCCGCACCTGCCCGAGGAGAACCTGCCTTGACCGCCACCGAGCCCGTCGGCACCGCACCCGCAGCGGGGTCCGTCATAGCCGCCGACGTGCCCCAGCCCGCACCTGGTGCCACCCCGCCCCGCACCCCGCTGATCGCCCGCGCCGCTGCCGAGCTGGTCGGCGCCGCCGCCCTGGTCGCGGTCGTGGTCGGCTCCGGCATCCAGGCCACCGAGCTGACCCAGGACGTGGGACTCCAGCTGCTGGCGAACTCCACGGCCACCGTCTTCGGCCTCGGCGTCCTCATCGCCCTCCTCGGCCCGGTCTCCGGCGCCCACTTCAACCCGGCGGTCACCCTGGCCGAGTGGTGGACGGCCCGCCGCGGTGGCGCGGGCGTCGACGCCCGTGAACTGGCGGTGTACGTCCCCTCGCAGATCGTGGGCGCGATCGCGGGCGCGATCCTGGCGGACGCGATGTTCGGCGAGCCCCTGGTGAAGTGGTCCACGCACGACCGCTCCGCCGGGAACCTGCTGCTGGCCGAGGTCGTCGCCACCGCCGGTCTGATCATGCTGATCTTCGGCCTGGCGAAGACCGACCGCCTCCGCTTCGCCCCCGTCGCAGTGGCCTCGTACATCGGCGCCGCGTACTGGTTCACCTCCTCCACCTCCTTCGCCAACCCGGCCGTGACCATCGGCCGCGCCTTCACCGACACCTTCGCGGGCATCGCGCCCGCCTCGGTACCCGGTTTCATCGGTGCGCAGCTGGCCGGCGCGGTGGTCGGTCTGGCCCTGGTGGCGGTCATCTTCATGCAGGGCCAGAAGGACAGCGGGCAGCCTTCCGCATGACGCGACGTACGGATGTGGTGGTGATCGGCGGCGGCCAGTCCGGGCTCGCCGCCGGCTACCACCTGCGCCGCCTGGGCGTCGAATTCGTCATCCTCGACGCCCAGGAGGCGCCCGGTGGTGCCTGGCAGCACACCTGGGACTCCCTTCGCCTGTTCTCCCCGGCCGCGTACTCATCGCTGCCCGGTCGGCTCATGCCGCCCCAGCCCGGCGAGGTCTACCCCGACGCGCAGCACGTCGTCTCGTACCTCGCCGACTACGAGAAGCGGTACGAGCTGCCGGCCGCGCGCGGCGTGCGGGTCGATGCGGTCCACCGTAACGGCTCGTTCCTGCAGGTCGAGACCGACTGCGGCGCCTGGCAGGCCCGCGCGGTCATCAGCGCGACCGGCACCTGGACCCGCCCGTTCCTGCCCGCCGTCCCGGGCCGCCGCGAGTTCGGCGGCCGCCAGCTCCACACGGTGCAGTACCGCAGCCCTTCCGACTTCGCCGGACAGCGGGTCATCGTCGTGGGCGGCGGAAACTCCGGTGCCCAGATCGCCGCCGACCTCGCAGGCGCGGCGGACCTGACCTGGGCCACCCAGCGCCCGCCCCGCTACCTGCCCGACCAGATCGACGGCCGCGCGCTCTTCGACGCCGCGACCGCCCGCCGCCAGGCATTGGACGCCGGCCACACGGACACCGGTGGTGTCGCCTCGCTCGGCGACATCGTCGCCGTCCCGCCCGTACGGGCTGCCCGTGAGGCCGGCCTTCTCACCGCCACACCTATGTTCAGCCGCCTCACCGAGGACGGCGTCACCTGGGCCGACGGGACGAGCACGCAGGCCGACGCGATCATCTGGTGCACCGGCTTCCGCCCGGACCTGGCCCACCTCGCTTCACTCCGCCTGCGCGGCACCCGAGGCCACATCGCCACGATCGGCACTCGTGCGGTGGACGAGCCGCGCCTGCACCTGCTCGGTTACGGCGACTGGACCGGCCCTGCCTCCGCCACCCTGATCGGTGTCGGCCGCCCGGCCCGCGAGGCCGCCCGCGACATCGCGGAACTGATCCGGAGCTGACCTTCGCCTGCGCTCGCGAGGCCGTGCGGTCGGTATCGACCGCACGGCTTGCAGCCACATGCGGCCAACGCCGCACGGTCGGGCCATTCCAGCCTGCTTCCCAGGCAGCTCCCCAGGAGGACGCTCCGGGCAGACGCCCGCCGTCCAGGTGGTCCTGCCTCCTGGCAGGCGGCTTGAGAATGCGTGTGCCCTCCGCCCGAGGCGGAGGGCACACGCGTGTCCCGTCAAGCTCTCAGTGGCCGGCGCTGAGCTGGCCGGCGAGCTTGTCGTGCATCTCGGCGCTGGGCTCGTTCAGGCCGATGATGGTGACCTTCTTGCCGCGCTGCTTGTACTTGGCCCCGATGGCGTCGAGGGCGGCGACGGAGGAGGCGTCCCAGATGTGGGCGTCGGTGAGGTCTATGACGACGTCGTCGGGGTCGTCCTTGTAGTCGAACTGGCCGACGAGGTCGTTGGAGGAGGCGAAGAACAGCTCGCCGGTGACGGCATACACGACCTGCCTGCCGTCCGGGTCGACGACGCCGGTGACGTTGGCGAGGTGGGCGACGCGCTTGGCGAAGATGACCATGGCGGTGATCGAGCCGAGGATGACGCCGATGGCCAGGTTGTGGGTGATGACCACGGCGGCGACGGTGACGACCATGACGGTGGTCTCGCCGATCGGCATCCGCTTGAGGGTGTTCGGCTGAACGGAGTGCCAGTCGAAGGTGGCGACCGACACCATGATCATGACGGCGACCAGGGCGGCCATGGGGATGTCGGAGACGACCGGGCCGAAGACGATGCAGAGCACCATCAGGAACGTACCGGCCAGGAAGGTCGACAGCCGGGTGCGGGCCCCGGAGACCTTCACGTTGATCATCGTCTGGCCGATCATGGCGCAGCCGCCCATGCCGCCGAAGAAGCCGGTGACGATGTTGGCGATGCCCTGGCCGATGGACTCGCGGGTCTTGTTGGAGTGGGTGTCGGTGATGTCGTCGACGAGCTTGGCGGTCATCAGCGATTCCATCAGGCCGACCAGCGCGAACGCGAAGGCGTACGGGGCGATCGTGGTCAGCGTGTCCAGGGTGAACGGTACGTCCGGCAGGCCCGGGACCGGCAGCGAGGAGGGCAGGTCGCCCTTGTCGCCTACGGTGGGCACGGCGATTCCGGCCGCGATCGTGATGACGGTCAGGATGACGATGGAGACCAGCGGCGCCGGGATCACGGTGGTGACCTTCGGGAAGAACACCATCAGGGCCAGGCCGCCGATGATCAGCGGGTAGACGGGCCAGGGCACGTCGTGCATCTCGGGGACCTGCGCCATGAAGATCAGGATGGCGAGGGCGTTGACGAAGCCGACCATGACCGAGCGCGGCACGAACCGCATGAGCTTCGCGACGCCCAGGGCGCCGAGAACGATCTGGATCAGCCCGCCGAGGATGACCGCGGCGATCAGGTGGCCGAGGCCGTACTCGCGATTGAGCGGGGCGATCACCAGGGCTATGGCACCGGTCGCGGCGGAGATCATGGCCTTACGGCCACTGACGACGGAGATGACCACGGCCATCGTGAAGGAGGCGAACAGGCCGACGGCCGGGTCGACGCCGGCGATGATCGAGAAGGAGATCGCCTCGGGGATCAGGGCCAGGGCCACGACGAGGCCCGCCAGTACCTCGGTGCGGAAGACCTTGGGGGAGGCGAGCCAGTCGGGCTTCGACATGCGCAGTTTGGGGGCTGCGGACAGCGGTGAGGACATGCAACCGTTTCCATTCGGGCGCATGATCCACCAGCGGGACGCACGCGCATCGTGTCTCGACTCCGCACCAGGGGCGCAGCCCCCGGCGGCCCGGCCTCTTCGGGGGCCCTGCCGGATGGGGTTGGCGGCCGAGGAGGCCGCCGGTCGGGCATCATTGCCCGGAAGTCCGTGGGTGCCGACGGGGCTCGGGCTGGGCCCGGGCGGGGCCTGCGCGTCGACGGGGACGCCCGGCCGCACTCCGTACAGCGTGGGTGTCCTCGCCAACGACTCTACCCTGACGTGAGGGCAGAGTCGACGGGGTTTGTGCAATGCAGGTACGCGCGCGAACGCCGAGGTCGTGTGATGCCAGAAACGTATGCTGGAGCACTTCGAACGTTCGAAAGCCGTGGGGCGCAGAGGGAGAAAGCGTGACGATGACTGAGCGGCAGATGCAGATCGGCGAGGTGGCCGAGCGGACCGGTCTGTCGCTGCGCACCATCCGGCACTATGAAGAGGTCGGCCTGGTGATCCCCTCGGCGCGCAGCCGCGGTGGTTTCCGCCTCTACACCGATGCGGACGTCGACCGGCTCATGGTCATCCGCCGCATGAAGCCGCTGGACTTCTCCCTGGAGGAGATGCGGGACCTGCTGGAGATCACCGACCGCATCGCCGCCATGGGCGAAGCGCCGGCCGGCGAGGAGAAGGAACGGCTGCGGGAGCGGCTGGACGCCTACCGCGAGGTCGCGGACGCCCGGTGCGAGAAGCTGCGCGCCCAGCTGATGGCCGCCGAAGACTTCGCGGCGACCCTGCGCCGACGGCTGAACGCGGGCAGATGACGACTGCCGCTGGTAGGCCTGCGGCCCGAAGTTTCAGTACGCGCGCCAGGGGCCCGCGTTGCTCTGCTTGACCCGGCGGGCCCGGCCGTCCTCCCCGATGCGCCGTACGTAGCCCGCACGTGCTCTCGATCGGGTCGGCCCTCGGTGGGTCCACTTGATGTCAGGCAGACGCGGCCTGAACCGGGTCTGAACCGGGTCTGAACCGGGTCTTCGGGTGCGCGCCGTCGGTTCACAGTCCGACGGGTACGGCGGGGAGGTCCTCCCCGGATCTGCCGCGGTTCCGTATGCCGGGCGTCCTGAGGCCTCGGGAGCGCGATCGGCCAATCGGTG
Source organism: Streptomyces sp. NPDC060232 (assembly GCF_042726555.1). Classification (NCBI taxonomy): domain Bacteria; kingdom Bacillati; phylum Actinomycetota; class Actinomycetes; order Kitasatosporales; family Streptomycetaceae; genus Streptomyces; species Streptomyces sp. NPDC060232. The sequence continues at coordinate 136,859 of NZ_JBHXAG010000020.1, read as the reverse complement.
GAACGGGCAAAGGATCACCTGGGCGGACCCTCCGGTAACGTCAAGGTATGAGTCACCCGCATCCCGAATTGAAAGCCGCCCCGCCGTTGCCCGCAGGAGGGCTGAGGGTCACCGCCCTGGGCGGCCTGGGCGAAATCGGCCGCAACATGACCGTCTTCGAGCACGCCGGCAAGCTGCTCATCGTCGACTGCGGCGTGCTGTTTCCCGAGGAGCACCAGCCTGGGGTCGATGTCATCCTTCCCGACTTCACGTCCATCCGGGACCGGCTGGACGACATCGTGGCCGTGGTGCTGACCCACGGCCACGAAGACCACATCGGGGGCGTGCCGTACCTGCTGCGTGAACGACGCGACATCCCCGTCGTCGGCTCGAAGCTGACGCTGGCGTTCCTTGAGGCGAAGCTCAAGGAACACGGCATCAGGCCCGCCACGACACGGGTCCGGGAGGGTGACCGCAGGAAGTTCGGCCCCTTCGACTGCGAGTTCGTGGCGGTCAACCACTCCATCCCGGACGGCCTCGCGGTCGCCATCCGTACCGGCGCCGGCATGGTGCTCCACACGGGTGACTTCAAGATGGACCAGTTCCCGCTGGACGAGCGCATCACCGATCTGCGCGCCTTCGCCCGCCTCGGCGAGGAGGGCGTCGACCTCTTCCTCACCGACTCCACCAACGCCGAGGTCCCCGGCTTCACCACCTCCGAGCGCGAGCTGAACCCGGCGATCGAGCAGGTCATGCGCACCGCCCCGCGCCGGGTCATCGTCTCCAGCTTCGCCAGCCACGTGCACCGCATCCAGCAGGTGCTGGACGCCGCCCACCAGCACGGACGCAAGGTCGCCTTCGTCGGCCGGTCCATGGTCCGCAACATGGGCATCGCCCGCGAACTGGGCTACCTCAAGGTCCCCTCCGGCCTGATCGTCAGCACGAAGGAGCTGGAGCAGCTCCCGGACAACAAGGTCACCCTGGTCTGCACCGGCTCGCAGGGCGAGCCCATGGCGGCCCTGGCGCGCATGGCCAACCGCGACCACCAGATCCGTATCGGCCAGGGCGACACCGTCCTGCTCGCCAGCTCCCTGATCCCCGGCAACGAGAGCGCCATCTACCGGATCATCAACGGGCTGACCCGCTGGGGCGCGAAAGTCGTCCACAAGGGCAACGCCAAGGTGCACGTCTCCGGCCACGCCAGCGCCGGTGAGCTCGTGTACTGCTACAACATCGTCAAGCCCCGCAACGTGATGCCCGTGCACGGCGAGTGGAAGCACCTGCGCGCCAACGCCGACCTGGCCATCGCCACGGGCGTCGACCCCGACCGGGTCGTCATCGCCGAGGACGGCGTCGTCGTCGACCTCGTCGACGGACGCGTCTCCATTACGGGCAAGGTCCCGGCCGGCAACGTGTACGTGGACGGCATGACGGTCGGTGGCGCCACCGAGGCATCCCTCAAGGACCGCGTCACCCTCGCCCAGGAGGGCGTGGTCACCGTCGTGGCCATCGTCGACGCCAACACGGGCGCGCTGGCCGAGGCCCCCGACTTCCTGGCCCGCGGATTCGAGCACGACGACACCACCTTCGCCCCCGTCATCCCGGTGATCGAAAAGGTTCTCGCCACCGCTGCGGCGGAGGGCGTCGGCGACGCCGTGCAGCTTGAACAGCTCATCGCCCGCGCCGTGGCCAACTGGGCGTTTCGCACCCACCGGCGCAAGCCCCTCATCATCCCGGTGATCATCGACGCGTGACGCGTGACGCGTCACGCGTCACGCGTCACGCGTCACGCTTCACGCGAGGCGGGATACGGCCGGTCGGCGCACAGCGCGCTGCGGGCGGCCGCATCCCTTCCTACGCTGCCTGAATGAGCATCAGATCCTCTGCCTGCGGGTCCCTCTCCGCTACGGCAGCCCTCACGGTCGGTGCGGCGGTCCTCCTCGCACCGCCCGCCACGGGAGCTCCACGAGCCGACCCCCTGCCGCCTCGGCCCGCCTCGGCCGTCGACGCGTCGCTGCTGCACCGCCCCGGAACCCACGTGCGGGCACGGCAGGGAGCCCCCACCCTGCCGGACGACGTCTCCGCCCTGTCCTGGCTCGTGGCCGACGTCCGCACCGGCGACGTACTTGCTGCGCACAACGCCCACCGACCCCTGCCGCCCGCCAGCACCATCAAGACCCTCTTCGCCCTCACCGCCCTGCCCCAGCTACCCGCCACCGGCACCCACACGGTCACCGAAGCCGAACTTGAGGACGTGGGCGAAGGCAGCAGCCTGGTCGGCCTCGACGCCGGCCGCACCTACAAGATCGCCGACCTGTGGAAGGGCGTCTTCCTCAGCTCCGGCAACGACGCCGTCCACGTCCTGGCCTCCATGAACGGCGGCTGGGACAAGACCGCGGCCCGGATGCAGGCCAAGGCCCGCTCCCTGGGCGCCAAGGACACCCACGTCGTCTCCCCGGACGGATACGACGCCGACGGGCAGGTCTCCTCCGCCTACGACCTCGCTGTCTTCGGCCGCGCCGGACTGGCGGACCCCGCCTTCGCCCGCTACGCGGCCCTGGCCGACGCCAGGTTCCCCGGCGACACCCACAGCGACGGCACCCCCACCTGGACCTACGGCATCGAGAACACCAACCGGCTGCTCACCGGCGAGGACGGCGTCGGACGCTACCCCGGCATCATCGGCATCAAGAACGGCTACACCTCCCAAGCCGGCCACACCCTCGTATCCGCCGCCCGCCGCGACGGCCGCACCCTGCTGGTCACCGTCATGAACCCCCAGTACGGAGGCGGATTCGCCGTCTACGAGGAGGCTCGCACCCTGCTCGACTGGGGCTTCGCCGCCGCAGGGCACGTCGACCCGGTCGGCACCCTCCAGCCTCCGCCACTGCGGAAGCCTTCACCCGCCGGCCCCGTGCCTCTGGCCGCGCCCCCCTCGGACACCACGCCCGCCCGCACCACCCACGTCTGGCCCGCCGCCATCCTCGCCACGGCCTGCGCCGCCGGAACGGTCCTCTACCACCTCCGCCGCCGCGCACGGCGCGCAGCGACCCCGCATGCCCAGGGTGGGAGGACGCCCTCGATCTGACCCTCCGGCTGGCAAGCTGGTGGATGTGGTGGTTGGCGCAGCGGGGGGCACCGTGCCGCAGATCCGGATCACTGGTCGCCGCCTACGAGCCGCCAGAGCTGCTGGACATGGTCTCGGTCGCCGGACCGATGCCGATGCGCGTGACCTTCGGCCCGCTCCCGGACGGCGGCACGCTCGCCCGGATCCGCGTGCGCGGCGACGCCTCCGGCATGTACCGGCTGGCCGGACCGGTGATGGGGCGCAAGGTGCGCTCGTCGCTGGTCAAGGACCTCCAGGATCTGGAGCGGCAGGTGAGCCGCCGTACGCGAGGGTGAGGGCGGTCATGGCGTTCGACGAAGGACTGGCGGAGCGCATCCGGGCCCGGCTGGGTGCGGATCCGGGCATCACGGAAAAGCGGATGTTCGGCGGGCTCGCGTTCCTGTACGAGGGCCGCATGGCGGTCGGGGTAACCGGGGACGAGCTGATGGTCCGGGTCGGCCCCGACGCCACCGACGCTGCCCTGGCGCGGCCGGGGACGCGTCCCTTCGACTTCACCGGGCGCCCGATGCGCGGCTGGGTCGTCGTGGCCTCCTCCGCCGTGTCCGAGGACGAGGCCCTGGCCGCCTGGATCGACCAGGGGCACGACTTCGCGGCGAGCCTGCCGCCCACATGACGTGGGAAGCCGGTACGGGCAGGACTCGCCGCTGCCCTCGGCCGGATCTAGCGTGGAAGGAGGGGTGTCGGTTTGGCGCGACCGAGAGGAGTGTCGCCATGGCGGGCCGCACGCGCAGCGAGGTCGAGGCGGAGATCAAGGAGACCCTGGGCCTCGTGCCCCACTTCTTCTCCCGCATCCCCGATGACCTGCTGGATCACGAGTGGGAGATCTTCAAGAAGATCGAACTCGGCGAGACGCTGATCCCTAACAAGTACAAGGAACTGATCGGGATCGCGCTGCACTCGGAGACGAAGTGCCGTTACTGCACGCTCTTCCACACCGAGGCCGCGAAACTCTTCGGGGCCACGGACGAGGAGATCCAGGAAGCCGTCCACTACGCGAAGAACAGCCTCGGCTGGAGCGGGTACCTCAACGGCATCCGTGAGGACTACGAGGACTTCGAGAAGGAACTCGGGCAGATCAAGGACTACCTGGCATCGAAGGGCTGAACATGCACCTGGAGTGGGCTCGGCCCGGCATCCTGCGCGCGACCGCTCATCCCTTGGAGTTCGCGGCGCTCGTGGCCGCCGCCCGCTTCGTGGCCGAGTCCGCTCCCTCCGACATTCCCGCCGAGTCGCTGGAACAGCTCAGACACGTCTTGCGCGACTACGACGCCCAGGCGCGCCGTCTGCATGACACGCCTGCCCCAGACGGGCCCTGAAGGACCCGCGCCCGCCTGAACACAACCGGCCCGACGCCGCCGGAGCTACGCGCCTTCGCCTCGCAGGGCTTCACGGTCCGGGCGCGGCGATGTCTCTTCGTCGGTCAGGCGGGCCCGCCAGCCGCTGACGTACGCGTCGGGCACGGACGCCAGGCGGGCAATCTCGGCGTCGCTGCGCCCGTCGGACCAGGCCAGGATCCGTGTCACGGTGCGGTTCCGTGCGGCGCGGAAGTCCTTCAGCATGATCTCGAGGCGTTCGACTTCCCCGGCTTCGCGGACGAGCTGCCCGTCGACGGCGGAGCGTTCCTCGGCGCGCAGCCGCCGCAGGTAGGCGTTCAGGCCCGTCAGGGCCAGGCCCTCCTCGTGCGCGGCGTTCTGGAATCCCTCGGCCAGGGCCCCCAACACGCAGTCCGGGACGTCGGCGAGGGTGGCGCCGAGGGGCTTGGCCGCCTCCCAGGTCCTCCGGCCCGCGTCCGTCGTCTCCAGCCAGATCCGGGCGTCCGTCGGAGTACGGCCGCCGCACGCCTGCGCGCGGTAGGCGTACAGGGCGGCACGGTGGCCGTAGAAGGTGAAACCGTCCTCGATCCGCCGGTCGGCGGCGCGGCACATCCGCCCCGGTACCCCGCCGTAGCCGGTGTCAGGACGGTAGTCGGCGTAGGCGTCGAGTTCCGCGTCCGTGGCCAGCTCCCAGGAGGGGTCGCACAGCTCGGGGTTCATGGCGAGGAACGCGCCGACCTCGACGCGCCAGGCAGGGGTCGGTGTCGTGCGCAGCCCGGGCCGGTGGGACCTTCCCGAGGGATCGGAGGGGTGGGTCGCGGCCTGCTCGATGTCGTCCCATGCGGTGGCGGCCTCAGCCGACCATTCCAGTTCGCCGGCCGGCCCGATCCGGTGGATCGAATCCACGAGCCGCTGCACGCCGGGCAGTATGCGCAGCGCGAGCGCGTGCAGCTCCTCTGCGGTGAAGAAGCGCCAGGAGCAGCCGCGCTGTTCGTCATGGGTCAGGTGGTCCAGCAGATGCACCACGATTCCAGGGGCCGGGAGGGTACCGTCGCCGAGCACCTTGCGGGGAAGGCCGGGGAGCCGGCCGGCGAGGTCGTCGGCCGGGGCCCGCCAGTCGGTGTCGCCGAACCAGACGGCGCCGTCGGACGCGTTCACTGCCAGCCACTGGCGGTAGCCCGCTCCCGGGCCGTAGCGCTGTTCCTGCTGCTCGGCGTGCTCGTCGTGCCATACGTACTCGGCCGGTGGCGGGTCCAGCTCCACGGCCATGAAGGCGTCGTCGGGGCGGTACCCGGGGAGGACGTGGGCCGTTCTGCCCGGCGTGCTGTCGGCGGCGGTCATGAGGGGTTTCCTCTCGGTGGAGCGTCAACCGCCGCAAACGTAGTGCGCCTGTCGGACAATAGTTTAACTTTCAGCCATCGTGGCCGACGGCCGGTTGTACCGGCAATCCTGCGTCGCGGTGGGGTCTACGCGCGTCCGGCTCGGCTTCAAGTTGGCCGTATCGCACCTGGCCTGCGCGATCGTTCAACGCACCCAGCCGCGCGAAGCCGCAGGCCGCGGAACGGCTTTGTCCTCGGAGGCTCTGGAGGCCGGACGGAAGGCGTGCACGATGCGAAACTCGCCGGGCCGGATGTTCCCGGCAAGTAGGTGTTGACACCCTGGGGCGCGCCCAGCAGGATCGCAGCGTGAACCTGTCAGACAGCCAGACAGGTGGTTCAGGGCCGCGGCGCGTCAGCGCGATGGAAGCGGTCTTCGGCCACCTGCGCAGCGCCATCGAGCGCGGCGAGTACGCAGTGGGTGACAAGCTTCCCTCGGAAGCGGAGTTGTGTCGGACCCTGGAGGTCAGCCGGCCCGTCCTGCGGGAGGCTCTCAGGGCCCTGCAGGCCATGGGGCTGACCGTCTCCAAGAGTGGCAAGGGCACGTTCGTCGTGGCGAACACGGTCGAGGACCCCACCTTTGGCGACTACGCCGCCAGCGACCTTCTTGAGGTGCGCCGGCACGTCGAGATCCCGGTCGCCGGGTACGCCGCGCTGCGCCGTACGCCGGAGGACCTCGACCATCTGGGCCATCTGCTGGACCGGATGGAGCGGGAGACCGACACCACCGCGTGGGTCGCGCTGGACACCGTCTTCCACCTGGCGGTGGCCGAAGCCTCCCGCAACCCGGTCTTCCGCCGGGTCATCGAGGAGATCCGTGACGCACTGGCGCGTCAGTCGACCTTCCTCAACGAACTGGGCGGCCGGCGCGAGCAGTCCAACTGCGAGCACCGGGCGATTCTTGAGGCGCTGGTCGACGGATCCGAGCACGACGCGGTGGAGGCCATGTCCCACCACCTCCTGAGAGTCGAGACGACCCTCACCGACATCGTGCGCCCCCGGCGCACGGCCACCCCCACGGAAGGCAACCCCGAGGCGTGAGCGAGCAGTTCCTCAAAGCCTGACGCCATCCGCTTCACCACCTGATCCACCCACCTCAGGAAGAGGACCCGCACACCCATGACCGCCGCCACCCGCAGCGAACACGACCTGCTCGGAGACCGCGACGTCCCCGCCGACGCCTACTGGGGCATCCACACCCTGCGCGCCACCGAGAACTTCCCCATCACCGGCACACCGATCTCGGCCTACCCGCACCTGATCGACGCCCTCGCCGCCGTCAAGGAGGCCGCCACCCTCGCCAACGAGGAACTCGGCCTGCTGGAGCCCGCGAAGGCCGCCGCGATCGTCACCGCCTGCCAGGAGATCCGCGGCGGGAAGCTGCACGACCAGTTCGTCGTCGACGTCATCCAGGGCGGCGCCGGCACCTCCACCAACATGAACGCCAACGAGGTCATCGCCAACCGGGCGCTGGAGCTGCTGGGCCACGCCAGGGGCGAGTACCGGCACCTGCACCCCAACGAGGACGTCAACCTCGGGCAGTCCACCAACGACGTCTACCCGACCGCCGTGCGGATCGCGACCGTCTCGGCGGTGCGCGGCCTGCTCGACGCCATGGCCGTCCTCCAGGACACCTTCGCCCGCAAGGCCACCGAGTTCCGCGACGTGCTGAAAATGGGCCGGACCCAGCTGCAGGACGCCGTACCGATGACGCTCGGGCAGGAGTTCTCCGCCTTCGCCGTCATGCTCGACGAAGACCGCAGCCGGCTCGCGGAGGCCCTCGGGCTGATCCACGAGATCAACCTCGGCGCGACCGCGATCGGCACCGGCCTCAACGCCCCCGCCGGGTACGCCGAATCGGCCCGCCGCCACCTGGCCGACATCACCGGGCTGCCGCTGGTCACCGCCGCAGACCTGGTCGAAGCCACCCAGGACTGCGGCGCGTTCGTCCAGATGTCCGGAGTGCTCAAGCGCATCGCCGTCAAGCTGTCCAAGACCTGCAATGACCTGCGCCTGCTGTCCTCCGGGCCGCGCGCGGGCCTCGGCGAGATCAACCTGCCCCCGGTGCAGGCGGGTTCGAGCATCATGCCCGGCAAGGTCAACCCGGTGATCCCCGAGGTCGTCAACCAGGTCGCCTTCGAGGTGATCGGCAACGACGTCACCATCACCATGGCCGCCGAGGCGGGGCAGCTTCAGCTCAACGCGTTCGAGCCGGTCATCCTGCACTCGCTGTCGGAGTCCATCACCCACCTGCGCGCGGCCTGCCTCACCCTCGCGGAGCGCTGCGTGAACGGCATCACCGCCAACACCGAGATGCTGCGCACGACCGTCGAGAACTCCATCGGCCTGGTGACCGCCCTGAACCCGCACATCGGGTACACGGCCGCCACCGACATCGCCAAGGAAGCCCTCGCCAGCGGCCGGGGCGTGGCCGAACTCGTCCTGGAGAGGGGCCTGCTCCCGGCCGAGACGCTCGCCGCGCTGCTGCGGCCCGAGGTGATCGCCGGAACCGGCGCGGCTGGGGCCTGACCTGCCCGGCTCCGTACCCGTCGGCTGGTGAGCGCTTACGACGCCGGACCCTCGGGCTCCGGCTGTGGCTGACGGCGGTGCGGAGGGCGGGGTGGCGGTGGCGGGCGGGATGGCAGCCGTGCCCGGCGCCGTCTCCGGCCGGACGACGGCCCGCGGCCCCTCGGCCCCGCGACGGCCGAGGGACCTGGCCTCCGGCCTCCGCCTCCCCGGGCCACAACGCGCCGTGGCGGGGGGCGGGTCACGAGGCGAGCTCGATGCCGGTGTCCGGCGGCCGCTGAAGCGTGTTGTGGACGGTGCAGTGCGAGGCGACGGCGAGAAGGCCCGCGCGCCGCTCTTCGGGCAGCTGCGGGGGCGGCACGATCACCATGCGCACCGCGGCCACCCGGGCGGGGCGGTCGGTGGCCATGACGAATTCCGCCCGCACGCCCAGACCCTCGCGCGACAGGCCGTGGCGGAGCAGGTAGCGCCCCGCGTAGAAGGCGACGCACGTGGCCAGGGACGCTGCGAACAGCTCGGTCGGCGTGGGCGCGGTGTCCGTCCCGCCCGCGTCCGTGGGCTGGTCGACACGGAGGCGGTGCCCGCGCACCGCGATTTCGTAGACGTCGCCTTCGACGTGGGCGACATCCAGCCGGTGGGCGTCCCCGGCCAGCCGCGTACCGGCCCATTCCGGTGCGGTGTCCGTCATGGCGGTACCTCCGGTTCCGGTGGGTTGTTCCCACTGTGTGCGATGCGTCGCCCGTGGGCATGGGCCCTTCGGGCAGCTGTCTGGGCCTGTTGGCCCCTCACGCCGCCGTAGCCGGAGCGTGAAGCTGGAGTCCGCGCCCGGCCGGACGCATCGTGCCGTGCCGCGTCGGCGCATCAAGGAGGAGGTACGCCATGACGCCTCAGGTCACCGCGGGTCTGGACGGATCCCGGGAGAGTTTCGCGGCGGCCGCCTGGGCCGCGCGCGAGGCGGTACTGCGCGAGGTCCCGTTGCGTCTGGTCCACGTGGAGGAGTGGCCCGTCGCGCCCGCGATCCCCTACCCGGTCGCCGCCTACGCTGCGGAGCGGTCCACGGGACTGCTCCGCGACACGGCAGAGCAGTTCCGCAAGGACCACCCGGGGCTGGAGGTGACGACCGAACAGGCGCGAGGCCGCGCCGGCCCCCTGCTCAGTGCGGCCGCGGACGAGTCGGATCTCATGGTGCTGGGCTCCCGCGGGCTCGGCGGGTTCGCGGGCTTCCTGGCCGGGTCCGTGGCACTGGCCGTCGCCCGCAGCTCCCACCGGCCGGTCGTGCTCGTACGCGCCGCCGCGGCCGAGGCCCCGGCCGCGGGAGCGACGCCCGGGCCGGATGCCGGCGAGATCCTCGTAGGAGCGGACCTCCGCCACCCCGACGCGCCCGTGCTCGCCTTCGCCTTCCAGGAGGCGGCGCGTCGGGGCGCGAGGGTTCGCGTCGTGCACGGCTGGACCCTGCCCGGTCCGGCCGCGTACGCGATCGTGGCCGATCCAGGCATCGGCGAGACGGTCGGCGGCCAGGTCGCGTCCGCCCTGGCGGAACTGGTCCGGCCTTTGCGCACAAGCTACCCGGGTGTCGAGGTCATCGAAGAGGCCCTCGTCGGAGCCGCTGGAGTCCAGCTCATCGAGGCCTCGCAGGGCGCGGAACTCGTGGTCGTGGGGCGCCGTCGCCACCCGGCGTCGCTCGGGTCCCACATCGGTCACGTCGCGCATGCCGTGATCCACCACTGCGCCGCACCGGTGGCCGTCGTTCCCTTCGGATAGGGCCGCCCCGGGATCTGCAACGTGGGCACCTGGTTCGCAGGAACCGGCACGAGGCGACCGATGCCGGAGCCCGTGTCGCGGGAATGCGGCGAGATCCCGCTCAGCCACGGGTGGCCGTCCTCACCTGCGAACGCAGGGACCGGGCCACGTCCACGTCGAAGGGTTCGGTGGTGGGGGTGAGCATCGCCGCGGCGGCCGTCGCCACCCCCAGCGCGCAGGCGGCGACGGGATCCTCGCCGGCGGCCAGCTGTGTGGTGAGGGCAGCGACCATGCTGTCTCCGGCCCCCGCATCGCTCAGGGGCTCGCCGGGCAGTGGCGGCGCGTGGAGCTCGGTGTGGCCCTGGCTGGTCGAGCACAGCGCGCCCAGCGCTCCGAGGGTGGTGACAGCGATCTCGGCGGCTCCCGTGGTGAGCAGGTGCTCGTTGAGGGCCCGGGCGTCGTCGAAGCCGCTGACGGGGTGGCCGGTCAGGCTCTCGGCCTCTGTTCGGTTGCACCTGAACAGGAACACGCCCTCTGCGAGCGCTGCCCGAAGGGCCGGCCCGGAGGTGTCCAGGATCAGCCGGGATCCGGCTTCCCTGACACGGCGGGCGACGGCCGCGTAGTAGTCGTCGGGCAAGCCGCCGGGCAGGCTGCCGCTGGCCACGACGTACGGGCGACCGCCGAGGAACCGCTCCAGCACTTCCAGGCACCGCAGTCCCTCGCGCTCGTGCAGCTGCGGGCCGGGTGGCACGATGTGGTAGCTGCGGCGCGATGCGGTCTCGAACAGCACGAGTGCTTCGCGGGTGTCGCCGTCGATGTCGACGGCGACGTGGTCGATGCCCTCTTCGTCGAGCAGCCGGTTGAGGCGCAGTCCCACCTCACCGCCGGCAGTGTGGAGAGCCGTCGCCCGTCCTCCGAACCGCACGATGTGCCGCGCGACATTGATCCCTCCGCCCCCGACGGCCACCGACCTGACCCGCGCACGGCTCTTGCCCTCGCCCTCCAGGTGTTCGACCTCCCAGCAGAGATCGATCGCGGGATTCATCGTCACGGTGACGACTGCCGGACCGGCGGCATTCGTCATCGCGCTCACCTCCGGTGGATGTCCTTCCCGACTTCCATACTGAGTCGGCCCGGTGCCTCGTGCATGCCGGCCCACGGCGGCCATGGCCCTGCCGTGGGCCGGCCTGCACGCGGTTCAGGGTCAGGTGCCCGCCTCCAGTCGGCATCGGACGTCGACGATGCCCTCGACGGACCGGGCGAGGCGGTCGGCCATGGGGATCAGGTGGTCGTCCCGGACACTGCCGGTCAGCGTGGCGATGCCGTGTGTGACAGTGACGGTGACCCCGTTGTGGGAGAGCGGAAAGAGGCGTTCGACGACGTTCTGACGGATGTCCTCGGTGAGTTCGTCGTCGGTGCGGAGGAAGACCTTGAGGAGGTCGGCGCGGCTGACGATGCCCTTGAGGGTGTCGTCGGCGTCGACGACCGGCAGCCGTTTGATGTGGCGTTCGGCCATGAGGCGGGCGGCCTGGGGGAGGGAGGCGTCGGGGCGGATCGTGACCGCCGGTGTGGTCATGAGGTTCTCGGCGCGCGTGGAGCCGGCCTTGGCGGTGTCGCCGAGGCGGCGCATCTGTTCGATCATGCCGGGGCGGTGCTCGTGGAACTCCTCCTTGGGGAGGAGGTCGGCCTCGGAGACGACGCCGACGACGCGGCCCTCGCCCTCGATGACGGGAAGAGCGGTCACCTTCCAGCGTTCGATGGCGGCGGCGATGTCCTTGAAGCCGGTGTCGGGGGTGACGGCGATGACTTTGGCGGTCATGACGTCGGCGACGGTGTACGGGGTGGAGGTCATGGCGGGGTCCTCAGCGTGCGGGGGCGAGCAGGGACTCGTGGGCTTTCCGGTGCCATCTGTTCGAGAAAGTGTTCGAGGATGCCGTGTGTGGTGCTCATGGTCTGCCTCCCACACTTCCCCTCGCTTGCGTCGGGCCGGCAGGGTCGCGCGGTACACACCGCGTGGACCGTACGGCCCAGGTCAGCGGACCAGGACGGCTTCCCCCGGTTTGGGGACGACGGCCGTCCAGCCCAGCTCGTCCGTGATACGGTCCCGCAGCGTCTCGGCCGCGCTCTCCTCGCCGTGGACGAGGTACGTGGTGTGCGGGGCGGGGGCGGTGCGCAGCCAGTCGATGATCTGATCGGCGTCGGCGTGCGCGGAGAAGTGCGGGACATCGGCGACCTCGGCGCGTACGGGGACGTACTCGCCGAACATCTTGAGAGTGCGGGCGCCGTCCACCAGGTCCCGGGCGCGGGTGCCTGCCGCGGCGAAGCCGACGATCACGACGGCGTTGCGGGGGTCGGGGAGTACCCGGCGGAGGTGGTGCAGGACGCGTCCGCCTGTGGCCATGCCGGCGGAGGAGACGATGATCGCCGGGCCGGTGCTGTTGTTGATGTCGATCGATTCCTGGACGGTGCGAGCGGCCAGGAACGGTTCCGGGCTGATCGCGGTCTCGCCGGCGGCGACGACTTCGGGGCGCAGCTCGGGTGCGCGTGACCGTACGGCGTCGCGGTAGACGTCGAGGGCGGCCAGGGCCATGGGGCTGTCGACGTAGACGGGTACGCGGCTGGGAAGGGTGCCCTCGCTGCGCAGGGCGGCGAGTTCGTGCAGGACGACCTCGGTGCGGTCGATCGCGAAGGCCGGGATCACCACCGTTCCACCGCGGGACAGGGCTCGGGTGATCACCGAGGCGAACTCGCGCTTCGCCGTCTCGTGGTCGTGGCGCCGGTTGCCGTACGTCGACTCCATGAGCAGGACGTCGGCGCCGGTGAAGGGCTCGGGCGGCAGCAGGAGCGGGTGGCCGGGACGGCCGAGGTCGCCGCTGACGGCGAGGGTGTGGCCGTCCTCCAGGGTCAGGTGGACCCAGGCGGAGCCGAGGATGTGCCCGCCGTGGTGGAGCATGAGCTTGGCCCCCGTCATGATCTCGACTTCGCTGCCGACGGGGACCGGGTCGAGGAACCGCACCGTGTGGTCGACGTCGTGATCGTCGTAGAGCGGTCTGGCGGGCCGGTGCTTGGACCAGCCGTGCCGGTTGGCGTGCTCGGCGGCCTCCATCTGCAGCTTCGCGCTGTCGCGGAGCACGATCTCGGCGAGCCGGGCCGTGTGGGCGCTGGCCAGCACGGGGCCGCGGAAGCCGTGCCGGACCAGGCGCGGAAGGTATCCGCAGTGGTCCAGATGGGCGTGGGTGACGACGACGGCGTGGATGTCGGCGGCGTCGCAGGGCAGCTTCTCCCAGTTGCGGCGCCTCAGGTCCGCGACACCCTGGAAGAGCCCGCAGTCGACGAGGATGCGGACGTGGTCGCTCTCGACGAGGAACTTGCTGCCGGTGACCGTCCGGACACCGCCGAGGAAACGCAGCAGGGCGGGACGCGCCGAAGCGGGGGAGTGGCCGGGCTGGGACATGGAAGGCGCCTTCCTGATGGACAGATGCCGTATCAACCATCGCATCGGACGGGGCGTCGGGCAGGGTCCGACCGGTACCCCTGAGGGGCCCGGACGGCCCAAGCGCGGCGGAAGGAAGCAGAGACAGCCTGGGATTGCTGCCTTCGCAGCGCCCGTTCAGGAGCAGTGATCACCATGAAGAGGATCCCGCCCAACGAGGCCGAGGCGACCGCGGGGACGTCCCGGCGTACCGACCTGGGCCGCCGCCTGGCAGCCCGCCGTGAGGCCCTCGGTCTCAGCCGCGCCGAGCTGGGCCGCAGGTGCGGTGCCGACGGCAACTACATCGCCTACCTGGAGGAGCATGCGGCCTCGCCCTCCATCGGCACCCTGGTGCGGGTCGCCGACGAACTGGGGGTCACGGTCGACGACCTGACCGGAGCGAGCGCCGAACGGGTTCGCGGCCGTTCCACCGCCCGTCGCGAGGCCGCCCTGGTGCCCCTGGGGGAGGCCGAGTGCCGGGACCTGCTGGGCACCCACGGAGTGGGTCGCATCGCGGTCTTCACCGCCGAAGGGCCGACCGTGGTGCCCGTCAACTACATGATGGCGGGAACCGACATCGCCTTCCGTACCTCCGCGGCGTCCGTCGTGGGGCGGTCGGCGGGGACGGAAGCCGGCTTCGAGATCGACAACATCGACGACGTGACCGCGAGCGGCTGGAGCGTACTGGCCGTCGGCGCACTGGAAGGGGTCACCGACCCGGACGTGCTCCGGCATCTGAACACCACGGCCCGCTCCAGCCCCTGGGCCGGCGGGGACCGTGACCGGTGGATGAGGCTCACCCCCGTCCGGGTGACCGGCCGTCGTGTGGCCCACGACTGGTGATGGACGTGCGTGCCGTTGTGTTCGACACGGACGGGGTGCTCCTGGCCTCGGCGGCCCGCCACGCCGCCGCCTGGAAGGACACCTTCGACAGCTGTCTTGCCCAATGGCCGCCGCCGGACGCCGGTGAGCCACCGCTGCCGTTCGACGTGGTCCGGGACTACCGGGATCTGGTGGACGGCCGCTCCCGACTCGACGGCGTACGCGCCTTCCTCACCGCCCGGCGTGTGCAACTGCCTCCCGGGACGCCGCAGGATCCGCCGGGATGCACCTCGGTGTACGCGCTGGCCGCCCGCAAGGAGGCGGTCTTCTCGCAGATGGTGCGGAACGAAGGGGTAAAGGCCTTTGACGACGTTCGGCCCGTGCTGCGGCGGCTCCGCGCGATGAGGGTCGGATGCGCGGCGGTCTCGGCATCGAAACACGCCCGCTCCCTCCTCAGGGCCGCGGACCTCATCAGGTGCTTCGACGCCCTCGTGGACGGCCAGGACATGGACGCGCTCGCCCTCCCCGGCAAACCCGACCCCGCTCTCTTCCTCGAAGCGGCGGACCGGCTCGGAGCCGGCCCCGATCACACCGCCGTGGTGGAAGACGCACTCGTGGGCGTGGAAGCGGGACGGCGGGCCGACTTCGCCCTGGTCGTGGGCCTGTGCCGGGAGGACGACCCGCAGACGGCGGACGCGCTGCTCGCGCACGGCGCCCACCTCGTCCTGAAAAGCCTCGACGCCCTTCCGGCCGCGCTGCACGGACACCGGCCGTGAACGAGTCATGGCGCTGGGAGTACCAGCGCTACGACCCCAAGACCGAGCGGCTGGTCGAAGCCCTGTCCACCCTGGGCAACGGCCGCTTCGCCACACGCGGGTCAGCTCCCGAGACCACGGCTGACGACATCCACTACCCGGCCACCTACCTCGCCGGCTGCTACGACCGGCTCACCTCCACCGTCGCCGGACGCACGGTCTCCAACGAGGACATGGTCCGGCTGCCGGACTGGACCGCCCTGCGCTACCGCTGCCTGCCGGACGGCGCGCCTCCGGGCGACTGGCTCACCCCGGATCACCCGGCCCTGCGCCACTACCGGGTCTCACTCGACCTGCACACCGGAACGCTCACCCGGCGCATGCTCTTCCTCGACGCCGAGGGCCGCCGCCTGGGTGTGACCCACACCCGACTCGTCCACATGGGAGATCCACACCTGGCCGCGCAACGCACCGTCTTTCGCGCGTACGGCTGGAACGGACGGCTGGAGGTCGCCTCCGTGCTCGACGGCGACGTCGTCAACGCGGGTGTGGACCGCTATCGCGCGCTGGCCGGGCGCCACATGGTGGCACACCGGGCAGGAGTGGAGGCGGAAGGCATCGCCTGGCTGGCCTGCACCACAGCGGTCTCCCGCATCCGGATCGGGTTCGCCGTACGCACATCGATGAAACCTCTGGCGGCCGTCGACCGGACCTGCACGGCAACCGCCACACGGCAGGTCTTCGTCGTGCCGATCAGGCGGGGGCAGCCGGTCGCCGTCGTGAAGACCGCAGCCCTGTTCACCTCGCTCGACCGCCCCCTGTCCGACCCCGTACGCAGCAGTGTCGAGCGGGCCGGTCGGGCCCCGGCCTTCCCGGCCCTGCTGGCCGTGCACGGTGCGGCGTGGCAGCGGATCTGGGCCGAAGGCGGGGTGAGGGCGAAAGGGCAGAGCGGCAGGATCCTGCGGCTGCACGCCTTCCACGTACTGCAGACCCTCTCGCCGCACACGGCGGAGCTCGATGCCGGAGTCCCCGCCCGCGGTTTGCACGGAGAGGCGTACCGGGGCCACGTCTTCTGGGACGAGCTGTTCGTCCTGCCCTACTTCGCCCTCCACTTCCCCGAAACCGCCCGTGCCCTGCTGATGTACCGGCACCGGCGGCTGCCCGCGGCCCGGGACGCGGCGCGCCGGGGCGGAGCCGCCGGGGCGATGTTTCCTTGGCAGAGCGGCAGTTCCGGCGCCGAGGAGACGCAGCGGCTGCATCTCAATCCCCGCTCAGGCCGCTGGCTGCCCGACCACTCCCACCTTCAGCGCCACGTGGGCTCGGCCGTCGCCTGGAACGTCTGGCAGTACGGCCTCGCCACCGGCGACGCCGGGTTCATGCACGGACCGGGAGCCGAACTCCTCTTCCACATCGCCCACTTCTGGGCGGGTGCCGCGACCTGGGACGCCGGCCTCGGCCGCTACCGGATCCGTGGGGTCGTCGGTCCGGACGAATACCATGACGCCTACCCCGACGCCACGGCGCCCGGCATCGACGACAACGCCTACACCAACGTCACCGCGGCCTGGGTGCTCGCCCGCGCCCTCGACCTGTACGAGGTGCTTCCGGCCTTCCGGCGGGCCGAGCTGCTCGCACAGCTGGGGCTCGACGCGGACGGGCTCGGCGGATGGGAGGAGGTCTCGCGCCTGATGTACGTGCCCTTCCACCGCGACGTGATCAGCCAGTTCCACGGCTACGGTGATCTCGCCGAACTCGACTGGGACCACTACCGCGCCCGCTACCACGACATCCGGCGCCTGGACCGCATCCTGGAGGCCGAGGGCGACACGCCCAACCGCTACCAGGCCTCCAAGCAGGCCGACACCCTCATGCTCGGCTACCTCTTCCGTCCCGCGGACCTCATCCGCCTGTTCTCCCGGCTCGGCTACCAGCTGGACGACGAGCTGTGGGCACGGACGGTGGGCTACTACCTGCGGCGGACCTGTCACGGTTCGACCCTCAGCAGCCTTGTCCACGGCTGGGTGCTCGGCCGGCGGCAGGGCTCGGACGCATGGCGGTACTGCCAGGAAGCCCTCCTCGGCGACATCACCGACATCCAGGGCGGAACCACCGGCGAAGGCATCCACCTCGGTGCGATGGCCGGCACCC
Source organism: Streptomyces sp. NPDC060232 (assembly GCF_042726555.1). Taxonomy (NCBI): domain Bacteria; kingdom Bacillati; phylum Actinomycetota; class Actinomycetes; order Kitasatosporales; family Streptomycetaceae; genus Streptomyces; species Streptomyces sp. NPDC060232. The sequence continues at coordinate 119,601 of NZ_JBHXAG010000020.1, read as the reverse complement.
TCGACCTCGTCGAACGCGGCATCGTGGGGCTCGAACCCGGCGCCGACGGTCTGCACATCGACCCCCTGCCGATCTCCGAGATCCCCGGCTCCGCGTTCTCGGTCTGCTATCTCGGGCACCGGGACATCCGCATCCGGTTCCGGCCCGGCAGGCTGGGCGTCCGGGTTCCTGCCTCCGTCCTCGGGCCGGTGCCGCTGATCCTTCCCGGCGATCGGCGGGTGCAGGTCGCCGCAGGTCACGAGCGGTGGTTCCGCCTACCCGCCGGATGAGCCGTCCGATCGCGTCCAACCGACGCCCTGCACGTCCTTCGGCCTCCTCGCGTGGCGGCACGGCCGCGCTTCGCACACGCTGGAAGGGAGAGCACCGGAGGGATCAGAGCATGGACACGCAGCCTGAGGTTCCGCGGATCGTGGTGGGCGTCGACGGGTCGGCCTCGTCCCAGACCGCGCTGCGCTGGGCGGTGCGGTACGCCGCTCTCGTCGGAGGCAGGGTCGAGGCGGTGACCGCCTGGGAGGTACCCGGGGAGGCCTCGTGGTCGGCGCCGGCCGTCGACTCCGACTTCGACGAGGAAGAGGCGCAGCGGCTGCTGGTCGAGGAGGTGCGGGCCGTGCTCGGCGAAGACGGCGCCTCCCAGGTGCACGAACGGCTGGTGCACGGACACCCGGCAGACGTCCTGGTGGACGCGGCCGCGGAGGCCGACATGCTGGTGGTCGGCAGCCGAGGCCGCGGCGGCTTCCGCCGGGCCCTCCTGGGCTCGGTGAGCCAGCAGGTGGCCCTTCACGCTCCCTGCCCGGTCACCATCGTCCGGCCGGACGTGCCCGTCGGGTAGGGGAGTCCGTCTCGTCCGTCTCACTGCTTCGCCCCATGCGCGCGGCGGATGTCCAGCTCCAGGAAATGGGCGGAGCAGGAGATGCACGGATCGTGGTTGCGCACGGCCCGCTCGCACACCCCCGTCAGCTCCTCATCGGTGCTCTCTCCGCGGTCGAGGCACGCCTGGACCGTCCGGCGCAGATCCTCCTCGATGGCGCCCTGGTTCTGCGCGGTCGGCGGAACGAGCCGCGCGTCGGTGATGCGGCCGGAGCCGTCCAGCACGTAGCGGTGGTAGAGGAGGCCCCGCGGGGCCTCCGTGGCGCCGTGCCCGGTACCGGCACGGGCCGGCACCTCCAGGTACGGGTGCTCCGGCGGCTCGTAGGCGTCGATGATCCGGAGCGCCTCCTCGACGGCGTAGAGCACCTCCACGGCGCGTACGAGGATCCCGCGGTAGGGGTTCCGGCAGACCGTGCCGTCGGCGGTGCCTGCCGTCCCCGGCTGGAGCGGGGGCGCCCCCAGCCCTGCTTCCCGGGCCGCTTCGAGCGCCATCGGGGAGAGCAGGTGCCCGTTGACGGCCCAGCGGGCGAGCGAGCCGGTGAGATGCCTGCGGCCGTCCAGCCGGGAGTGCAGGGCCGAGGAGTGCGCGACCTGGCTCTCCGAGACGTGGTCGCTGAAATCGCGCAGAGGGAAACTGCGCGGCCGGAGCCGCTCGCCGTACGGCAGGGCGGTCGGGACACCGGACTCGATGGCGTAGGTACCGGTCTCGGCGAGGGCGAACAGGTCGGCGTCGCACTCGGCCTCGGGGAACTCGAACCCGGCCACCCAGCGCAGTGTGTCCCAGGCGTCGTCGAGGGCGGGGCGCAGCCGCTCCGCCAAGGGCCGGAGCTGGGCACGCGTGGGCGTGCGGTGGAAGCCGCCGAGGCGGACGTTGACGGGGTGGATGGCCCGCCCTCCGAGCACTTCGACCACCGCGTTGCCGGCCTGCTTCAGGCGCAGTCCGCGTGCGACGTGCTCCCGGTGGGTGCGGGACAGTCCGATCACGTCGTGGTGGCCCAGGAAGTCGGGCGCGTGCAGCATGTGGATGTGCAGGGTCTGGCTCTCGATCCACTCGCCGCAGTACAGCAGACGACGCAGGGCCGCCAGCTGTCCGTCGACGGTGACGCCGCACGCGTCCTCGATGGCCCTGCAGGCGCTCATCTGGTAGGCGACGGGGCAGATCCCGCAGATGCGGGAGGTGAGATCGGGGGGTTCGGTGTGTGCTCTCCCGCGCAGGAAGGCCTCGAAGAATCGTGGCGGCTCGTAGATCGCCAGGTGTGCCTCGGTGACAGTGCCGTCCTGGACCCGCAGGCGGAGCGCGGTTTCGCCCTCGACCCGGGTGACGGCGGGAATGCGCAGGACCCGGGACGCGGGCACGGGCTCCTTCACTCGGTGCCTTCCTCGCCCGTGACGCCTGGGCCTTGTCTCTCCACGGCGGTGAAGGCCGTCACGTTGTAGGTGTGCAGGAACCGGTCGGTGTCCTCGTCGCTCATCCCGTCCCGGCGCAGGAGGGGGATGAGCGCGGGCAGGTTGGTCGTGCCGGCCGGTCCGAAGCAGCCGTAGCAGCCGCGGCCGTAGGTGGGGCAGAGGGCTCCACAGCCCGCGTGGGTGACGGGCCCGAGGCAGGGCGTTCCGTGGGCGACGGTGACGCAGACGTTGCCGCGTCGCTTGCAGGCGAAGCAGACGCTGTGGTTCGGGATGTCCGGCTTGCGTCCGGAGAGGAAGGCGGTGACGACCTCCACGAGCTGCCCGCGGTCGATGGGGCAGCCGCGCAGTTCGAAGTCGACGCGCACGTGGGCGGAGATCGGCGTGGACGTGGCGAGGGTGGCGATGTACTCGGGGTGGGCGTAGACGGTGGCGAGGTACTCCTCGACGTCGGCGTAGTTGCGCAGTGCCTGGACGCCACCGGCGGTGGCGCACGCGCCGATGGTCACGAGATGGCGGGACTCGGCGCGGATGCGGCGGATCCGGTCCAGGTGTTCGGGAGTGCTGACCGAGCCCTCGACGAGCGCGAGGTCGTACGGCCCCGGAGACGTATCGCTGGACGCCTCCGCGAAGTGTGCGATGTCGAGTTCGGCGGCGATGGCGAGCAACTCGTCCTCGCAGTCGAGCAGGGTGAGCTGGCAGCCGTCGCACGAGGCGAACTTGAAGACACCGAGGCGCGGACGGGCGGAGGGACGGGCGGCGTGCGCGGGTGGGTCAGGGGGGTGCATCTCACAGCTCCCGGACGGTGAGCAGGGGTTCGGCCCGGTCGTAGCCGACCACCGGGCCGTCGCGGCAGAGCAGCAGCGGGCCGAGCTGGCAGTGCCCGCAGTGCCCGGTCGCACAGCGCATGTTGCGTTCGAGGGACACCTGGATGCGTGCGGCGTCCACGCCCCGGTGCACCAGGGTGCGCGCCGTGGCCCGGATCATGACCTCCGGGCCGCAGACGAAGGCGGTCGTGTCCAGGGGCGTGAAGCGGGCTTCGTCGATCAGGCCGGTGACGATTCCGACCCGGCCCGTCCAGCCGGCCGAGGGCCGGTCGACGGTGATCTGCGCGAACGGGCTCCGCCAGGAGGGGATTTCCTCCGGGTACAGCAGGTCGTCGGGGCTTCGGGCACCGGCGAGGACGTTGAGCCGTGCGTACGCTTCCGGCTCGGACAGTACGGTCTCGATCAGGGGTCTCAGCGGGGCGAGACCGATGCCGCCGGCGACGACGAGCACATCACGGCCGTGCGCAGCCGCCGTGTCCCACCCGGTGCCGAACGGGCCGCGGACTCCGACGGGGGCTCCGGGCCCGAGGCCGCAGATCGCCCGCGAGACCGCACCGACGGCCCGTACCGTGTGGGCCAGCCGGCCGCCGTCGAGGATCCGGGACACGGATACGGGGATCTCCCCCACGCCGAACGCGTACACCATCGCGAACTGCCCCGGTGCGAAGGGGGCGAGGGGCTCGCCGGAGGGTTCGAGCGTGAGGGTGACCGTGTCGCGTGTCTCCTCCCGCCGGTCCGCCACACGGTAGGCGAGCGGTGTCAGGGTCATGAGGCGGGTCCGTTCGCCGGCGGCCCGTACAGGTCGAGCAGCCGGGTGCGCGTGGCCCTGAGCCGCTCTCCGATGGTCTCCGCGACGAGGGTGACCAGGGCCAGACCCAGCGCGGGCCGCTCGGCGCACAGGGCGCGTACCGCGGCGGCGTCGAACTGCCAGGCGCGGACGGCCTCCCGGGTCTCGGCGCCCAGGTGCCACTGCCGTGGCGGGCACAGCCATGACCAGCCGAGCAGGCCGTCCGCGCCGATCGTCTCGACGATCGCGCGGCCCCGGCCGGGGATCTGGATGTCGAGGGCGACGGTTCCCGAGCAGAGGATCCAGAAGCGGTCCGCTTCCTCGCCCTCCTCGAAGACGCGTGTGCCGGCCGGCAGGACGACGGTGCGGGCGAGGGACCTCAGCGGCTCGCGCTCACCCGCCGGCAGAGCGGCGAGCAGTCGGGTGCCGCAGGGGCGCCCGTCAGTCGTGGTCACGGCGCGTCCTTTCTCTCCTGGACTTCCAGGTGGAGGGCGTGGGCCTCCTCGGTGAGGTCGATGCCGGTGGGGCACCAGACGATGCAGCGGCCGCAGCCGACGCAGCCGGAGCTGTCGAACTGGTCGTGCCAGGTGCCGAGCTTGTGGGTGAGCCACTGGCGGTAGCGGCTGCGGGGGGTGGCCCGGACGGGACCACCGTGCAGGAGCGAGAAGTCCAGGTCGTAGCAGGAGTCCCAGCGGCGCCACCGCTCTGCGTGGTCGCCGGTCAGGTCGGTGATGTCCTCGGTGGTCGTGCAGAAGCAGGTCGGACAGACCATGGTGCAGTTGCCGCAGCTCAGGCACCGGGCCGTGACGTCGTCCCAGCGGTCCGCCTCCAGGGTGTCCCGCATCAGCGTGCGCAGGTCCACCGGCGGCATGGACCGGCCCATACGGTCGGCGGCCTCGCGCACTCCCAGGACGGCAGCGGTCCGGGTCGCGTCGTCGGCGGCGCGGCACGGGAGTTCCGCGAGGACGGCGGCTCCCTCTTCGGTCCCGCTCCGGCACAGGAAGCGGTGACCGTCGTCGTTCACCACCTCGGTGAGGGCGAGGTCGTACCCGGCGTCCGCGGCCGGCCCCGTACCCATCGAGACGCAGAAGCAGGTGGCACCCGGCTCGGTGCACTCGACCACGATCAGGAAGGCGCCCGTCCGCCGGGACAGGTAGGCCGGATCGCGATACCGGCCACCGGACATGACCCGGTCCAGGATCCGGATGGCGCGCAGATCGCAGGGCCGCACGCCGAGGAACGCGTAGGAGACCTCCTCCGGCCTCTCCTCGCGCACGGTCAGTTCGCCGCCGGGCCCACGGTCCGCGGACCACTGGCGGACCCGCTCGGGGTGCAGGAACGACTTCCACGACTGGGGCCCCGCACTGTGAGAGAACGCGGCCCCGTCGTCGCGCCGGCGGAGCCGGTACGTACCCGCTTCCAACTCCACCCCCCACCCGTAGGGCAGTGCGGCGGCTGAGTCCAGCTCGTCGAGAACGATCGCACCGTCCCGTACGGTCGGGCCGATCACCGTACGGCCACGGCGCTGCAGGGCCGCCACGAGCTCGGCCAGACCGCTGCGGTCGAGCACTGCCTCACTCCCGCCGTCGTGGGGTCGGCGGCTCTCCTCGGGGCTGGTCATGGTCTGCCTCCCGTCCGTGCCCCGCACCGACGTGGGGCAGGGTGCATACGACGGCCTCGACCGCCCGAGGGGAGGCCGTACCGCGGGACTGCTCACGGCCAGGGTGTCAGGCGGGTGGCCGGCGGTCGGTGACCGTCGTCCGGCGAGTCCCGTTCGGTGGCTCGGCTTTCCCGGCGCGGGCGTCGTCCGCGGGCATGCCGTGGCGTTCGATGTCGGCGGTGATCCGTCGGAGCAGTCGCGGTACCGTGCGCGCCACTGCGGCGGTCATGCCCAGTCCCTGCGAAAGATCCGCTCCCTCGACCGCGTACACGATCAGGCGACGGGGGGTGCGGCCGAGTGCGCGGCCCAGGTCCAGCGCTTCGGCGAAGCCGAGCCCGTGGGTGCTGTGTCTCGCGGAAACGGTCGTACCCGGCCCGTCGCCCGCGGCGTCGTCCCACCGATGTGTGCGTCCCGGCTCCGCGGCGGGCGGAGAACAGGCATCCACGACGATGGCCAGGTCGGCGTCCTCCCACAGTGCGATCAGGCGCCCGGGATCGCCGTCGCACTGTGCGACGACGACACCCGCGGGCAGCCGGCCCTCCTCGGCCCGACGCTTCAACAGGCCGGCCACGATCCATCCGACACCGTCGTCACGGCGGAACTCATTGCCCATGCCGATGACCACGGTCCGGCTGATGGCTTCCATCGGATCCTGGTTCCCCTTCCGCGCTCGGCCGTCGGCTGCCTCCCGCAAGGCTCGCACCGCAGGCGTGTGGCGACGGTCGGCCCACGCCCGGTGGCCCGCGTCCAGACCCGTACGTCCGACGCGCAAGGGGGCGCGGCGGCCGCCAGACTGAACAGGGGGAGCTGAGGAGAAGGCCATGAAAACAGCACGCGAGATCATGCATGCCGGTGCTTCCTGCGTCCAGGAGACGGAGACGCTCATGGACGCCGCGCGCCGAATGGGTGAGCTGGACGTCGGAGCACTGCCCATCTGCGGCCCGGACGACCGACTGCACGGCATCATCACCGACCGTGACATCGTGATCAAATGCCTGGCCAAGGGAAAGGACCCGAGCCACATGACGGCGGGGCAGCTCGCCCAGGGCAAGCCCGTGACGGTCGACGCCGACGCGGGAGCGGACCAGGTCCTGGCCACGATGCAGGACCATCACATCCGGCGCGTCCCCGTCATCGCGGACCACCGCCTCGTGGGCATGATCAGTGAAGCCGATCTCGCTCGGCATCTCTCCGACGACCAGGTGGGCCACTTCGTCGAGGCCATCTGCGCCAGCCGCTGATCCAGGACGCCTTCGGCTCGGCGAGCGCCGCCGCCACGGTGCGCCTGCGAGCCCGGGACGGGGCATCCGTGATGTCATCCCAGGGGGTCGAGCGAGAGGAAGCTGACGCCATGGACCCGGTCGTGACCGTGGGCCTCGACGGCTCTGCGGAGAGCCTGGCCGCTGCCCGCTGGGGCGCTGATGAGGCCCAAAGACGTAGGCTCACACTGCGTCTCCTGCACGCCTGGCCCCTGCTGGCGCCGGATCCGCCACACGTCTCCTCGGCTTTCGACCAGAACTACTGGGCGAAGAAGCTCGTGCACACGGCACGGGCAGAGATCCAGGCGACGCACCCGGGACTGACGGTCATCGGTGAGCTCGTCGCCGAAGACGCCCAGGACGCACTCCTGCGTGTGGCAGCCGAGTCCGAGCTGACGGTGCTCGGTTCGCGGGGCCTGGAGTTCGTCGAGAGCTATTTCCTCGGTGCCATCAGTACGGCCGTCGTGGGCCGCGCCGAGCGTCCCGTGGTCCTGGTCCGGGCGGGCACACGTGAGGCCGCGCAGCCACCCCCGCCCGGTAGCGCCGGCGGCGTGGTGGTGGCGTTGAAACTGGGCGGCCCGTGCGACGATCTGCTGGCGTTCGCGTTCGAAGCGGCGGCGGCGCGTGGCGTGCCGCTTCGGGCCGTACACGGCGAATCCCTTCCCCTGCACGCCCACACGCCCTGGGGCGCCGACCACGAAGTGACCCGTGAGATCGAGCGCGAGGCCAGGACGAGGCTGAATCTGGCCCTCCAGCGGTGGCGTGTGGAGTATCCGCATCTCGACGTCGTCGAGAGCGTCACCCTCGAGAGCCCGGCGAGGGCCGTGACGAGGGCTGCCGAGGACGCCGGAGTGCTGGTCGTCGGCCGACGCAGGAACCGTCCACCCCTGGCACCCCGCCTGGGGCCCGTCGCCCAGGCCGCCCTTCATCACGCACGCTGCCCCGTGGCGGTTGTTCCCCATGACTGAGCCCGGCACCGACTCCGTGGGGTCGCGACGGACCGCGTACCCGCCCGACGCGTCGGCGCTGCGGACGGGCACCGGCGACGAGGCCCCTCCGCCACTGCGGGCGGAGGTGTGCGAGACCCATACGGCGGTGGTCCTCTTCATGGGAGACCGCGCCTACAAGATCAAGAAGCCGGTCGACCTGGGCTTCCTGGACTACAGCACCGTGGCCGCCCGCCGAAGCATCTGCGAACGGGAAGTCGAGCTCAACCGGCGGTTCGCGCCGGACGTCTACCTCGGAGTCGGTGAGTTCAGGAGCCCCGGAGCAGAGGAGCCCGAACCGGTCGTCGTCATGCGCAGGATGCCGACCGGCCGCCGGCTCTCGGCGCTCGTCGCCGAGGGCGCGGACGTCGACCGCTTCCTCGATGCCGTCGCCCGTCGGCTCGCCGCGCACCACGCGGGTGCGGCCCGGGGCCCGGACGTGGACGCACAAGGCACCAGGGACGCGCTGTCATCGCGTTGGGAAGCCGGCTTCGCGCAGGTACACACGCTGGTCGACGCCCAGCACCTCCCCGACGGTCTGGCCGAGACCGAGCGACTCGTACGCCGCTACCTCAGCGGACGGGAGCGGTTGTTCGACTCCCGCATCGGGCAGGGCCGGATCGTCGACGGCCACGGAGACCTGCTCGCCGACGACATCTTCTGCCTCGACGACGGACCCCGCATCCTCGACTGCCTCGAATTCGACGACCACCTGCGCTACGTCGACGGTCTCGACGACGCAGCGTTCCTCGCCATGGACCTGGAGCATCTCGGGGCTCCCGAGGCCGCTTCGTACTTCCTCTCCCGGTACGGCGAGTACTCCGGTGACCCGGCACCGCCTTCCCTGCGACACCACTACGTCGCCTATCGCGCCTTCGTGCGGGCCAAGGTGTCCCTGATCCAGGCCGGACAGGGTGCGCCGGGTGCGGACTCGGCGGCGCGACGACTGGTATCGGTCGCCCTGCGGCACCTGCGTACCTCAGCCGTCGGCCTCACCCTCGTCGGCGGAATTCCGGGCAGCGGGAAGTCCACCCTCTCCGGCGCCCTGGCCGACCGCCTCGGCGTGACACTGCTCAGCAGCGACCGGATGCGCAAGGAGCTCGCGGGCATTCCGGCGGAACAGCCGGCGCCGGCCGGCTACGGCGAGGGCCTGTACACACCGGAACGGACGGCCGACGCGTATGCGGCACTCCTCGACCGCGCGTCGAGGCTGCTGGCCACCGGCGAATCGGTCGTGCTCGACGCCACCTGGACCGATGCGGGACAGCGTGAAGCCGCCGTCCGCGTGGCCGACCAAGCCCACGCCGACCTCGTGGCACTGCACTGCGAGGCTCCCGGGCAGGTGTCGGAGGCCCGGATCGAGGGCCGCGCCGAGGGCCCGTCCGATGCCGACGTGGCCGTCGCCAGAGCCATGGCCGCCCGAGAAGCCCCATGGCGCGAAGCAGTCGCGATCGATACGAGCGGGCCTCTCGAATCCGCAGTCGTCCAGGCGCTGGCAGCCGTCCGCCCGTGGGGAACCAGCCAGGCACCGGTCTTCCGCCGCCCCTACATGGAGCCGGAGTGAAACCACCGCGCCGGGACCATCGGCCCCCGCAGAAGGGGCCCGGTCGGCCCTGGGCGACGGGCCCCCTCGGCACTGCGGACAGCGCACCCCGCGGAGTGATCGTGGAGCCCGGACGCAGAACCGGCGCCGCTTCCCGAAGAGGGTGACCACGATGCAGCGCAGACGGATCCGGACCCGGCCGAAGCAGCCCCGCAGGCCTGCCCCGCTGGACCTGCGTACGCCCTCCGGCCGCCCGCTGCCGTACTGAACACCGCCTTTCGAGAAAGGCCCCGGATCGTCATGGGACACGTACGACGCGTCATACCCTTCACTCGCCTGAGCCGCGGTGACGTCGCCCGCGTCGGTGGCAAGAACGCCTCCCTCGGCGAACTGACCGTGCGGCTGGCGCCGGCCGGAATCACCGTACCGCCGGGCTTCGCCACGACCGCGGAGGCCTACGACGAGCTGCTCGACCGGCACGGACTGCGTGCCCGGATCAAGGGGCAGCTCGCCCGGTTCCACGACGGCGCCGCGCTGGAGGACGTCGGCGCGGGGATCCGGGCCCTGGTCCTGGGCGCACCCCTGTCCGAGGCGCTGCGGGAGGAGATCACGGCCGCGTACGCCGACCTCGGCCGTCGGCTGGACCGGACCGACCCGGAGGTCGCCGTACGGAGCAGCGCGACCGCCGAGGACCTGCCCGAGGCCAGCTTCGCCGGGCAGCAGGAGACGTACCTCAACGTGCGCGGCACCGAGCAGCTGCTGGAAGCCGTACACCGCTGCTTCGCCTCCCTCTTCACCGACCGGGCCATCGACTACCGCGAGCGCATGGGCTTCGACCATCTGCGTGTCGCGCTGTCCGTCGGAGTCCAGGCGATGGTCCGCTCGGACCTCGCCGGCGCCGGGGTGATGTTCACCCTCGACCCCGAGAGCGGCTTCCCCAACGTGGTCGTGGTCAGCGCGGCCTGGGGGCTCGGCGAAACCGTGGTCAGCGGGCAGACGGACCCGGACGAGTACACCGTCTTCAAGCCGTCCCTGAAGGACCCCGCCCTCAGCCCCGTCATCGACGTCCGCCTCGGGGCCAAGCGCCGCAAGGCGGTCTACGCGCAGGGCGGGCTCACCGACACCGTCGACACCAGCCCCGAAGAACGGGCCGGACGGGTCCTGACCGACGCCGAGGTCCGCCGGCTCGCCGAGTGGGCCGTGGCGGTCGAGGAGCACTACGGGTGTCCGATGGACCTGGAGTGGGCCAAGGACGGGACCACCGGAGAGCTGGCCGTCGTCCAGGCCCGCCCGGAGACGGTCCAGTCCCGTAGGCGTGCCTCGACCCTGCGCCGCTGCCGTCTGACCGGCACGCCGGGGGAGGTGCTCGCCGAAGGCACCGCGGTCGGTGAGGCGATCGGCGCCGGACCCGTGTGCCGTCTGGACACGCCCGTGGACCTGGAGCGCTTCCCGGCGGGCGGCGTCCTCGTCACCTCGATCACGGACCCGGACTGGGAACCGATCATGAAGCGGGCTGCCGCGATCGTCACCGATCACGGGGGCCGCACCTCCCACGCGGCCATCGTCAGCCGCGAACTCGGCGTTCCCGCCGTCGTCGGCACCGCCGACGCCACGAAGGTCTTGGCGGACGGCGCCGACGTCACCGTCTCGTGCACGGAGGGCAGCCGCGGGAAGGTGTACGCGGGCCTGGTGCCGTACGAGGAGACCGAGACCGACCTGGCGGCCCTGCCCGCCACCCGCACGCGGGTGATGCTCAACCTGGCGGACCCGTCGGCGGCCTTCCGCTGGTGGCGGCTGCCGGCGGACGGCGTGGGCCTGGCGCGCCTGGAGTTCATCGTCGCCCACCAGGTCAAGGTCCACCCCATGGCCCTGCTGCATCCGGAGCGCCTGGACGCGGGCGACCGCCGCGCCGTCGAACAGCTCACCGAGGGCAGCCTCGACCGCACCCGGTACTTCACCGACCGCCTGGCCTTCGGCATCGCCCGGATCGCCGCGTCCCGGTGGCCGGACCCCGTCATCGTGCGTACCAGCGACTTCAAGACCAACGAGTACGCCAAGCTCCTCGGCGGCCGCCCGTTCGAGCCGGTCGAGGCCAACCCGATGATCGGATGGCGGGGAGCCAGCCGCTACTACAGCGACGGCTACCGGGAGGGCTTCGCCCTGGAATGCCGGGCGCTGCGCCGGGTCCGCGACGAGATGGGCCTGACCAACGTCATCGTCATGATCCCCTTCTGCCGCACGCTGAAGGAGGCCGACAAGGTCCTCGACGTGATGGCCGGTGAGGGACTGCGACGCGGCGAGAACGGGCTCAAGGTGTACGTGATGGCGGAGATCCCCGCCAACATCCTCCTCGCCGAGGACTTCGCGGAACGCTTCGACGGCTTCTCCATCGGCAGCAACGACCTCACGCAGCTCACCCTGGGCGTGGACCGGGACTCCGAAGCGCTCGCCGACGTCTTCGACGAGAACGATCCGGCCGTCACCCAGCTGATCGGCGTGCTCGTCCCGCGCGCCCAGGCCGCGGGACGCCCCGTGGGCCTGTGCGGTCAGCGCCCCAGCGACGACCCCGCCTTCGCCGCCTTCCTCGTCGGCGTCGGGATCGACTCCGTCTCCGTGGCCCCGGACAGCTTCGCCGCCGTCAAGCAGCACGTGGCTGCGGCGGAGGAGGGCCGCCAGGGCGAGGACCGAATGGCCCCGACCGGGATCCGTCCGGCCCATGCGGAGCCGCCTCCCGCGGCGTGACAGTGGTATCAGCCCACATGGACGAGACGAGGAGGCTGCGCCATGACCGCCAAGAAGGTCCTGGTCGCCTACGGGAGCCAGCACGGAGCCACTGCGGGGATCGCCGAGCAGATCGGCAGGACCCTCCGCGAGGACGGTCTCGACGCCGTGGTACTGCCCGCAGCCCAGGTCGACGATGTCCGCGCCTACGACGCGGTCGTCCTCGGAGGCTCCCTCTACGCCGGCCATTGGAGCGGCAGGGCCAAGCGCTGCGCCGAACGCAACGCGGACTCCCTCCGGCACCGCCCCGTGTGGCTGTTCAGCAGCGGCCCGCTCGACCGCTCGGCGGAGGAACACGACATCCCCCCGGTCCCCGCAGTCGCCCGGCAGATGCAGCTCATCGGCGCGCGCGAACACAAGACGTTCGGCGGCAGCGTCACGGCTCGTACCCCGGGACTCGTCGCCCGGTCGATGCTCCGCCAGGGAAAGGGCGGCGACTACCGCGCCCCCGAGCGCATCCAGGCCTGGGCACACCACATCAGCGCCGAACTCACCGCCGCCTGACCGGGCGGCCCGGCACGGTGCCCGTGCAACGGAGGTGGGCCATGGACGACGACCGGACGGCGGGGGCGGGAGCCAATCCGCTCCGTCGCAAGGCCGACCGCACCCGCTCGCGCCTGCACGCCGCCTTCGCTGTCGCGTGCCTCCTCGCGGCGATCTGCGGCATCGCCGCCGGGCGGGCCGACTGGGCCGACGGCAGCCGCGCCGCCGAGACCCTCGCCCGGCACCGGCACATCGTCACGGCCACCGCGGTCGGTGCGACCAGCTACCGGACCGGACCGGGCCCGAGCGAGAGGCCCGTCGTGGTCGCCCCCGTCACCTGGCACTTCCCCGCTGACCGCAGGCACGCCGACACCGTCCCCGTTCCCGCGCAGACGCGCAAGGGCGACACCGTCCCGGTCTGGGTCGACGACCGGGGCGAGGCCGCTACAGCGCCCCCTGGGACGGCCGACCTCGCACTGCGGGCCTTCGGCCTCGGCACCGTGGTCCTCACCGGGATCACGCTCCTGGCAGGAGCCCTCGTCCGCGTGGGGATCCGGGTCGTCGACGCCCGCAGCGCCCGGGCCTGGGAAGCCGAATGGGAGGACGTCGAGCCCGTCTGGACCGGCCGTCTGCACCCCGGCCCCGGAGCAGACGATGGCTGACGGTCCCGCCGACAGGGGTCTCGCGCAGGACGTCGCCCCCGACCCCCTGGAGCCCCTTCCCCTGCTCCGCCGGGAACTCCACACGGGGCCCGCGGGGCTGTCGAGCCGGGAAGCGGCTCGGCGGCTGGCGGTCTACGGGCCGAACGAGGTCCGCCCCACCGCGCAGGCTGGCGTCCTTCGGGAACTCCTGCGCCAGCTGGCCCACCCGTTGGCGCTGCTGCTGTGGGCGGCCGCCGCGCTCGCGTTCATCGGCGGCATCGGCGTGCTCGGCTGGGCGATCATCGCCGTGGTCCTCGTCAACGCCGCCTTCGCCCTCGTCCAGGAACGGCAGGCCGAGAAGGCCGTCGAGACCCTGGCCCGCTACCTTCCCGCGCAGGCGCGGGTGATCCGCGACGGGCAGACGCAGCACGTACCCGCCCGGGACCTCGTCCCCGGTGACCTCGTCCTCCTTGAGGAAGGCGACCGCATCGCCGCCGACGCCCGTCTGACGGAAGGCGGAATCGAAGCGGACCTGTCCATGCTGACGGGGGAGTCCACGCCGGTGGAACGGCTGGCCGGGCCCGGGCTGCAGGCGGTGCCGGTGCTCCAGGAGCCCAATCTCGTCTTCAGCGGTACCAGCGCCACCGAGGGACAGGCCCGGGCGATCGTCTTCGCCACAGGGGACCACACGCAACTCGGCCGGATAGCGGCCCTCAGCCAGCGCACCCCGCGCGAACCGAGCCCGTTGGAGAAGCAGGTCAAGAAGGTCGCCTGGCTGATCGCGGCGGTCGCCGTCGGCCTGAGTGCGGTCTTCCTCGTGATCGGCGTCGCGGTGGGTCTGCCGGTCACCGATTCGCTGATGTTCGCGATCGGCCTGCTCGTGGCCAACGTGCCCGAAGGGCTCCTGCCGACCATCACCCTCGCCCTCGCGGTCGGCGTCCGGGTCCTCGCCCGACAGGGCGCGGTGATCAAGCGGCTCAGCGCTGTGGAGACCCTCGGCTCCACCAACGTCATCTGCACCGACAAGACAGGCACCCTCACCCGCAACGAGATGCGCCTGCACGCCCTCTGGACGCCCGAGCACGGCACGGACCCCGGACCGGACAGCACCGAACTCGTCCGTGCGGCGGCCCTGTGCACCACCGTCGCGCGCGAGAGCGACGGGCGGTTGCACGGCGACCCGACCGAGATCGCCCTGGTGGACGGAGCGGCGCAGTACGCCGTCGCAGTGGATCCGGCCGACCGGGACGCCTACCGCCGTGCCTGCTTCCGATTCGACCCCCGCCTGCGCCTGATGTCGGTGGTGCAGGCGACGGCCCCGGGACGCCTGAGGGTCATCGCCAAGGGCGCTCCGGAGGCCGTCCTGCACCTCCTGACGGACGGGGAGCCGGCCCGGCGGGCGCAGGACGCGGCCGACGCCCTGGCCGCGGCGGGCATGAGGGTACTGGCCGTCGCGGAGCGGGACCTGCCGGACGGTGCCCCCGTCCCGACGCGGCGGCAGCAGGCCGAACAGGAACTGCGCCTGCTGGGTCTCGTCGGCCTGTACGACCCACCGCGCCCGGAGGTGGCCGCCGCGGTCGAGCGCTGCCACCAGGCAGGGCTGACCGTCCACATCGTCACCGGCGACAACGGCGCCACAGCCGCCGCCGTGGCCCGGTCGGTGGGCATCGGCGTGCCGAACCTGAGGGTGATCGCCCAGTCCGAGGCCATCGACGACCACGAACTCGACCACCTGCTGCGGCTGCCCCGCACGGAGATCGTCTTCGCCCGCTCCTCACCCGAGACAAAACTGAAGGTGGCCGACGCCCTGCGGGCCCACGGGCAGATCGTCGCCATGACCGGCGACGGGGTCAACGACGCGCCCGCCCTCCACCGCGCCCACATCGGCGTCGCCATGGGCAGCTCGGGCACCGACGTCGCCCGCGAAGCCTCGACCATGGTCCTGACCGACGACAACTTCGCCACCATCGTCACGGCGATCGAATCCGGGCGCCGCGTCTACGACAACGTCCGAAAGTTCATCGTCTACATCTTCGCCCACCTCACCCCCGAAGTCGTTCCCTTCCTGGTCTTCGCCCTGTCAGGTGGAGCCGTTCCCCTGCCGTTGACCGTGCTCCAGATCCTCGCCATCGACCTCGGCACCGAGACCCTCCCCGCCCTCGCCCTGGGCCGCGAGCGCGCCGAACCGGGCGTCATGGCGCGACCACCCCGGCCCAGCACCCAGGGAGTGATCAACAAGGACATGCTGGTCCGCAGCTGGGGCTGGCTCGGCACCGTCTCCGCCGTCCTGGTGATGGCCGCCTTCTTCTACGTGCTGTGGCGGGCGGGCTGGCACCCCGGCGACCCGACCGGCCCGGGCACCCCGCTCCACCAGGCCTACCTCACCGCCACCACCGCCACCTTCGCCGGCATCGTCACCTGCCAGGTCGGGACCGCGATGGCAGCCCGCACCGACCACGCCGCCCTGCGCGACATCGGCCTCTTCACCAACCCGCTGCTCCTCGCCGGCATCGCCTTCGAACTCGCCTTCACCGCGGCGCTCGTCTACGCGCCCCCGCTCCAGCACCTCTTCGGTACCGCCGCCCTGCCGATGGACGTCGTCCTCCTCATCGCCGTCTTCCCGCCACTGGTCTGGGGGACCGATGAGATCCGCCGGTGGGTCCGCCGCCGTCGCCACACCTGAAAGCACCGGAGGAACACCATGTCCCACACCAGCGAGTGGAAGACCCGCCTCTACCTGTTCGAGGAGGACGGCACCACCAAGGTCCGCGTCGAACTCGACACCGGCTCCAACCGGCTCACCGGTCACGGAACCGCCCGCTGCAACCCCACGGACAAGGACGTGCCCGAGATCGGTGACGAACTCGCGGCCGCCCGCGCCCTGGAGGACCTCGCCCACCAGCTCAAGCGCATCGCCCACCGCGACATCGCCGGCTCCGGGGCGCCGCCGCAGGAGGACTCCCTCAAGCCCTACGGCGGCTGGATGGACGGCGCGGCGATCCTGTGAACGAGCCGGGCCGACCCCCTACCGCGTCACCGGACACGTCCCCGGGTGACCCGGCGGCCGCGGGGGCGCGGGCCCGGAACGGAGGCATGGTCGACGTGCCGGCGATCGAGTTGACCGGCCTGACCAAGAGGTACGGAGAGGTCACGGGCGTCGACCGCCTCAGCCTGACCGTGCGGACCGGGGAGGTCTTCGGCTTCCTCGGACCGAACGGAGCCGGGAAGACCACCACGCTGCGCTGCCTCACCGGCCTCCTGCGGCCGACCGAGGGCCGCGTCAGGGTGCTCGGGCTGGACCCGATGGGTGAGCACCTCCGGCTGGCACCCCAGATCGGATACCTGCCGGGCGAGCTGCGCCTGTACCCCGAACTCTCCGGAGCGGAAACCCTCGATCTGCTGTCCGCCCTCCAAGGCGCCCCGGTGCCCCGTCGTGGCGAGTTGTGCGACCGGCTGGGGCTGACCACGTCGATCCTCACCCGCCCCGTCTCCGGCTATTCGCGCGGCATGAAGCAGAAGCTCGGGCTGGTGCAGGCCCTGCAGCACGATCCGCGGCTGGTCGTGCTGGACGAACCGACCGAAGGCCTCGACCCGTTGGTACAGGAGACGTTCTTCGCCCTGCTGGGGGAAGCGGCGGCCGTCGGACGGACCGTCCTGCTGTCCAGCCACATCCTGCCGGAGGTGCAGCGCACGTGCGGCCGGGTCGCGATCGTGCGGGACGGACGGCTGGTGACGGTGGAGAGCGTGGCCGGGCTGCGCGAGGCACGCGCCCGACGGATCCGGCTGGCCTTCGCCGACGGCGAGGGGCCCCGGCCGCTGGGCGCCGCCGAACGCTGGGCCCCGCAGTGGCAGCACGACCGGGTGGAACTGCTCGTGCCGCCGAGCGAGGTGGTGGGCGCGCTGCGCGGCCTGCTCGCCCTGCGCGTGGCCGACGTCACGGTGGAGGAGGCGGGACTCGACGAGGCGTTCCTCGACCTCTACCGCGACGTCGGCCCGGAGGAGGAAGCGTGAAGAGCCGGTGGCCCCTGTTCTGGCTCGCCCTGCACCGACGGCGCAGGATGCTGGTCGCCCTGCTGCTGGGAATGGTCGCCTTCGAGGCGCTCATCGTGGTGGTGGCAGGCGCCCTCGCCCCGGGGGAGCTGTTCTCCTCCGGCGGGAAGGGTCCGCCGTCCGCCTACCAGGCTTTCAGCGGCTCCGGCGGGAACGTGTCGATCGCCAGCTACCCCGGTTTGCTGGGGGCCGGCCTGACCCACCCCTTCTGGATCGCCATGCAGCTCACCGCGATCGGTTCGCTCGCGGCCGCCGCCGTGGCGGCGGACGTGGAATCGGGAACGGTGGAGCTGGTGATGGTGCGGCCCGTCAGCCGCACCCGGCTGCTGGCCGAGCGGACCGCGGCGCTCCTGGCCGTGGTGCTGGCCCTGAACGCGGCGGCGACGGTCACGGTCGCGGCCGGGGTGGCACTGTCCCCGGAGATCCACCGGACGGTGCCGCTGAGCGGGGTCCTCGCCGCCGGGTTCATGGGCCTCGGCTTCGCCCTGTGCATGATCGGTCCGGCCATGGCCGTGTCGGCGGCGGGGCGCCGACGGTCACAGGTGATCGGTGCGACCATCGCCATCGCGGCGGTGGGCTTCGCCGTCAACTTCGTCGCGCTGGCCTGGGCGCCGGCGGCGCCGCTGAGGTTCCTCAGCCCGTTCCACTACTACGCCCCGGGCGACGCCCTGGCCGAGGGCCGTGTCCTGTGGGCCCAGTTCGGGATCCTGGCAGGAGTCGGGCTGCTCGGTCTCCTGGTGGCCCATGTGCTCCTCCGCCGCCGGGACCTCGCTCCGTGACCTCCCGCTGCCGGCGCCGCGGAGCCGGTTCTCAGAGGATCTCCAGAACCTCCGTCACCGGCCGCCGCGGCGTCGCGGCCCCCTGGGGCCCGTAGCCGAGCCGGATGACCATCTGGACGTGCCCCATCGCCTCGGCCGGATCGCGTACCGTCCACCGCAGCTCCCGCCACTCCAGGGCCTGGGAGGTCATCGACGTGGCGAGACCGTCGGCGGTGGCCTGCAGGAGGACGCGTTCCATGGCCTGCCCGGCGCGCAGCCAGTCGGCCCTGGTGTCCCCGGCCGTGGCGAGCAGGGCCAGCTGCGGCCTCTTCTCGAACACGGCCCAGCCGCGGTCCGGCATGTGCTGCGAAGCGCCGAAGTCACGGACCGGGGCGGGCGCGCCGGAACTCCGCGGCCCGAACGCGGCGGTGGGGACGCCGTCCCCGAGCGGCCCGGCAGTGCCGCGTGCGGGGGCGGTCCAGGCCGCGGTCTCCGCCTGGACCGCCGGATCCATCGCCTCGCGGTGCTCGGCGTCCCGTATCAGGCCGAGCACCGTCTCGGCGTGCCAGGCGCCCGGAATCGCCAGTCGGCAGCCCTCCAGGCGGGCAGCGGCCCTCAGGCCGTCCAGCAGCGCGTCCGGTACGGGCTCGTCGCTGAACGGGTCGCGGCTGGTGTGGCGGCGGCCGATGGCGTCGTGCAGGGCAGTGGGCACGTCCTCGGGGTCAGGCCCGTCGAACGCCGCCGAGGCCAGCAGCCACGGCTCGCTCGGGTCGGGCAGCATCTGCACCGTGACGGGGTGGCGGTGCCAGGCGGCGGCGACACGCAGGTTGAACAGCGCGGCGGCGCAGCCGAGGTGAAGCGCACGATGGTCCGGATCCGTCCTGGTCATGGCCCGGTCGGGATCGCCGTGCAACTCGATGACACCGGCTTCCGAGCGGAACACGAACCTCCATGGCTGTGCGTTGTGCATGGACGGAGCACGGACGGCGTCGCCGACGATCTGGGCGACGGTCGCGTGGTCGAGGTGTTGTGTGGTCACGGCGCTGGTCCTGTCTGCGTGGTCTCAATCGTGCGCGACGACGGCGACCGGTGAGGTGGCGTGGTGCATCACCGCATGGGTGATGCGGCCGATGTGGGCGCCGAGAGCGGGGCGGCGTATGCGACGGCCGACCACGACGAGCGATGCGCCGGCCGCCGCCTCCAGCAGCTGAACGGCGGGCTGCCCCATGACGGCGCGTGAGTCGACGGAAAGGCCGGGGTGTTTGCGCTGCCACGGCTCCAGCAGATCTCCGAGCGCTGCTTCCAGCCCGTCGGCGATCTCGTCCCCGACACCGGGGTCGAGGGCCGGTGCGGGGGAGAACACGGGCGGTGGCGACCAGCCGTGAACGACGACGAGCGGGCAGGACCGCCAGTGGGCCTCTGCGCAGGCGAAGGCGACCAACCGGTCGCAATCGCTGCGCAGATCCACTCCCAGCACGACCGGCCCGCCGTCCGCACCCGTACCCCCGGCGCGGACGAGTACCACGGGCGTCTCGGTCCTGACCATCGTGTCCGAGCCGGTGGACCCCACGAAGAACCCGGCGATCGACCCCAGTCGGCGTGAGCCCAGCACCAGGAGGTCCGCGTCCACGGCGGCGGACGCGAGGGCGTCGGAAACGGCCATGCCGTCCATCCGACGGGTCCC
Source organism: Streptomyces sp. NPDC060232 (assembly GCF_042726555.1). NCBI lineage: Bacteria > Bacillati > Actinomycetota > Actinomycetes > Kitasatosporales > Streptomycetaceae > Streptomyces > Streptomyces sp. NPDC060232. The sequence continues at coordinate 99,871 of NZ_JBHXAG010000020.1, read as the reverse complement.
GACGGTCAGGGCGGGATGCTCCTCGGCCACACGTTCCCGGGTACGGGCCAGGAGTTCGTCCGTCCACCGCCGCCGTGACTCGGGAAGGGGCGCGGCGAAGGGCGCGTACACCGGCCAGTCCTCCACATGCAGGAGCTCCACCTCGGCGCCGCGCAGTTCGGCCTCGGCAGCCGCCCAGTCGACGCAGGCGGGATCTGCACCGGAGCCGTCCAGACCTACGGTGATCCGGCTCGGCGATGCTGTTCCTCCCCGGGTCGGACGTCCGGCGGCTCGGACACGGCCTGCGGTGGCCCGGACACAGGCCAGTCTGTTGTCGACGTCGACGACCCCGTCGACGCTCTGGCACAGCCGCACGATCACGGGCAGCAGGTCCGCGTCCTGCGCCGTGCCGCTCAGCGTCACCAGCCCGTCCTCCACGTCGACGGTGATCGAGGAAGGCGCTATCCGCAGGATGCGGGTCAGGACCTCCTCCACGATCTCCTCCTGAATGGCGTGGTCGCGGCGGAGGAACAGCCGGATCAGGTCGCTCCGGCTGAGCACGCCGCTGATCCGCCCGCTCGCGTCGACGACCGGCAGGCGTTTGACGTTGTGGCGCTGCATCACCCGGGCGGCGCGGACCACGCTCCACTCGGGGCGGGCCGTGACGGCCGGGCTCGTCATGAGGTCCCCGGCGGTCGGCGTACCGCCGGGTGGGCGCCGACGGAGGAGGTCGGCCTCGGACACGACGCCGACCGGGCGCCCTGTCCCGTCCACGACCGGTACGGCGGTGATGTCGTACTCCTGCAGGAGACGGGCGATTTCCTTGAACGCCGTGGCGGGACGGACCGTGACGGCCGTGGGCGTCATCAGTTCCGCGACGCTGCGGTGCCTCATGAGCGCACTCCTTTCACGAGGAAACCGGGACCGTGAAGTCGGCCCTGACGTCCACGACCCCCGGCACGGTGCCCACCGCGCGGACCAGTACGTCCTCCATCGAGGGATCCGGGATGGACCCGTGCAGGTAGACGATGCCGTTGTCGACGTGCACGTGGACCTCGGCCGAGCCGCGCGGGATCAGCCGGAGCATGATCAGTTCACGGATCTCCGTGCCGATGTCCGCGTCAGGGCGCAGGTACACCTTCAACAGGTCCCCGCGGCTGACGACGCCGACGAGATGGCCGTCGCCGTCCACCACGGGGAGGCGCTTGAGGTGGCCGCGCGCCATCACGCGGGCCGCCGCCTGGATGGTGGCAGTCGTCGGTACCGTCACGGCGGGACGGGTCATCAGCCGCTCGGCGGTGGTCGCCCGGTCCGGGTCGGATGCCTGGGTGCTGAGCAGCAGATCGGCTTCGGAGACCACGCCGGCCACCTGTCCGTCCTCGGCCAGAACGGGGAGGACACTGATGTTCCACATGCGCATCGTTTCCACGATGTCCTTGAACGCGGTTCCGCGGTCGACGCAGACGCCCCCACGGGTCATGACGTCGGCCACGGTGCGCAGGTGCTCCATGACGCTCCTCGGTGCTCGATCCGCAGAGAGCACGGACAGTTCAGGGGTGGGCGACGACGGCGACCGGGGCGGCCGCGTGGTGCAGCACCGCGTGGGCGACGGGGCCCAGGTGTGCGCCCAGGGGGGAGTGACGAAGGCGGCGCCCGACCACGACCAGTTCCGCTCCCCGGCAGGCATCGAGGAGCCGCTCGGCCGCGGAACCCATGGACACGCCGGTCGAGACGTCCACGTCGGGGAACTTGTGCCGCCAGGGCAGCAGCATGTCCTCGACCGTACGCGTCACGCTCCGCCCGATGTCCCGTGCGTTGTCGGAGTCGAGGAAGGGGACGTAGCTGTACGCGGGAGGCATCTTCCAGGTGTGGACGACCCGCAGTCGGCAGCCGCGCCGCTCCGCCTCCTCGAAGGCGAAGGTGAGGACCCTGTCGCCTGCCTCCTGGATGTCGATCCCGACGACGATCCCGGCTCCGGCTCCGGCTCCGGCCTCGGAACCGGAGGCCGCCTCCTCCTGTTCGTCCGGGCCGCGGACGAGGACCACCGGGGTGTCGGTGGCGGCCACGGCGGACAGGGCCACCGAGCCGACGAGGAAGCCGGTGAGTCCGCCGAGGCCGCGCGACCCGAGGACCAGCAACGCGGAGTCGGCGGCTTCGGCGGCCAGAGCGGCCGCGGGGCGCCCCGTCGGACAGCGGGTCATGATCTCCAGGCTCGGGTGGCGCCCGTGCAGCTCTTGCGCCGCTTCGGTCAGGGCGCGGTCCGCCCATTTGTCTGCGCCCGACGGGCCGACACCGGGGAGCACGGGGTCGAGGAGCCAGTCGACGGCGTGGACGAGCCGTAGCGGTACCTGCCGCAGCAGCGCTTCGCGCGCAGCCCAGCGTGCCGCCGCACGGCTCTCGGTGGAGCCGTCGACGCCCACTGTGACGTGGTTCTTCATGAGGCGAGTTCCTTAGTGTGGCGGGCCGGGTGGGTCACCACGGCATGACGCGGTGACCGGCGTGGGTGTTCGCCGGGTCGTCGCAGCGGGCGGTGATGCGCGGTGCGACGGCCACGACCCCGTCGATCCCTTCGACGAGGGCGAGGAGTACGGGGAGCTGACTTCGATGGTGCACGCTGCCCTCCAGGGTGACGATTCCGTCCACGACGTGCACTTCGACAGCTTCGGCCGAAAGGCCGGCGAGGTCCGCGAGTACGTCCTGGACGCGTCGGCGTATCTCCGCGTCCGGGCGCAGGAACGTACGGAGGAGGTCGCGCCGGGTGACGATGCCGACGAGGCGGTCCTCGACGTCGACGACGGGCAGCCTTTCGATGCCACGGCGCGTCATCAGCCGGGCGGCCTCCCTCGCCGTCTCCTCGGCCTGGACGGTGACGGCGGGGGAGGACATGAGGGAGCCCGCCGTGGGGGGCTGCGAGGGCGCGGCGGCCCGGGTGCCCGAGCCGGGGACCGGAGCACGGGGGGCGAGCAGGTCGGTCTGTGAGACGACGCCCACGACATGGTCCTCGTCGTCCAGAACGGGCAGGCCCGACACGTCGTACTGGGCGAGGAGCTTCGCCACGTCCTTGAACGGGGTTTCCGGCGTCACGGAAACGACCTCGCCGGTCATCAGGTCTGCCACCTTGATGTGCTTCATGAGGACCCTCCCGCGTTCCGGAGCGCGTACGGCCGAAGTCCTGTGGGTGTGCCTTCACCCTCCGCCGGAGCGGAGGGGGAAGCGAGGGCCGAACGGCCCCGTCCGAGGACCGGACGGGCCACTCGCCCCACCTGCCGGTCCGGCCGTCCGGCGATGGGGACCTTTGGTCCCCGAGGCGGTCCCGGGCGGCCCTCCTGCCAGGGCGCCGCGGCCGTCACCGTGGAGGGTGTCCCCATCGGCTTCTCGTTCGGGAGTGACCGTGGAAAGCACAGTTCGTACTCCGGGCACCAGCTCGGTCACCGTCGGTGTCGACGGTTCTGAGTCGGCGCGCCGCGCTGCGCTGTGGGCCGCGGCGGAGGCCGTGCGCCGAGGCCGCCCGCTCCACATCGTCCACGGCGCGGACACCGAGGGCAGGGCCTTGTACGCGTCCGCGGAGACCATCGAAACGGTCCGTGTCGCCGGCCGGGCGCTCCTGGACGACACGGCGAAGGCCGTGACCGCCGAGTACCCCGGTCTGGTCGTGACCACGGAGTTCAGCCGCTCGGACGCCATCACGAGCCTGCAGCGTGCCGCCGGCCTCTCCAGCACGCTCGTCGTCGGCAACCGCGGCCTGGGCGGCTTCGACTCGCTCATGCTCGGCTCCGTCGGACTGGGCATCGCAGCCGTCGCCCGCACCCCCGTCATAGTGGTCCGCGGCATCGACGAGGCGGAGGAGCGGGGGAGCGTCCTCGCCGCCGTCCGCGACGGACACGACCTGGTGTGCGCCCGCTACGCCGCCCACGAGGCCCGGTTGCGCAAGGCGTCCCTGCGGCTGCTGCACGTGTGGAACATCCTCCAGTCCGTCGGTAGCGTGGTACCCATGCTCGACGACGTCGACGCCATCAGCAGGGAGCACGAGGAGGCCGTGCGGGCGATCGCCGACACGATCCGTGCCGAGTTCCCGGACCTGACCGTCGACAGCGACGGGGAGAAGAGCTTCTCCACCGCCGGAGTCCTGGTCGAGGCGTCCCGGCACGCCGACCTCCTGGTCATGGGCGGCCGCCGCAACCCCACCCCGCTCGGGCTCTCGCGCCGTCTCGGCAGGGCCACGCACAGTCTGGTGCACCACGCACACTGCCCCGTCCTCCTCATCCCCCGGTTCGGCAGCGGCTCCGGGAGCGGGTCGTGACCGCGGCGCGGGAAGGTGCTCGCGGCATCGTCGTGGGAATCGACCCGGACAGGGACTGGCACCTTCCCCTGGCCTGGGCGGCCGACGAGGGATTGCGGCGTCGGCTTCCCCTCCGCCTCGTGCTGGCGGTCCCGCCCCAGCACGACACCCCGCACATCGACGACACCCCACGGCTGACCGCTCTGCGAGGAGCGGGTACCGAGAGGCTGGAGCAGGCCCGGGACTGGGTCCGGCAACGGCATCCCGAGCTGGTCGTGGCCACCGATCTGCGGGGTGGCTTTCCCGCCCCCGTCATAGCGGCCATGGGAGAGCAGGCCCGCATGGTCGTGCTCGGCTCCCGGCACCTGGGCCGCGTCGCGGAGGTACTCAGCGCCGGATCGCTCGTGCTCCCGGTGACGGCGCAGGCGTCCTGCCCCGTCGTCGTCGTGGGCGGCGCCGAGCACATCACGCAACGGCCGCTGTACATCGTCGTCGGCATCGACGGGAGCAGGGCCTCGGCCGCGGCCCTCGAATTCGCCTTCGACGAGGCAGACCTGCGCGGAGCGCGGGTACGGGCCATCTCGGTGTGGCAGCCGCCGGTCTTCCTGCTGCACGACGAGGAAGTCGCCCTCCAGGCGCAGCGAGCCGTGCTGGCCGAGACCACCGCCGGACTGTCCGGGAAGTATCCGGACGTGGTCCTCACACACGAGGTGCTGGTCGGCCATCCCGTCGAGGAACTGGCCCGGGCGGCCGAGCATGCTCTGGCCGTCGTCGTGGGCCGCCGCGGCCGAGGCGGCTACACCGGCATGCGGCTGGGATCCACGGTGCACGGTCTCCTGCACCGGGCGCACTGTCCGGTCGTCACCGTCCCCGACGGATGAGCCCGACATGACCAGCCGCACGACCGACGCACCGGCCCCGCGTGCCCCGGGCCACCCGGGGCTGACACAGGCCGAGGCCGAACGCCGGCTGGCCCGTCACGGCCGCAACGAGGTACCACCGCCCAGGCCGACACCCCTTCACCGCCGGGTGCTGGCCCAACTGCGAGATCCGCTGATCATGGTGCTGCTGGGTGCCGCCCTGCTCACCATCGCGATCGGAGACTACCCCGACGCGGTCGTGATCGGACTCGTGGTCGTCTTCAACACCACCGTGGGGGTCGCGCAAGAGGTCCGGACCGACCATGCCGTGGCCGCGCTCTCCGCCCTCTCGGCCCCCCACGCCCGTGTGCTGCGCGACGGCGTCCCACACGAGGTCCCCGCAGCACTCGTGGTGCCCGGGGACACCCTGCTGCTGGGCGAGGGCGACATCGTCGCCGCCGACGCCCGACTCGTCGAAGCATCCGCGCTCCTGATGGACGAGTCCATGCTCACCGGCGAGTCCGTGCCCAATGACAAGGCGCGGGGGGAACCGGTGTCCGCCGGCACCGTGGTCGTCCGCGGTCGCGCAACGGCCACCGCCACGGCCACCGGCCCGACGAGTGCGCTCGGCCGCATCGCCGCGCTGTTGGACGGCAACGGCCACGAACCGACCCCGCTGCAGCTCAGGCTGGCCTCGCTCGGCCGCGTACTCGCCGTCGTCACCATCACCCTGTGCGTGCTCTTCTTCGCCCTGGGGCTGGTTCGCGGCCTCGCACCGGACACGATGGCCGTCACCGCCATCAGCCTGGCCGTCGCGGCCGTGCCCGAGTCCCTTCCGGCCGTGGTCACCCTCGCCCTGGCCCTCGGCGCCCGCCGGATGGCCGCCAGAGGGGCCCTCGTCCGGCGCCTGCCGGCCGTCGAGACGCTGGGCTCGGTCAGCGTGCTGGCCACGGACAAGACCGGCACTCTCACCGAGGGCCGCATGGTCGTCCAGCACCTGTGGACCCCGTCCGGTTCCGCCGACGTATCGGGCAGCGGCTACAACCCCCACGGAGAACTGACCCGCGCCGGGCACCCCCTGACGCCTGAGCAGCTCCGCCCGATCCAGGAACTCCTCACCACGGCGGCGCTCTGCAACGACGCCGCCCTCAAGCCGTCGGGAACCGCACAGGACACCTGGGCCGCGGTGGGCGATCCCATGGAGGCGGCGCTGCTGGCCGCCGCCGCCAAGGCAGGCTGCCCCGACCCCGCGGAGCTGCACCGGGAATGCCCCCGGATCGCTGAAGCGCCGTTCGACAGCATGCGCAAGCGCATGACCACCCTGCACCACCTGCCCTACGGGAACGTGCTGGTCTGCCTCAAGGGAGCCCCCGAGGCCGTTCTCAACCCCTCCGTGCTCGACGAACCGTCCCGCCTCCTGGAACAGGCCCGTGAACAGGCCGCCGCGCTGGCTCGCGAAGGATTCCGCGTTCTGGCGGTGGCCGGCACCGAGCGGCTCTGGCAGCCCCTGCCCGCCACCGAAGCGGAGCGGGAACTGCGACTCCTGGGCCTGATCGCGATCAGCGACCCGCCCAAAGCCGCGGCGTCCGCGACCCTCGCGGCCTGCCGCGCGGCCGGCATCACACCCGTGATGATCACCGGTGACCATCCGGCGACGGCACGCGCCATTGCCGAGAGCACCGGCCTCGTCCGGGAGGGCGAGGCCGCCGAGATCCTCACCGGCGCCCAGCTGGCCGCCGCCCCCGACACCGACCTGACCGGCGTCCGGGTCTTCGCCCGCACCGACCCCCAGCAGAAGCTGGACATCGTGCACGCCTGGAGATCCCACGGTGCGGTCACCGCCATGACCGGGGACGGAGTCAACGACGGTCCCGCCCTCCACCAGGCCGACATCGGGGTCGCCATGGGCGCCCGTGGTACGGAGGTGGCCCGCCAGGCCGCCGATCTCGTCCTCACCGACGACGAACTCGCCACCGTGGTCACCGCCGTCGAGGAAGGACGCCGGGTGTACGACAACATCCGGCGCTTCCTCGTCTACGCCATGGCCGGCGGAGCCGCCGAAATCCTCGTGATGCTGATCGGCCCCCTGCTCGGCCTGCCCCTGCCGCTGCGCGCGGGGCAGATCCTGTGGATCAACCTCCTCACCCACGGCCTGACGGGCGTGGCCATGGGCGCGGAACCCGTCTCGCCGGGGGCCATGCGTCGGCCGCCGCGGCCTCCCGGCCAGCACATCCTCGCCGCGGGCGTGTGGCAGCGCCTCCTCGTCCTCGCCTGCGCCGTGACGGCGGTCAGCCTGCTTGCGGGCGCGGCCGCGCGCACACTGGACCTGCCCTGGCAGAGCGTGCTCTTCCTGGCCCTGCTCGCAGCCCAGCTCGGTGTGGCGCTCGGCCTGCGGGCCCGTCTGCTGACCAGGGCGAACCTCTTCCTTCCCGCCTCGGTGGCGGGATCCGCCCTGCTGGCGATGGCCGCCCTGTACGTGCCGTGGCTGCAATCGCTGCTGGACACCGAACCAGTGGGCTGGACCGGGGTCTGGCTCGCTTCGGCCGCCGCTCTCGCGGCATTCGCGGCCGCCCGGCTGTTGCGGGGCGCGTTTCGCAGAAAGGCATGATCATGAGCACGTTCGCACCGCACTACGGACCGGGCGTCCATGCCGAGGTCGGCGACCAGATCGTGGTGGGCGGACCGAGCGTCGGCAAGCCCGGCCGGGACGGCGAGGTCATCGCCCTGCACCACCCGGACGGCACTCCGCCGTACGACGTCCGCTGGTCCGACACCGGACGTACCACTGTCTTCTTCCCCGGCCCTGACGCCCACGTCAGGCACCTGCACGAGGGCCCGGGGCACTCCCCTGACGCAGGCGGGGCCGCGCGCTAGGGTCTGTATCGAGTTGCCCCGCGGCGTCGCGACGCCCGGCACGCACCCTCGGCGCACGAGCCACATGCCCTAGTAGCTCCGCTACGAGGACATCCGTCCCGCACGCCGAGGGCACGCACCGAACGCCGCTCCCTGCTCCACGGGGCAACTCGATACAGACCCTAGCCCGCACGCGCACGTGAGACCGCCTCCGGGCGGGGCCACGCCGGACCCCCGGTCATACGGGTGGCTTACAGGAAGCTTCCACTGCCGTACGGGGCGTACAGATCGAGCAGGCGGATCCGCGTGGCCTGCAGCCGGTGGGCGAGAACCTGCCCGACCCAGTGGCCGATGGCGGAACCGAAGACGGGATCGGTGTCCATCAGCATCCGGACGCGCGCGGCGTCGAACTCGTACGCGCGTACAGGAGTCATCGCGTCCGCGCCCAGACGCCAGGTGTAGGGCTTGAACAGCCATGAACAGCCGACGAGTTCACCGGAACCGAGGCTTTCGACGACCGCCGCGCGCCGACCGGGCACGTGGACGTCCAGGGTGACGGTGCCGGACCGGACGATCCAGAACCTGTCGGCGTGGCCGCCCTCGCGGAAGAGGCGCGTCCCTTCGTCGAAGTTGACCTCCTGGGCCATCTCCATCAGGCGGGTGCGACAGTCCGCGGGCAGCGCGGTGGCGATTCGGGTGGGTGACGGAGTGCTCATCGACGACCTCCTGATCCGAGTCCGCCTCCAGTCTCGGGGTCCCGCCCGGCCCGCGCATGGGCCCTGTGGTCCCCTCCCCGGCCCGAACGGCCCCTGCCCGGACCCGCACGGACGGACGGCGCCTTCGAGGTGGAGCGGATCGACGACGTCGCGGCGAAGGCGTGGAGAGTCCTGAGGACAGCCGCTCCACCCGCCGGCGGGGCCGAATGGTCCTGTCGCTGCCCCGACAGGCCCAAGCGGAATGTGCGGTCCCGGGGCGACCGTGATGACAGAACCTCACGAAGGCGCCGGATGACGGCGCCGCAGACCCAGGAGCATCCCATGACAGGCACGCAGATGGAGCGGAGGCGCAGCCTCTTCCCCGACCTCACCGACTGGTTCGGAGCCGACTTCCCGCGCTTGCCCATGTGGCGGTCGGCCTTCGGCACCCACACGATCGCGATCGAGGTGACCAGCAACGACGGCATGTACACGCTCCGCGCCGAACTGCCCGGAATGGACCCCGAGAAGGACATCGAGATCACGGTGGACGGCGACACCCTCACCGTGAGCGCCGAGCACACCGAGAGCACGGAGGAGAAGGACCACTCCGAATTCCGCTACGGGTTCTTCCGCCGCAGTGTCCGCCTTCCCGGCCGGATCCCGCCCGACGAGGTCGACGCCGCGTACAAGGACGGCATCCTGACGGTCCGCATCGCCATGGAGGCCGAGCCCCCCGCGGGCCGCCGCACCATCCCCGTCAAGCGCCCTCAGGACGAGCAGCAGGGCGAAGCGCCATGACCGGCAAGAGGGTGCTGGTCGCCTACGGAAGCAAGCACGGCGCGACCGCCGGGATCGCGTCGGAGATCGGCAGGACCCTCCGCGAGGACGGCTTCGACGCCGTCGTGCTCCCGGCGGACGACGTGGACGACGTCCGCGGCTTCGACGCCGTCGTCCTCGGCGGGTCCCTGTACGCCGGCCGGTGGAGCGGCAAGGCCCGGCACTGCGCGGAACGCAACGCGCACCACCTCAGGCACCGCCCTGTCTGGCTGTTCAGCAGCGGACCGGTCGACAGCTCTGCGGAGCGCCGGGACATCCCGCCCGTTCCGGCCGTGGCCGAGCAGATGGAACGGCTGGGCGCACGCGAGCACGCCACCTTCGGAGGCAGCATCACCACGAGCACACCGGGCTTTCTCGCGAAGGCACTGGTCCGCCACGGGAAAGGCGGCGATTTCCGCAACCCCGAGCGCATTCGGACGTGGGCCCACCACATCAGCAGTGAACTCGCCGAAGCCGCCTGAAAGGCAGCCCCGCCCCGCGGCGGGGCTGCTCCGTGCCCGATCGGGGAGGAAAGGGGCCATCGGGGAGGAAAGGGGGCCGTTCGGCCCTGGCGGACTGCTGCGGCCGGCGGTTTCATGGAAGTGGCGGAAGGGGTCCGAGGTTGAGGATGCGGAGAAGCGGCCGGCGGCCGTGCACCGCACGATCAGGATCCGCGAGAAGCGGGTGGACTCTTTCCGTCCACTGGTGCGCGCGGCCCGATCTCGTCCTGCGGCCCGGGGGGTTCGTCCAGCACGCTCCAGGCGATGGGGCCGAGCAGGTCGCCGACCCTTCGGAAGACGTCCATCAGGAGATCGTCCACCGTCAGCATGCCCACGAGATGCTGCCCGTCCAGGACCGGTAGGCGCCGGACGCCGCTGTTGCGGAACGTCCGGTACGCAGCGCTGATGTCCTCGTCGGCGCCGACGGTCACGGCCGGTGTGGTCATGATCTCCTGTACCGGATGTTCGAGGTCCAGGCCTTGGACCACCCCGCGCAGCACGATGTCACGGTCGGTGACGACACCCAGCAGTTCCTCGCCTTCCGCCACGGCGAGACAGCCGACGCCGTGCACGCCCATGTGCCGTGCCGCGTCCCTGATGGTCGTCGACCCGGTGACCCTCACCGCGGGCGTGGTCATGGCTTCCGACACGTTCATCGTTGGTCCCCTCCCCTTCTCAACGGCCTGTACCGGTGTCGTCCGTCTCCCACGCGAGGTGCGCGTCGACCCGGACGACGCCGTCCACCGTGCGGCAGAGGCGCTCCACGACCGGAACGAGACTTCGCAAGCGCACCACCCCGTGGAGGGTCACCCGCCCGTCCGCCACGTCGACGGACACGGACACGGGATCCAGGTGCAGGGTCCGGTCGAGGACCTCCCCGGTGATCTCGTGGCGGATGGCGTCGTCGTCGCGCAGGAAGACCCGCAGCAGGTCGCCGCGGGTCACGATGCCCACGAGGATGTCGGAGTCGTCGACGACCAGGAGCCGCTTGACCCGCTGGCTCTCCATGAGCCGGGCGGCCTCGGCCACGGTCCAGTCGGGCCGGGCGCAGACGGGCGGTGCCGACATCAGTTCCTCCGCGCTCGTGCCGGCCGCCTTGTCGCTCTCCCATCGTTCGGGGCGCGGCAGCGAGCCGTACCAATCGCCTTGGTCGGCGGACTTCGGGAGCAGGTCGCCCTCCGAGATCACGCCGAGAGGGCGTCCGCGGGTGTCGGTGACCGCCACGGCGGACACGTCGTGTTCGCCGAGTGTCCGCAGGATGTCCTTGAACGTGGCGTTGCGGGCGACCGTGACGACCTCACCGGTCATCAGCTCGCGCACTTCCCTGTGCCTCACCGGATCCTCCTTCGTAGTTGCCCGCCCGCCGTCGCGTTCAGGCCGTCACCTTCGAGTGCAGTCCTGACGAGACGTCCACGACCCCGGGCACCGAACGCGCGATGCGCGGCAGTACGCCGACCAGGGCCGGATCGGATACGTCGCCATCCAGCCGTACGACGCCGTGGTCGACGTGGATCCGCACGGTCGCCGTTCCCGAGGGAATCAGCCGCGTCATGAACAGCTCCCGCAGTTCTTCGGCGATGTCCTCGTCGGGGCGCAGATAGATCTTCAGCAGGTCGCCTCGACTGACGACGCCGACCAGCCGGCCGCCGCCGTCGACCACCGGCAGCCGTTTGAAGTGTCCCCGCGCCATCAGCCGGGCGGCGCCGGCGATCGAGGCGTCCTTGGGCACGGTCACCGGTGGAACGGTCATCAGCTGTGCTGCCGTCACGGTGTGCGATGCGTCGGTGCCCTCCGCCTTGGCCAGCAGGTCGGCCTCGGACACGACACCGGCCACACGGCCCTCGGGCGAGAGGACGGGCAGGGAGCCGAAGCCCCACCGCCGCATGGTCGCGACGATGTCGTGGACGGGCGCCGCGAGGTCGAGGGAGACGACGGCGTGCGTCATGACGTCGTTCACGGTGCGCATGTGCTTCATGGTGCCTCCAACCGCGGATCGCCCTTCCAGCCTGCTGTTCCACGCCTGCCTGAGGTAGGGCCGACCGGGCCCGTGTCGTGGGCTGACCAGCCGGTGCCCGCCGACCGTCTACGTGGCATCGGACGGTGCGCCTTCGGTGTGCTCGGCCACGTAGTCCGCGCATCCGCCGAGGGTGGTGAGCGCGGGGTAGTCCTGTTCCGGGAGGGCCAGCCCCGTACGCCCGCTGAGCGCCTCGACGAAGGAGAGGAAGTCCAGTGAGTCCATCTCCAGACCCTCGCGGAAGTTCTCGTCAGCCGACACCGCCGAAGGATCGGCGCCGGGGACGACCTCCTCGATCACGGCTTTGATCGTTTCGAGGGCCTCTTCGCGGGTCACAAGTCCTCCGGATGCTGGAGCAGGCGGTCGAGCGCGGTGAGGAAACGGGCACCGGTCGCGCCGTCGCTGGCCCGGTGGTCGGCGGACAGGGTGGCGGTGACGGTCGGGTGGAGGGCGATCATGCCGGCGACGGCTACGGGGCGCTCGGTCACCCGACCGAGGCCGACCATCGCCACCTGGGGCGGATAGATCACGCCGAACACCGACTCGACCCCCTGGTCTCCGAGGTTGGTCACCGTGAGCGTCGGGTCGGCGGTCTCCGAAGCACGGAGCCTGCCGTGGCGGGCCCGGGAGACGAGGTCCTTCAACGCTGCCATCACATCGGTGAGGGGCATGCGGTCGGCGTCGGCCAGCGCCGGAGCCACGAGGCCGCCTCCGCGCAGGGACACGGCGGTGCCGAGCCGGACACCGGCAGCCGCGACGAAGCGGCCGTCCGTCCAGTGGCCGTTCAGTTCGGGCACCTCGCGTGCGGCCAGTGCCACCGCCTTCAGCAGCAGCGCGGCCGGTACGAGGCGCTCGCCGACCGGCCGCGTGCTGTTCTGCCGACGCATCCACTCCAGCGCCGCGGCCAGGTCGACGGTGGTGGACAGGTAGTAATGCGGGATCTCGCGTTTGGCGCGGGACATCAGCCGGGCAATGGCGGCGCGGTCGCCGGCGGAGGAGGCTTTGCCCGAATCAGGGGGGGTGGGCGTGGCGGTGCGTCGAGGCCCGGCCGCTACGGCCGCTTCCGTCACGACCGCGGCGTGGCCGGTGCCGGTGCCGGTGCCGGATGCGGCCGCGGCACGGACGTCGTCCGCCTTGACCGCGCCGTTGCGGCCCGAGCCCCGGACGGTGGCGAGGTCGACGCCGAGAGAGTCCGCCAGGCGCCGCGCGAGGGGTGATGCCTTGATGCGGGAGGGTCCCGGATGAGCGGCCCGGGAGACGTCCGACCGCGTGATCCGGCCGCCGCGGCCGCTGCCCTGCAGAGCTTTGAGGTCCACGCCTTCCTCGGCCGCCTGGTGCCGGACGAGGGGGGTGGCCGTCCCCTCTTCGGCCGGGACGGCTCCGCGCGCGGCGGGGGGCGGTACCGGTGCGGTGGGGGAGATGACCGCCAGGGGCGTTCCCACGGGGACGGTCGCCCCGGGCTCGACCAGCAGCTCGGTCACCGTGCCGGACTCGAAGCACTCCACCTCGATCGTCGACTTGGCCGTCTCCACCACCGCGACGACGTCCCCGCGTGCGACCTCGGCTCCCTCGGCGGTCAGCCACTCGACCAGGGTCCCCTCGTCCATGTCGGCTCCGAGGGACGGCATGGTGAACTCGCCCACGTCAGGCCACCGCCTGCCGGACCGCTGCCACGATGGAGGCGACCTGCGGCAGAGCGGCTTCCTCCAGCTGTCGCGCGTAGGGGATCGGCACCTCCTGGCTGCAGACCCGCTGGACCGGTGCGTCGAGTTCGTAGAAGGAGCGCTCCGAGATGCGGGCCGCGACCTCCGCGGAGATGCTGCCGCTGCGCCAGGCCTCGTCCACGATCACGGCCCGGTGGGTCCGGGCGACGGACGCCAGTACCGTCGCGTCGTCCAGGGGGCGCAGGGACCGCAGGTCGACCACCTCGACGCCGATGCCGTCCTCGGCCAGGGTCTCGGCGGCGGCCATGGCCTTGGGCAGCGACCCCCCGTAGGTGATGACGGAGACGTCCGTGCCCGGCCGGCGTACCGCCGCGGAGTCCAGGCCGACGGAACCGACCGTACCGTCCAGCAGGCCCTCCTCGTTGTAGAGGCTGCCGTGTTCGAACATCACGACCGGGTCGGGGTCGTCGAGCGCCGCGGCCAGCATGTGCCGGGCGTCGTCCACGGTGGCGGGGGTGAGCACCCGGATGCCGGGGATGTGGGCGTACCAGCCTTCCAGACTGTGCGAGTGCTGGGCGGCGAGCTGGCGGCCCGCGCCGGTGGTCATGCGGATCACGATCGGTACGTTCAGCTGTCCGCCGGACATGTGCAGCAGCGTCGCCGCGTTGTTGAGGATCTGGTCGAGGGCGAGCAGGCTGAAATTGACGGTCATGATTTCGACGACCGGACGCAGCCCGCCCAGCGCGGCACCGATGCCCGCGCCGACGAAGGCGGACTCCGACAGGGGAGTGTCGCGGATCCGGTCGGGTCCGAACTCCTCCAGCAGGCCCAGGCTCACACCGAAGCAACCGCCGTACCGGCCCACGTCCTCACCCATGAGGAAGACCCGGTCGTCGGTCCGCAGCGCGTCCCGCAGCCCGTCGCGCAGCGCTTCCCGGTACGTCGTACGGGCCGTCGAGGCGGTACCCGCGGACCGGCGGGCGTTCACGGCGCACCCCCGGCAGGGCTCGTCACGAACCGCAACAGGTCCGTGACCGGTTCGTACGGGGCGGCCTCGGCGGCGCGGACGGACGCGTCGATCTCGGCGGTCACGTCCTCCTCCAGCCGCTTCCTCGCAAGGTCGCCCAGGCCTCCTTCGACACGCATCCGATCCTCCAGGCCGGCCAGCGGGTCCCGCGTCTTCCACCGCGCGATCTCGTCCTTGTCGCGATAACGGTCCGGGTCGTACATCGAATGGGCCCGGAAGCGGTACGTCCGTGCCTCCAGGAAGTGCGGACCGCCGCCCGCCCTGACGGATTCGGCAGCCTTCCGCGCGGTCGCCTCGACGGCAAGCACGTCCATGCCGTCGACCGTCCACGCGGGCATACCGTACGACGCGGCACGCATCGCGAGGTTCGTTTGGGCGTGTTCCCGCGCCAGACTGGTCCCCATGGCGTACAGGTTGTTCTCGCAGACCAGCAGCAGCGGCAGCTGCCACAGCGCGGCGAGGTTGGCCGTCTCGTGGAACTCTCCCTCCGCGTAGGCCCCGTCACCGAAGAAGCAGCAGGTCACCCGTTCGATGCCACGCATCCGGTCGGCGAGGGCCAGCCCGGCGGCCAGGGGCAGTCCCCCGGCGACGATCGCGTTGCCGCCGTAGAACCGCCGTCCGGCGTCGAACAGGTGCATCGACCCACCGCGCCCGCGACTGCACCCGGTGGCCTTGCCGAACATCTCGGCCATCACGGCACCGGCCGGCACGCCCCGGGCGAGGGCGTGGCCGTGCTCGCGGTAGGTGGAGACCACGGCGTCGTCATCGCGCAGCGCCTGCCCGACCCCCACGGCGACGGCTTCCTCGCCGATGTAGAGGTGCACGAAGCCGCGGATCTTCTCGGCGCTGTAGAGCTCGACACAGCGTTCTTCGAAGCGTCGGATCAGCAGCATCTGCCGGAGCAGTTCGAGCTGGTGGTCATGGCCGGGTCCCTGGCCTGCCGTTGGTGGCGCCGGAGTGGTTCGCCGGGCGGCGACGCGTTTCGCACCGGTGGCCCGCCGGGTGGTGGTGCTCATGGCCGTGCCTTTCCTCACAGGTCCCGGACGGGACCTTCCAGCGTCGACAGGTCGCCCTCGGGCAACCCGAGTTCACGGGCGCGCAACAGGCGGCGCATGACCTTGCCACTGCGGGTTCTGGGCAGGTTCTGGTCGAACTCGATCTCACGCGGGGCCACGGCGGGACCGAGCCGCCGGCGGGCGAACGCCAGCAGCTCGCGCTTCAGCGCGGCCTGCGGTTCGTGTCCGGGGCGCAGGGAGACGAACGCCTTGACCACGGCCCCCGCGACGGGGTCGGGGCGGCCGATCACCCCTGCCTCGGCCACAGCCGGGTGCTCCATGAGTGCGCTCTCCACCTCGAACGGTCCGATGAGATGACCGGCGGATTTGATCACGTCGTCCGCGCGCCCGACGAACCAGAACCACCCGTCCTCGTCCCGTTTCGCCAGATCGCCGGTCAGGTACCAGCCGTCGGCGAAGCAGGCGTCATAGCGTGCGCGGTCGTTCAGGTAGTCACGGAACATCGAGGGCCAGCCCGGCCGCAGGGCCAGCTCGCCCTCCACGCCCGGTCGGGTCACGGGTCGGACATGGCCGTCGTCCAGGAGCACCCGTCCGTCCTGCCCGCGTTCGAGAATCGCCGCGTGCACGCCGGGGAGCGGCCGCCCCATGGAGCCGGGACGGATGTCGCTGGAAGCGTAGTTGGCGATCATGATGGCGCCCGTCTCGGTCTGCCACCAGTTGTCGTGCACCGGCAGGCCCAGGACCTCCTGCCCCCAGCGGACGGCCTCCGGGTTGAGCGGCTCGCCCACGCTCGCGATGAACCGGAGGGCCGACAGGTCGTACGGGCCGGGGAGGGCTCTGCCGCTGCCCGGGGGTGTCGCACGCATCAGCATGCGTATCGCCGTCGGCGCCGTGTACCAGACCGCGACCTTGTGGGTGTCGAGGATCCGGTACCAACGGTGGACGTCGAAGTCTCCCTCGTCCACCACCACTGTCGCGCCGTGCGTGAGCGGGGCGATGATTCCGTACGAGGTACCCGTCACCCAGCCCGGGTCGGCCGTGCACCAGTACACGTCCCGAGGGCCGAGATCCAGCGCGAACGCCGCCGTGGCATGGTGCGCCACGACCGCTTCGTGCACGTGGACCGCACCCTTGGGCGCGCCCGTCGTCCCACTGGTGAAGTGGAGCAGGGCCATGTCCTCGGGGTCGGTCGGCGGCACCGGGAACACCGGCGAGGCGTGCTCCATCAAACGGTCGAGCACCAGGGTGCCGGCCGGCGGATCGGTGACGGGACCGACCAGCAGCACGTCGGTCAGGCCCGGGAGCGCCTGCCGGATCCCCTCGACCTTGCGCCGGTACAGGGCCTCGGTGGTGACCAGGACCCGGGCGCCACCCAGGGCCAGCCGCTGACGGACCGGCTCGGGGCCGAACGCCGCGAAGAGCGGGCAGAGGACGAGTCGGGCTCGCAGCGTGCCGAGCACCGTGACGTAGAGCTCCCTGCGTCGGCCCATGAGGGTGAAGACCCGTTCTCCCGGCGCCGTTCCCAGACCCGCGAGGACGTTGGCGAACCGGGACGCTTCGTCGGCGAGCTCCGCATAGCTCACATGTGTCACGGAGTCGTCCGAGGCCACGCACCGCAGGGCCTCCCAGCCGCCGTGACCGGCCATGACGTGCCGGTCGACCGCTTCGAAAGCGATGTTCAGACCCCCGTCGGGGAGGCCGCACAGCCAGGACCGGGCCTGATCCCAGGTGAACGCCGCGCAGGTCTCCTCATAGTCCGAGAGCCGGTAGGCGGTGGTAGGGCGGCGTTGCTTGGTGATGATCGGATGGGTCATGACGGGCTCCTCGTCCACCACGGTCTGTGGAGTCTGGTCCGCAACCACCCTCCTCCGGCCCCGGGCTGCCGGGGGAGGGCCGAACGGTCCTCGTCGGGGGCCGCTCGGACCCCTCGGCACCTCGCAAGCCGCAGGAGCCGTTTGCGTCCGACCGTCCGGATCCGGCCATCCCCGCGCTCGACACCCCGCCTGCCCGGAAGGCGGGAGACGAGAATCTTGACGGTCTGCTCCGACAGGTAAGGCGGGAGCACACCGCGCCCGCTGGGGCCTATGCCGCGGCAGAGACGGTTCCGTCCAGTTCGATCCGCACGTCGACGACCCCTTCGACGGCCCTGATGGCGCGGGCCAGAAGGGGGACGAGAGCGCGATCGTGCAGGGGGCCCCGGAGCGTGACGACGCCTTCGCGCACCGAGAAGTCCAGGGACGTCATGCCCGGCGCGAGGTCGGTCAGTACGGCCTGCCGGATTTCCTCTTCCAGCTCCTCGTCGGGCCGGAGGAAGACCTTCAGCAAGTCGCTGCGGCTGACGACGCCCTCCAGCATGCCCAGCTGATTCACGACCGGCAGGCGCTTGACGTGCCTGCGGGCCATGATGCGGGCGGCTTCGGCAGTGGTGGCGTCCGGGTGGACGGTGACGGCTGGGCTCGACATCAGGTCCTCGGCGAGTACGCCCCCGGCCTTGGAAGCCTCATCCAGCTGCTCCGGGAGGCGCGGCTCCTCGCGCCGGAACTCCTCCTTGGGCAGGAGGTCGGCCTCCGAGACCACGCCCACGACGCGGCCTTCGCCTTCCAGGACCGGAACGGCGCTGACCTTCC
Organism: Streptomyces sp. NPDC060232; assembly: GCF_042726555.1. Taxonomy (NCBI): domain Bacteria; kingdom Bacillati; phylum Actinomycetota; class Actinomycetes; order Kitasatosporales; family Streptomycetaceae; genus Streptomyces; species Streptomyces sp. NPDC060232. Next base: position 81,538 of record NZ_JBHXAG010000020.1, on the reverse strand, counting down.
ACTCGTGCAGAAGCTCGACGATCTCCTTGTAGGACGCCTCGCGGCCTATGGCGACGGCAGTGTGTGTCATGACGTCACTGACGGTGTACCGAGATGCGGGCATGACCGGCTCCTTCGCCGTGTTCGGTCGCGGATCCTGTCGTCGCCCCCGGGGGCGGGCAGGTGGGGTCGGGACCCTTCTTCCCTTCCATCTGAGCACCCCGAGCAGGTGCGTGCGCAGGGTCCTGTGGGCCACGGCGGAGGTCCGACCGGCCCTGTGGCGGCAGAGGCGCGGCCGGTGCCCGGCCGAGCGGTCCGTGCTGAGCGTCCGCCAGCCGGCCGCACCGGGGCTGAGCCCGGCACGGCCGGGCGGCGTGTCGCTGTTCGGGGGTGTGGCCCGGGGCGCACACTGCTCGCATGCCCGAGGACGAGGCGCGGACCAGACCTCCGGAACCGCTGTTGCGGGTGATCGCCAACCTTGCGCGGTTCCATCGCGAGCACGAGCAGTTCTACTCGCAGGCTCCGTTGCGGCAGGCGGACGAACTGCAGGCCTGCTCCCGGGCACTGAAGTCGCTGGCGGCCCGATGGAGTGTGACCGATGTCCGAGACTCCGTGGGGCATGAGTTCGCCGGTGCGGAGGATCTCAATGCCCCTGGGCTTGTCGCGGAGTCGGGGATCCTCTTCATGGAAGGGGAGGGCGAGCCCGTCGAGCTCCAGCGGTTGAAGCGGGATCTCAGGGAGGTCGCGCAGGACAGCGACCAGACCGGAACCTGGCTGGCGCACGCCATGGAGCAGTCATGGGAGTCCGTCGGCCAGCTGGCCGCCTACCCGGCGCTGGCCGACCTGCTCGGGGAGCGCCACCGCATCATCGCCAACGACTGGCAGTCGGCGGGCCTGCTGGCGCTGGTCGCCAGGCTGCTGCACCGCTGCCTCGACCTGTTGGACCGGGTCACGTTCTCTCCCGCGTCGCTGCGGTCCGACCTCGGTTCCGAAAGGAACGCCCCTGCCTACATCTTCTCGGCGTGCGAGCTGCTCGACCGGGCGTCGGACCTCCTCTCGGAATCGGCAGTACTCGTGCGCGACAACGAGCGGCGCTGGCGGGTGTTCGGCGCCCGGGTCCGCAGGCTGCGGTCCGAGTGAAGTCAGGTCGGGGCGCTAGGGTCTGTATCGAGTTGCCCCGTGGAGCAAGGAGCGGCGTTCGGGGCGTGCCCTCGGGGTGCGGGACGAATGTCCTCGTAGCGGAGCTACTAGGGCATGTGGCTCGTGCGCCGAGGGTGCGTGCCGGGCGTCGCGACGCCGCGGGCAACTCGATACAGACCCTAGGCCGGGCTTGCCGTGGAACAACGGCGGCGCGGCAGGCGGCCGGTGTCAGGCGAGGGTGAGGAAGAGCTTTTCGAGTTCTTCCTCGGTCATGGGTGCCTGAGTCTCGTCGGCGTTGTTCATGCACTGGCGCATGCCACTGGCGACGATTTTGAATCCGGCGCGGTCGAGTGCCTTGGAGACGGCGGCGAGCTGGGTGACGACGTCCTTGCAGTCGCGGCCGGCTTCGATCATGGCGATGACCCCGGCGAGCTGTCCCTGGGCGCGGCGCAGTCGGTTGAGGACTGAGCTGACCGCGTCGTCATCGACCTTCACCGGATACCTCCTGCTGGGTGTGCTGTTCACCTCCATGGTACCCCAGGGGGTATTCACCCCCGGGGGTGCTGATCGAGGAGGGCCGCGAGTGCGGCATCGAGGTCGCTCGCCCGCGGACGGTTGTGGGGGAGCTTCGCGAGCACGGCTGCCATGCCGCAGGTGTCGGTGAGGGCGGAGAAGGTCAGGCCGGCGGCGACGGCGGCGGAGACGAGCCGGAAGGCGGGGTGGAGCCGGCCGAGCCCGAGGCCCGCGAGGACGAGCGTGCCGGCGGTCAGGCGGACCTGGCGCTCCATGGCCCACGCCGTGCGTGCGGCCTGCGGGGGGCGGTGGAGGTCGTGGCCCGCGGCGGCCCAGGCGCCGGTGCCCCCGGCGAGGGTGGCGGTGTCGATGCCGTGCTCGGCGAGTGTCTTGCAGGCACTGTCGGAGCGCGCTCCGGAGGCGCAGACGACCAGGATGTCGCCGCGGTCGGCGGCGTGGCGGATGGCGGGGAGGGCGCGTGCGATCTGATCGAGGGGGATGTTCAGGGCGCCGGGCACGTGGCCCGTGGCGTATTCGCCGGGAGTGCGGACGTCGAGGACGATGAGGTCGTGCAGGCGGGGGAGGGCCTGTGCGGGGCTGAGGGCGTGGGGGGTGGCCATGGGGACTGTCTCCTGGTCGGTGTATCGGGGTGTCGGTGTCGGTGGCCGTGTCCGGATACCGGGTCGGCTGTGGGGGTGTGGCCGCGGGGGATCCGCTGTCAGCGGATCGCGTCGGTGAGCATGAAGGCCGCTACGAACAGCAGCACGACTGCGAAGATCCGTTGCAGGGTCGGTCCCGTGACCATGGCGGACAGGCGCTTTCCGTCCCAGGCGCCCAGTATCGCCGCCCCGGTGAAGGGTGCGACGACCGCCCAGTCCAGAGGGGTGGCACCGCCGGCACGGACGGTGAGCGCGGCGAGCGAGTTGACGGTGATGACGAGCAGGCTGGTCCCGATGGCCGCCCGCATCCTCAGGCCCAGCACTCCTACGAGGGCGGGGACGGCGAGGAATCCGCCGCCGACGCCCAGGAACCCGGTGACCGCACCCAGGCCCGCGCCGGCTCCGGCGGCCCGTACCGGGCGGACCGGGCGGAACTCGTGCTCGGCCGCCGGTGACCTGAGCATGCGCAGGGCCGCGAAACCCGCGACGGCTGCGAACGCGGCGGTGAGCAGCTGTCCGGGCACCCGTGCGGCGAGGGCGGCTGCCGCCATGGCCGGAGCGATACCGGCGGCTGCGAAGAACATGCCGGTTTTCCAGCGGACGTTGCCGGAGGCGGCATGGGCGCGGAGGGAGGTGGCGGCTGTGGCGGTGACGATGACCAGCGACGCGGTGGTGGCCGCGGCCGGGGTGAATCCGAGCAGGTAGATCAGTGCCGGAACCGCGAGCACGCTCCCGCCGCCCCCGAGCGCGCCGAGGGCCAGACCGACAACGGCTCCCGCGATCAGGGCGAGGATGAGCGTGCTCACGCTATCAAGCCGCTGTTCCCGCGGTCGTCGACGACGGGCAGTCCCGCCGCGGCCCAGGCGTTCATGCCGCCCTCGACGTCGACGGCCGCCGCTCCCCGTCCGGTGAGCACTCTGGCGGCCCGCTGGGACCGGTGCCCGGAGCGGCAGATCACGATCAGTGACCGTCCCAGGGCAGTCGGAGGCAGGTCGGCGCCGGCCAGTAGTGCGGACAGTGGGGTGTGCACGGCGCCGGGCGCATGGCCCGCCGCCCACTCCGCAGGCTCGCGTACGTCGAGCAGCACGGCGCCCTCGTCACGGGTACGCCGATGGGCATCCACCGCGGTCACGCGGGCGGGACCGCCGCGCCGGAAGAGAAACTTCACAGGGTCCTTCTCTCGTCGGGATGGGGGCTGGCCGTCAGCTGTGGGGGCGGGTTCCCGAGACCATCGGAAGGCCCGCGCTGCGGGCGGCGTCGAAGGAGTCGTCGACGGCCACGACGTCGCGTCCGGCGGCGTCGAGCAGGGAGGCGGCGATCCCCGCGCGCATTCCCCCCGCACAGTGGACCCACACGGTTCCGGCGGGCACCTCGCTCTGGCGGCGGTGGAGCTGGTGGATCGGGATGTGCACCGAATCCTTGATCCAGCCGTCCGCGCGTTCGGATTCCCGCCGTACGTCCAGCACGATCCGGTGCTCGTAGGGGTCCAGCGCTGCGAGGTCGGCGAAGGTGGCTCGCGGGAAGCGCCGCAGCTCCTCGTGCGAGGAGATCCATTGGGCGGGCTCACCGATGGCAGCGGCGGCAGGGCGGTCGATCCCGACCCGGACCAGTTCGCGCTGGGCCTTCGCCAGCTGCTCGGGGGACTCCGCGAGCAGCGTGACGGGCTTGCCCCAGGGGATCAGCCACGCCAGGTAGGTGGCCACCTTCCCCTCGGCCTCGAAGTTGAACGAACCCGCCACGTGCCCCTGGGCGAACGCGATGCGGTTGCGCAGGTCGACCACCCACTCCCCGGCGGCCAGGCGGGCGGCGATGTCGGTGGCGTCCGCCACAGGAGGTGTGGTGAGGTCGACCGGAGCCGGACCCGCGGCGTTCGCCGGCCCCATGTGGGCGTAGTAGGCGGGCACGTCGTCGAGCCCGGACAGCAGGGCGGCAACGAAGGCGTCGACCTCTTGGACGAGGGCGTCGTTGCCCGCCTTCTCCTTGCCGATGGTGGTGGCGTCCCCGTCGGCCTGGGCGGAGGAGCAGAAGCTGCCGAACCCGTGGGTGGGAAGGACCTCGGTCTCGTCCGGCAGTTCGGCGGCCAGCCGTTGCGCGGAGGCGTGCTGGGCGCGGGCCAGTTCCTCGGTCAGGCGGGGCTCGACCAGGTCCGGCCGTCCCACCGTACCGATCAACAGGGAACCACCGGTGAAAACGGCAGCGGCTGCTCCCTGTTCCTCCAGTACGTAGGAGGTGTGGTGCGGGGTGTGGCCGGGAGTGGCCAGGGCTCGCAGCGTGATCCCCTCGTCCACGGCGAAGGTGTCGCCGTCATGGACGGGGGTGCGGGCGAAGGACACTCGGGCTGCGGCGGGCACGTGGTACACCGCGCCGGTGAGGCGGGCCAGGTCCAGGCCTCCGGAGACGTAGTCGTTGTGGACGTGAGTCTCCACGACGTGCGAGATCCGCACGCCGCGCCGGGCCGCCACTGCGAGTACCTGGTCGATGTCGCGGGGCGGATCCACCGCCACGGCCGTGTGGGCGCCGCCCGTCAGGTAACTGCGGTTGCCGAGCCCTTCCAGTTCAAGGGTGTCGATGAAGAACACGCGTCGCTCCTTGTCTGAGAATTACCCCCGGGGGTATGTATCGAGCGTAGCATGAGTACCCCCGGGGGTATTTTCGGGCATACGGTGCGGACCGCCAGGCGGTACTCACCGCTCTCGCGCCTGGGCCGACCTGAACCAACCGCCCCTGTCACGCTAGAGGAGGACACGGCCACCGGCATGAGCCCATCGGTCCTGAGAGCGACCCCGACCGGCCCATGCCCGGACGACTCGGGCCGGAGGATGGTGGGGACATGCGGGACGTGCCCTCTGCGGGCCGTGCCCCGGACCCTCGCATCAGGAGCGTGAGCCATGTTCTGGTACGACCACGGAATGGGCGGATGGGGCTGGATCGCCATGTCGTTCAGCATGGTTCTCCTCGTAGCCTTGGCCGTTGCGGGAGTCTTTCTGCTTCTCCGCAGCGTCGACCGTTACCCCTCGGGCCCGGTGCAGCCCCCGGCCGCGCCCTCCGCCAAGCAGCTGCTTGCCGAACGGTTCGCCCGAGGCGAGATCGACGAAGAGGAGTACGAACAGCGTCTGACCGCACTGCGTGCGCACGGGCCAGGCCGAGGCCGACCGGGACCGGGAGAGAGCTGAACCCATGCTTCCGGGAGCCCGCGACAGGTCTGAGGAGGGGGGCAGGCGCCGGCACCCGGTCCGGGGCCGGCGCTTCAGAACCTGCGGCACTGGTCCTCAAACTGAGCAGTGCCGACCAGGGCTGGTCAGTACGGCCAGGACCAGTCCGCGACCTCCGGCAGGTCGGTGCCGTGTTCGCGGATCCAGTCGTGGTGGCGGATGCGCCGGTCGGCCATGGCCTGGCGCAGTCCCTCGGCGCGGGCGGCGAGCCCGGGGACGCGGTCGATGACGTCGATGACGAGCCGGTACCGGTCCATGTCGTTGCGCACGACCATGTCGAAGGGGGTGGTGGTGGTGCCGGACTCCTTGTAGCCGCGGACGTGCAGATTCGGGTGGCCGGTGCGGCGGTAGGCGAGGCGGTGGATCAGCCAGGGATAGCCGTGGTAGGCGAAGATCACCGGCTTGTCGGTCGTGAAGAGGGCGTCGTACTCGGTGTCCGTCATGCCGTGCGGGTGTTCCCCATGGGGCATGAGGCGGGCGATGTCGACGACGTTGACGATCCGGACGGCCAGTGAGGGGAGGTGCTCGCGGAGCAGGGCCGCGGCGGCCAGCACCTCCATGGTGGGTACGTCGCCGGCGCAGGCGAGGACGACGTCCGGTGCGCGGGAGCCGTCATCGGTGCCCGCCCATTCCCAGACGCCGACGCCGCGCGACACGTGGGCGCGGGCCTCGTCGATCGACAGCCAGTCGAAGCACGGCTGCTTGCCGGCGACGATCACGTTGACCTGGTCGCGGCTGCGCAGGACGTGGTCGGCCACGCTGAGGAGGGTGTTGGCGTCCGGCGGCAGGTAGACCCGCACGACCTCGGGGCTCTTGTTGAGGACGTGGTCGACGAAGCCGGGGTCCTGATGGGAGAAGCCGTTGTTGTCCTGGCGCCAGACGTGCGAGGTGAGCAGGTAGTTGAGAGAGGCGATCGGCACCCGCCAGGACAGTTCGCGTGCGTTCTTCAGCCATTTGATGTGCTGGCCGACCATGGAGTCGACGATGTGCGCGAAGGCTTCGTAGGTGGAGAACAGACCGTGGCGTCCGGTGAGGAGGTAGCCCTCCAGCCAGCCCTGGCAGACGTGCTCGGACAGGATCTCCATCACCCTGCCGTCCTGGGACAGGTTCCGGTCCGTGGACTGCGTCGCGGCCTGCCAGGCCTTGCCGGTGGCCGCGTACAGGTCGTCCAGTCGGTTCGAGGCGGTCTCGTCGGGCCCGACGACCCTGAAGTCCCTGCGTCCGGCCGTGTCCCTCATGACCTGGGTGAGGAAGCGCCCGAGGACGCGGGTCGGTTCGTGCAGGGCCCGGCCCGGCTTGTCGACCGGGACGGCGTGCGCGTCGAGCGAGGGCAGCGGGAGGGGCCGCAGCAGCCGGCCCCCGTTCGCGTACGCCACGGCGCCCAGGCGGCGCCCGCCCTCCGGGACGCAGGCCAGGACCTGTGCCGTCGGGCTGCCGTCCGCGTCGAAGAGCTCCTGTGGCCGGTACGAGCGGAGCCAGTCCTCCAGTTGCCTCAGGTGGGCGGGGTTCTCGCGCACCCCGGCGAGCGGGACCTGGTGGGAGCGCCATGTGCCCTCGACCGGGTCGCCGTCGACGTTCGCCGGTCCCGTCCAGCCCTTCGGCGTGCGCAGCACGATCATCGGCCAGCGCGGGTACTCCCGGCCCGGGCCGGTGCCCGCCGCCCGCGCCTCCTGCTGGATGGCCCTGATGCGGTCCAGGGCGTGGTCCATCGCCCGGGCCATGGCCCGGTGCACCAGGGCGGGGTCGCTGCCGGTGACGTACAGCGGCTCGTGCCCGTAGCCGCGCAGCAGCGCGTCGAGCTCGGCCTCGGGGATCCGGGACAGCACCGTCGGGTTGGCGATCTTGTAGCCGTTGAGATGCAGGATCGGCAGCACCGCGCCGTCGTGGACCGGGTCGAGGAACTTGTTCGAGTGCCAGGACGCGGCCAGCGGTCCCGTCTCCGCCTCGCCGTCGCCGATGACGCAGGCGACCAGCAGGCCGGGGTGGTCGAAGGCGGCTCCGTAGGCATGGGCGAGGGCGTACCCGAGCTCGCCCCCCTCATGGATGGAACCGGGTGTCTCGGGCGCGACATGGCTCGGCACGCCCCCGGGGAAGGAGAACTGCCGGAACAGCATGGCCATGCCGCCCGCGTCGCGCGTCACGTCGGGGTAGGTCTCGCTGTACGTCCCCTCCAGCCAGGAATTGGCCAGGACGGCGGGTCCTCCGTGCCCCGGACCCCAGACGCACAGGGCCTCCAGCGAACGCTCCTTGATCACGCGGTTGAGGTGGGTGTGCACCAGGTTCAGGCCGGGCGAGGTGCCCCAGTGGCCGAGCAGCCGGGGCTTGATGTGCTCCGGCCGGAGCGGTTCGGCCAGCAGGGGATTGCCCATGAGGTAGATCTGGCCGACCGCCAGGTAGTTGGCGGCGCGCCAGTGGGCGTCGAGCTCCGAAATGGGGTACGCGGTCATGTCCGCTCCTCCGTGCGGCGGTCCGGAACGTTCGTCGACTGAGCCGATGCGGACACTCTGCACTCGCCCGGCTCCCGTCCGCGAGGGGAGGACCGGCCCTCGGGGAGGGACTGTCGGCCCCTGTGGGGCACGGACCGATGCGGCGAAGGTGGAACCAGCGGCGCCGGTTCCCCCGGCCGGCGCCGCTACCCAACCGCCGCCCCCGATGCCGCGTGCATCAGTAGGAGGACAGACCTGTGAAGCGCACCCTCGTCGTCGGAGTGGACGGATCCCCGGAAAGCCGGGCCGCAGCCGACTGGGCCGCTCGCGAAGCCGTACGGCGTGACCTGCCCCTGCACGTGGTTCACGCCTGGTTGTGGCAGCCCCTCGCACTCCCGCTCGTCCAGGACCGCGCCACCGAAGCCCGGCGCGCGGATGACATCCTGAAGGAAACGGAGGGCGAACTCGCCGACCGGTACCCGGAGCTCACCGTCACCGCGCACGTGCTCTCCGACGTGGTGGTGCCGGCTCTGCTGCATGCCTCCAAGGGAGCGGAACTGCTCGTTCTCGGTACTCGTGGACACAGCGCGCTGGCGGGATTCCTGCTGGGCTCCTACGGCCGGCAGGTGATCGCCGCCGCGGAATGCCCCGTGGTCTCGGTGCGCTCCCCGCACGGCCGGCCGGTGGCCCTGCCGGAGCTGGGCGAGGTGGTCGTGGGCCAGCAGGGCGGAGTGGAGGAGTCCGCCGAAGTGCTGCGCGTTGCCTTCGAGGCTGCCGCCGTACGCAAGGTCCCGCTCCGCGCCGTCCGCGCTTGGAGCCTGCCCCCGGTCTACGCATACAGCCCCGGATCGATGTGGATCGCCGAGCAGTTCGGCGGTCTGGAGCCGTACGAGAAGGCCGCGCTGGAGCAGGCCCTGGAGCCGTGGCGGCTGAGGTACCCGGACGTGGAGGTCGTCGAGCACGTGGAGCGGGGCAGCGCCGGTCACGTCCTGCTGACCGCGTCGTCGGACGCGCAGCTCCTCGTCGTCGGCCGCAGGGTCCGCGAGTCGTCGGTGGGGGCGCGCATCGGATCCGTGGCCCACGCGGTCCTGCACCATGCAGCCTGTCCGGTCGCGGTGGTCCCGCACTCCTGACCGGCCCGGGGAGCGGCAGGGGGCAGGGGCGGACTGTACCGTGCCACCCTGCCCACCCCCCGAGGCATTCTCTGTTCGGCAGCAGGAACCGGGTGTTGGCTCGGAGGGGTCAGCGCATGACCGGCGATGACGGCGACCACGGGTCAGGCCGGGCTCGGTGTCCCACCGGTCGTGCACCCCGCGGCGCACACCTTCGCGGGGTTCGTCCTGGGCGAACGGGGGCGTCCTGCCTGCCGGACGGGGCTTACGGACAGGGGCGAGCGGCCCTCATCGGTCCGTACTCGGCTCGGCGCGGCCCGGTCGGCTGTCCGAAAGGGGACCTTCGGCCCTGTCCGGGGGGCCTCCCGGACCTTTCGCAGCGTGCCTGGGCGGGATGAACTGATGGCGCACGGGAACGGCGCAACTCGACGGGGCCGTAAGCGCGCGGAGGATCGCATGACGACCGCCTTGACCGACCTGGGGGCCATGGCACCTGATGGCCGCGGTCCGGCGGGGGAGTCCGCACTCCGCACGGCAGGGCAGACAGAGCCCCGCCTTGCGGCACTCGCACGAGCCGGCCACCGCAACCCGCCCCGGACCTCGTGTGGCCTCCCCTCCTGCGAGGTTCGAGAGGGAGGCTGGTGAACCGAAAGCCGTACAGACCGATGTGGGACGGGACGAAGGTGTGCATCATGGACCAGGACGCCACGCAGCGTGCCGACGCCCAGGTCCGTGACATGACGGTCGCCCCGCGCATGCGGGAGCTGGACAGGGCCGAGGCGCTGCGGCTTGTGGCGACGGTGTCGCTGGGCCGCATCGTCTTCACGCAGCACGCATTGCCGGCCGTCCGCCCGGTCAACCACCTCGTCGAGGGCGGGGACATCATCGTACGGATCCACGACGGCGGTGCGCTCGCGTCCCTCGTGGCACCCGCCGACGTTCCCGGAGTGGTGGTCGCCTACGAAGCGGATGCCATAGACCCCGTGACGCACCTGGGGTGGAGTGTGGTCGTCACCGGCTACGCCAGCCTGGTCGCCGACGCGGGCGAGGTGGATCGCTATGCGGAGCTCCTGTGCTCGTGGGTGGCACAGCCGATGATCGGCGCCCTGCGGATCAGCCCCGATCTGGTCACCGGGTTCAAGCTGGAGGCGGAGGGGACGCGGCCCGGGTGGGCCATCCAGGGCCGGTCGTGACCAGGGCATCGACTCCCGGTGTGCAGCGGCGCCCGCCAGACGAGCCCACACCCGCGCGCAGTGACGCGTGAGGGTCCTGGGGCCCGCCGGCCTCGTGTGGGGGACGAACGGCCCTTCCTGAAGGCGGAGTCGGCCCGCCAGTCTGAGGACAGAAGGTGCGCCGCACGTGGACCCGTGGTTGTGCCCGTAAGAATGACGCATGTCCGAGCCGAAGCGATCAGCATCGCGGGAGGCAGGGCTTCGACGAGGAGGCTGGTGGAGATCATGGGCTCCTACGTGCACGACTTCACCGAGCCGGGGGGAGGCCGGGGCAACGCCGATCTTCTCGGAGACAAAGGCGCGAACCTTGCGGAGATGGCCTGCATGGGCCTCCCCGTTCCGCCCGGCTTCACCGTCACGGCCGAGGCCTGCCGCGTCTTCCTGGCCACCGGCGAGCCGCCGGAGAGCCTGCACGGCGAGATCGGTGAGCACCTGGCCGCGATGGAGCGGGCTGCCGGTAAGCGGCTGGGGCAGGTGGACAACCCGCTGCTGCTGTCAGTCCGGGCAGGGGTGAGGGGCTTCGCACCGGGCACGATGGAGACCATCTTGGACATCGGGCTGAACGACCTGTCAGTGCTCGGACTGGCCATGGGACCCGAGCGGGAGAGGTTCGGCTGGGACTCCTACCGCCGCCTCGTGCGGAGGTTCGGGAGTGTGGTCATGGGCGTCGAAGACTCGTTGTTCGACGACGTGCTCCGGCGCATCGAGGTGCAGCACCGCGTCGCGGACGACTCCCGTCTGGACGCCTGTGACCTCATCCGGGTCGTCGAAACGTTCAAGGACCTCATTGTCGACACCACCGGGAGGGCGTTTCCGCAGGATCCGGCCGAGCAGCTGCGGCAGGCGGTCCTCGCTGCGTTCCGTTCTTGGAACGGCGAGCAGTCCAGGCGCCATCGGCACCGTGAGCGCATCCCGGACGACCTCGGAACGGCGGTCACGGTTCAGACCATGGTCTTCGGGAACCTCGGAGCCGACTCCGGCAGCGGTGTCGCCTTCAGTCGCGACCCGGGCACAGGACGTCCCGGGCTGTACGGCGCATACCTGCCGAACGCCCAGGGCGAGGACGTGGTCTCAGGCATCCGCGACACCTTGCCGCTTCAGGAGCTGGCCGTGCTGGACCCGGTCTCCTTCGACCGCTTGCGCGGCTACATGGAGCAGTTGGCGGCGCACTACCGGGACCCTTGCGACATCGAGTTCACGATCGAGCGCGGCACCCTGTGGATTCTCGAAACCCGAGTCGGCAGACGCTCACCTGACCATCCGCACCTTTGAATCCGCACCTGTGAACCCGGCCCGGTGAGGCCGCGCGTCGGCCGCCGAGGTCGTCCTGCCGGGCTGCCCGTGCGTAATGCGCGCGTAATGGCTTCCGGTCGCGGGGTCGCGTTGAATGCGTTGACGAAGGTGCATCGCCCGGTCGGGCGCGGAGCAGGGAGTTGTCGGATGAAGTGGGATCGTGGGTGGCGCAGGCCGTTGGTCGGGGCCGCCGTGGTCGTGGTGACGGCCGTCCTCGCAGCGGGGCTGTACCTTTTCCAGCCGTGGAAGCTGTGGCAGGACGAAACGGTCAGCGAAGCGCTGCCGACCGCCTCGCCCGCCGCGCCGGGCCCGGCGCCCACGGCGTCCGGGACGCGCTCTCCCGAGCCGCTCCCCGGGCCGCAGACCCTCGTCGAGGGCTCCTTCATCAGTCATGAGCACGACACCAAGGGCACCGCCAGGATCGTGCGGCTGCCCGACGGCTCCCACGTGCTCCGGCTGGAGGGGCTGGACACGAGTAACGGGCCGGACCTGAGGGTGTGGCTGACCGACGCCCCGGTGAAGGAGGGTGTGGCGGGCTGGAGGGTTTTCGACGACGGCAAGTACGTCAGCCTGGGCAAGCTCAAGGGGAACAGGGGCGACCAGAACTACGAGATTCCGGCGGACGCGAACCTCGCCGACTATTCCAGCGTCGCGATCTGGTGCGACCGCTTCGACGTCTCTTTCGGGGCTGCCGAACTCGCCAAGGTGTAGCGGCGGTCCGACGTCAGGACCGCTCCGTGCCGCCAACCGTCCGCCGGGGACCGGCCTGCGGAGCCTGCCGTGCCGGAGGCATGGCAGGCTGGCCCTCGGGCAGTGACGGGCAGGAACGGGCGGGGCGAAGGTTGAACGACGAGCAGCAGGCGACGGACGAGTATCTGGAGGGAAGCGCGGACCTCCTGCGCCAGGCGTGCGCCACCGGGCGCCGCTTCACCCGCGCCGAGCTGAAGGCCCGCCGCGACGCGGGTGAACGGGCCGCCGAGGCCGGCATCGGGCTGCGGTCGCTGGTGCGGGCCCACCTGGCCATGACCCGGGAGATCCAGCCGGATCTCCCCGTACGGGAGTTGCCCTACCTGCTCGGTGCGCTGGAGCAGGCGGTCGACGCGTTCGCGGAGGGGTACGAGCGGGCCCAGCAGCAGGCGGTGCGGCAGCAGGAGGCCGAACGGCGTGAGTTCATCGACGACCTGCTGTACGGCGGCAGCGATCTGGGGCGGCTCGCGGAGCGGGCCGAGCGGTTCGGCCTGCGGCTGGCCCAGGCCCACGCGGTGGCGGTGGCGCAGGGCCCGGAACCGTACGGCGACGGCTACAGCACCGTCCGGGGGATCGAGGCGGCCGTCCTGGCCCGGTTCGGCAACCGCAGCATCCTGCTGACCACCAAGGAGGGCCGGCTGATCTGCATCGCCCCCGGTGACCGGCCCGAGGTGCTCGCCTACTTCGCGAAACGGGCGTACGCCGCCACCGACGGCGGCCTCGTCGCCATCGGCAGGCCCCACCCCGGTGCCGGGGGAGTGGTCCACTCCTACGAGGAGGCCCTCAACGCCCTCGACCTCGCCCGCCACATCGACCTGGACGGGCCGGTCCTGCACGCCGCGGACCTGCTGGTCTACCCGGTCCTCGGGCGGGACCGCCAGGCCATGGCCGACCTCGTCGAGACCGTCCTGGGCCCCCTCCAGGAGGCCCGGGGCGGCGCCAGGCCGCTGATCGACACCCTCCACGCCTACTTCGACACCGGCTGCGTGGCCACCGACGCGGCCCGCCTGCTGTCGCTCAGCGTCCGCGCCTTCACGTACCGCCTCGAACGCATACACAAGCTCACCGGGGCCGACCCCGGCGATCCGCGCCACCGCTACACCCTGCAGACCGCCGTCATCGGCGCCCGCCTGCTGGACTGGCCGCAGAAGGAGCGGTGACCGCCGGGGCACGTCACCGGTCCGGGCCGCCGCCGAGCCCGTCGCGGCAGCGCACCAGAAGCATCGCCGCGTCGTCGTGCAGCGGGCCGCCCGCGCAGGCGACGAGTCGGCGACGTCCGCCCGGAGCGCGTCCGGCGCACGCTGCGGATCGCCGTCCCGGAGGAGACCCGCTCGATCGGCCACGGCGGGGAGAACTTTCCGTCGGCGCCCCGGGCTTCCGACACCCGCGTCACTGTGCGGCGCAGCCGAGCGCGTCGCCGCTCCCTGGACCCGGCCCGCTGGTAGGCAGTCACCTACCTGCGGCTGATCGAGTCCTCTGGCCTCCGCGGAACGAACGCCCGAGACGACCATGGAGGAATCCGGATGGGCTGGAGTATGGCGATCGCGGGTGCGGCGCTGGTCCTCGTGGTCCTGCGGGACGTGTTCCATACCCTGTGGCACCCGACCCGCCACGGCGGCCTGAGCCGCCTGGTCATGACAGCGGTGTGGCGCCTGTCGAAGACCTCCCCCCGTCGCCGGGCCACGGGGCTCGCCGGCCCCCTCGGGATGGCGGCCGTGGTCGCCACCTGGTCCCTGACCGCCGTCCTCGGCTGGGCCCTCGTGTACCGGCCCCACATGCCGGAAGGCTTCACCTACTCGCCCGGCCTGCGACCAGCCGAGCACGCCGGGTTCCTCGACGCGCTGTATGTGTCCCTGGTCCACATCTCCACGCTCGGTCTGGGAGACATCGCTCCTGCCGAAGGCTGGTTGAGGATCGCCGCTCCGATGGAATCCCTGGTCGGCTTCGCGCTCCTGAGCGCGACCGTGGCCTGGACGCTCGGCATCTTCCCGGCCCTCGGCCGCCGCCGCGCCCTCGCGCTGCGGATCTCGCACCTGGTCCGCACCCGCCCCGCGACGGACCAGGTCGACGCCGACGCGGGTGCCGAGATCCTCGACAGCCTCGCCTCGGACATCTCGGTGGTCTGCGTCGACTTCCTGCAGTACGCCGAGTCGTACTACTTCCACGACGGTGACGACGCCATCTCACTCGCCCGCCAGATCCCGGGCGCCATGAAACTCGCGGACCAGGCGTCAGCCGCGCGCCACCCCGACGTCCGGATGTCGGCGGCCGTACTGCGTGCGGCCCTGGATGACCTGGCCGCGATCCTCGACCACCGCTTCCTGCGCACCCAGGGCGGGGCACGCCAGGTGTTCGCGGCCTTCGCCCGGGATCACGGCTACTCGGAAGCGTCCTGAAGGACGGAAAACGCCGTCGGTCAGGCCGAATCGAATCGGTGGCGGGCCGACTCGATCGCGCTCAGATGGCGCCGGGTCCAGTCGCACATGGCGTCGACCGTCGCCCGCAGCGCCCGGCCCGGTTCCGTGAGGGTGTACTCGACGCGCGGTGGCACGGTGGGGTGCACCGTGCGCACGACCAGGCCGTTGCGCTCCAGCAGGCGCAGGTTCTGCGTGAGCATCTTGTGGCTGATGCCTTCGATCTCGCCGCGCAGCTCGGTGAAGCGCAGCGTGCGGTCGCCCACCGCCTCGATGATGAGCAGCGCCCACTTGTTGGCGATGTCCGCGAAGATCTCCCGCGCGAGCGTGTCCGCCCGTGACACATCGGCCTCGTCCTTTGCCGAGCCGTTCACCTGCTTGGTCACCATAAGGTTCCCCAGTCACCTAAAAGTGCGTTCTTCCACGTCAGCGCCCACTCTCCTATGGTTTTTGAGTAACCACAAGTGACCACGAGGAGCGTACGGCCATGGCCATCACCCTGATGAACCCCGACGGGCTGCCCCAGATCGACGTCTACCGGCAGGTTGCCGTCGCCTCCGGTGGAAGGATGGTCTTCGTCGCCGGACAGGTCGCCTGGGACGCCGACCACGCCACCGTCGGCCAGGGCGACCTTGCCGCCCAGGTCGAGCAGTGCTACCTCAACGTCGCCGCCGCCCTGGCAGGGGCAGGCGGATCCTTCGACGACGTCGCGAGGCTCACCGTCTACGTCGTCGACTGGACGCCCGACAAGATGCCCCTGCTCCTGGACGGGATCGCACGGGCAGCCGCGAAGCTCGGTGTCACTCCTGTGCCGCCGGCCACACTGATCGGCGTCGCGGCACTGGACGTGCCCGAGCACCTGGTCGAGATCGAAGCCACCGCGGTCCTCGACTGAGGCGTCCCGCCCGCGGGGCACCGATACCGCCCAGGGTCTCTGAACTGCCCTCGACCCCCGAGGCGGATCCTAAGCGGGGTGGCGGCGCGGGGTGTGCGTCGGGTATTCCGCGTATGCGGGGCAGTCGGGATTGCGGCACGGACCCTGCTCCCACACGGGGACGAAGACCCCGAGTGTCTTGTGCCGCCGCTTGATCACGGTGTCGACGCGGTGCTTGCAGGCCGGGCAGAGCAGCACGCCTTGCGGCCCGGTCTCATGCTCGTTTTTACCCATTTTTTAATGATAGTCCGTGATGAGCGGCGGCGGTGGCCGTGGCCTTGGCCGCCCTCTCACGATGTCGTCACAGCGCTGCTCGAAGCGCTGGTCAAGGCGCTCTCGGGGGCGGGTCCTCCGGGCGCTCGTCCGGCTCGTGGCGCTCGGCGTCGGTCGTCGGGTCCCGGGGGGTGGAGGCCTCCGGGACGGGTCGGCGCATGCTGGCGGCGATGGATACGGCAAGGACGGCGGCGATGACGGCCAGGCTGACGGGGGAGGGGATCTCGGGGATCGCGGGGCTGATCAACTTGTGGGATGCCTGGAGGATGAGCTTGACCCCGATGAAGGAGAGGATGACCGCGAGGCCGACGTTGAGGTAGTGGAACCGGTCCAGCAGGCCGGACAGCATGAAGTACAGGGCCCGCAGGCCAAGGATCGCGAAGGCGTTGCTGGTGTAGACGATGAAGGCGTCGTCGCTGACCGCCAGGACGGCGGGAACGCTGTCGACGGCGAAGACCAGGTCGGCGGCCTCGATGGCGGCGACCACCGCGAGGAGGGGGGTGGCCACACGTTTGCCCGCCTCCTTGACGAAGAACTTGGCTCCGGCGTATTCGTCCCGGACGGGGATGATCCTGCGCAGCAGCCGCACGGCGAAGCTGTTGCCCGGGTCGAAGGTGTCCTCCTCTTCCTTGAGGAGCTTGTAGGTGCTGTAGAAGAGAACGGCGGCGAAGACGAACAGGACCGCGGTGAAGCGGCTGACCACGGCCACGCCGAGGGAGAGGAAGATCCCGCGGAAGACGAGGGCGCCGATGACGCCGAAGAACAGGACGCGGTGCTGGTAGGCGCGGGGGACTTTGAAGTAGCCGAAGATCACGGCGAAGACGAACAGATTGTCGACCGACAGGCTCTTCTCCAGCAGCCACGCGGTTGTGTATTCGGTACCGGCGGTCGGGCCGAGGACGAAGAAGACGACGGCTGCGAAGATGAGCGCGAGCCCGACCCACAGTCCGCTCCAGGTGGCGGCTTCCTTGAAGCCGATGACATGCGCGGTGCGGTGGGCCAGCAAGTCCACCGCCAGCGACACCAGCACCGTCGCGGCGAACGCAGCCCACAGCCAGAGCGGGACTTCGTACACGTCGGCCACTCTCCCGCGGCCGGCGCCGAAAACGCCGACCCTCTACAGCAGTCTGCGTCATATCACCCCACATGGCGCGGCAGTGCCGTACCGGGCGAGCGCAGCGGGCTCGACGTCGCTCCGCCCGCGCTTCCGGTCGGGCCCCTCGCCATCAGAGATCACCGGAACGAGTGATACGGCCGTCCATCGGGCGAGGAGGCGGTCTGCCGCGCCGGCGGACCGCCTCCGCTCGGACGCCGCCGGTCAGACCCCGACACCGAAGTCTGCGGCGATTCCGGCCAGGCCGGAGGCGTAGCCCTGGCCGACTGCGCGGAACTTCCACTCCGTGCCGCTGCGGTAGAGCTCGCCGAAGACCATCGCGGTCTCGGTCGAGGCGTCCTCGGAGAGGTCGTAGCGGGCGATCTCCGCCCCGCCGGCCTGGTTGACGACGCGGATGAACGCGCCCCTGACCTGGCCGAAGCTCTGGCCGCGTGCTTCGGCGTCATGGATGGAGACCGGGAAGACGATCCTGTCGACGTCCGCGGGCACGGTGGCGAGGGCGACCTTGACGACCTCGTCGTCCCCCTCGCCCTCGCCGGTGAGGTTGTCGCCGGTGTGCTCGACGGAGCCGTCAGGGCTCTTGAGGTTGTTGTAGAAGACGAAGTGCTGGTCGGAGGGGACCTTCCCGGACGCGTTCACCAGCAGGGCGCTGGCGTCGAGGTCGAAGTCGACGCCTGTCGTCGTCCGGACATCCCAGCCCAGACCCACCAGTACGGCCGTCAGGCCCGGTGCCTCCTTGCTCAGCGATACGTTGCCGCCCTTGGACAGGCTCACACCCATGCCGTGTCTCCCATTCGGTAGCTCCGCGGCCCCGGCTGGCGTGCCCGTGCCGTCGGATCAAGGTGAATCTACAACACTGTAGAAATATATGGGTGGTTGTCCGGCGCGAGGTGCGGTGGGGCGTGTCGCTCCGTACCTCGCGGCAGCCGGAGCGGCTGACCATCAGGGTGAAAGCTCCGGCAGCTGCCGCGCGAACGGGTGAAGTGCACGCTGCGCGGCGTGCTTCCACGTGAGAGAGCCGTCGGATTCCGTATGAGCCGCGTCAAAGACGCGTCGGCCCCGGCCGGGATCAGGCTCGCGAGGGTGCATGGTCGTGCAGGTCGGCCGGATGCGACACGGACGCCGTCTCGCCGTCACTCACCTCACGCATCGAGCTCAGGAACGGACCTCTGATGAATCTGGAAAACGCCGTCGGACTGCTGGTGGCACTTTCGCTGTTGGCCTACCTCGCGGCCGCGCTGATCAAGCCCGACAAGTTCTGAGCCCGGGGGATCCGGGCGCGGTTCTACGACACGTGCCGGGCCCGTCCCGGTACCCGGTACGCGATCGATCCACGCGGAGGTTCCCGCCCGCATCAAGGTTCCGTCAAGGCCGTGGCGGCTGCCGTATGGGAGCCGTCAAGAAGGCTAAACGCCGCTGTGCAGGTGCGGTTAGCTCATGCTCGGCCAACTGGCCGATTCCGTACCTTCACTCATTCAGGAGCTCACGATGGCCGATGTGGCCTTCGTCCTCACCACGATCGCGGTGTTCGCGCTGGTGGCCCTCATAGCCAGGGGGGTGGCGAAGCTGTGACTGCCGAGAACACCGTCGGGCTGGTCGTGGCCGTCGTCCTGCTGGGCTATCTCATCCTCGCCCTCGTCAAGCCGGAGAGGTTCTGAGCCCCGACATGAGCCCCGTTCTTGCTGATGTGCTCCAGGTGGCGGCGCTGGTCGCCGCCCTGGCCCTGGTGCACCGCCCGTTGGGCGACCACATGGCGCGTGTCTACTCCTCGGAGAGGCATCTGCGGGTGGAGAAGTGGATCTACCGCTGTGTCGGCGCCAACCCGGACACCGAGATGCGCTGGATCGCGTACCTGCGCGGCGTCCTGGCCTTCTCCGCGGTGGGCGTGCTGTTCCTGTACGCGCTCCAGCGCTTCCAGGACGTCCTGCCGCTCTCGCTCGGCTTCGAGGCGATCACCCCGGACCAGGCGTTCAACACCGCCGCGTCCTTCGTGTCGAACACGAACTGGCAGTCGTACTCGGGTGAGACGGCGATGAGCCACGTCACCCAGACGGCCGGTCTGGCGGTGCAGAACTTCGTCTCCGCCGCCGTGGGCATCGCGGTCGCGGTGGCCCTGGTCCGCGGATTCGCCCGCTCCCGCACCGGTGAGCTGGGCAACTTCTGGGCCGACCTGGTGCGCGGCACCGTCCGGATCCTGATCCCGATCTCCGTGATCGCGGCGATCCTGCTGGTCGCCGCCGGCGCGATCCAGAACTTCGGAGGCATCCACGAGCTGACCACGGTGACCGGGCAGCCCCAGAGCATCTCCCCGGGGGCGGTGGCCTCCCAGGAAGCCATCAAGGACCTGGGGACGAACGGCGGCGGCTACTTCAATGCCAACTCGGCCCACCCCTTCGAGAACCCCAACGGCTTCTCCAACCTGCTGACGATCTTCCTGCTGCTGGTCATCCCGTTCTCGCTGCCGCGCACTTTCGGCCGCATGGTGGGCAACGCCAAGCAGGGCTACGCGATCCTCGGGGCGATGGGCGCCATCTGGTTCGTCGGCGTGGTGGTGGTGACCTGGATCGAGTACGCCCACCCGGGCACCGCCTCGCAGCTGGCGGGCGGCGCGATGGAGGGCAAGGAGCAGCGCTTCGGCGAGGGCGCCTCCTCCCTGTTCGCCGTGTCCACGACGATGACCTCGACCGGTTCGGTCAACTCCTTCCACGACTCCTTCAGCGGACTGTCCGGCGGCGTGCTGCTGCTGGGCATGATGCTGGGCGAGATCGCGCCCGGTGGTGTGGGCTCCGGCCTCTACGGCATGCTGATCATGGCCGTGATCGCGGTCTTCCTGGCAGGTCTGATGGTCGGCCGCACGCCCGAGTACCTGGGCAAGAAGATCGGCACCCGCGAGATCAAGCTGGCAGCCCTGTACATCCTGATCACCCCGGCGCTGGTGCTGATCGGGACCGCGGTGGCGATGGCCCTGCCGGACGGCAAGGAGGCCATGACCAACGTCGGGGCGCACGGTTTCTCCGAGGTCCTCTACGCCTACACCTCCGCGTCGAACAACAACGGCTCCGCGTTCGCGGGCTTCGGCGCGAACACGCCGTTCTTCAACACGACGCTGGGCCTGTGCATGCTGCTGGGCCGCTTCCTGCCGATGGTGTTCGTGCTGGCGCTGGCCGGCTCGCTGGCCGAGCAGACCCCGGTGCCCGCCACGGCCGGCACCCTGCGGACCGAGAAGCCGCTGTTCACCGGCCTGCTCGTGGGCGCCATCCTGATCATCACCGGTCTGACCTTCTTCCCGGCCCTGGCACTGGGCCCGCTCGCCGAGGGACTGGGGTCATGACCTCCGACGTCAAGAAGCACGAGGACGAGATGTCCACAGCCACCCGTACCCCCGCGCCGCACCGCGACGTGCCGACGGGCCGCAAACCCGACAGCGGCCGCGTGGGAGGAGGCCTGTTCGACCCCGAGCAGCTGGTCAGGTCCTTCCCCGACGCGATCCGCAAGCTCGACCCCCGCGTGATGATCAAGTCGCCGGTCATGTTCGTGGTCCTGATCGGCTCGGTCGTCACCACCTTGCTGGCGGTCAAGGACCCGGGCGACTGGTTCGGCTGGGCCATCACCGCCTGGCTCTGGCTGACGACGATCTTCGCCAACCTGGCGGAGGCGGTGGCCGAAGGCCGCGGCAAGGCACAGGCCGACACGCTGCGCAGGGCGAAGAGCGACACCGTCGCCCGCCGGATCATCGGGAACAACGAGGAGCGGGTCCCGGGAACCGATCTGCGCATCGGCGATCTGGTGGTGTGCGAGGCCGGCGACGTCATTCCCGGCGACGGTGACGTCGTCGAGGGCGTGGCCTCGGTGGACGAATCCGCGATCACGGGCGAGTCCGCACCGGTCATCCGCGAGTCCGGCGGCGACCGCAGCGCGGTGACCGGCGGCACGAAGGTCCTCTCCGACCGGATCGTCATCAAGATCACGACCAGGCCCGGTGAGACCTTCATCGACCGTATGATCAACCTGGTCGAGGGCGCGGCGCGGCAGAAGACGCCGAACGAGATCGCCCTCAACATCCTGCTCGCCTCGCTGACCGTCGTCTTCCTGCTGGCCGTGGTGACGCTGAAGCCGTTCGCGATCTACGCGGGCGCCGACGAGCAGACCTCCCTGATCGTGCTGACCGCGCTGCTGGTCTGCCTGATCCCCACCACCATCGGCGCCCTGCTGTCCGCCATCGGCATCGCCGGCATGGACCGACTGGTCCAGCGCAACGTCCTGGCGATGTCGGGCCGCGCGGTCGAGGCCGCCGGCGACGTGTCCACGCTGCTGCTCGACAAGACGGGCACCATCACCCTGGGCAACCGGCAAGCCGCCGAGTTCGTGCCGGTCAAGGGCACCACGCAGGCCGAGGTCGCGGACGCCGCCCAGCTGTCGTCCCTCGCGGACGAAACCCCCGAGGGCCGCTCCGTCGTCGTCCTGGCGAAGGAGAAGTACGGGCTGCGGCAGCGCCACCAGGGCGAGCTCGCTCACGCGACCTGGATCGAGTTCACCGCCCAGACCCGCATGTCGGGTGTGGACGTGGACGGCAGGAGGATCCGCAAGGGTGCGGCCGGCTCGGTCGTCACCTGGGTCAGGGAACAGGGTGGCCGGGTTTCCGACGACGCCGACACCCTCGCCGACACGATCTCCCAGGCTGGTGGTACTCCGCTGCTCGTGGCCGTGGAGGACGGCAGGGGTGCCCGGATCCTGGGTGTCATCCACCTCAAGGACGTGGTCAAGGAGGGCATGCGGGAGCGGTTCGAGGAGCTGCGCCGGATGGGCATCAGGACCGTCATGATCACCGGTGACAACCCGCTGACGGCCAAGGCGATCGCCGAGGAGGCCGGGGTCGACGACTTCCTCGCCGAGGCCACCCCCGAGGACAAGATGGCCCTCATCAAGCGGGAGCAGGCGGGCGGCAAGCTCGTGGCGATGACGGGGGACGGTACGAACGACGCCCCTGCCCTCGCCCAGGCCGACGTGGGCGTGGCGATGAACACGGGTACGTCGGCCGCCAAGGAGGCCGGGAACATGGTCGACCTGGACTCCAACCCCACGAAGCTCATCGAGATCGTGGAGATCGGCAAGCAGCTCCTCATCACGCGGGGTGCGCTGACGACCTTCTCCATCGCCAACGACGTCGCGAAGTACTTCGCGATCATCCCGGCCATGTTCGCGGTCGCCTACCCGGGTCTGGACAAGCTCAACGTCATGGGCCTGGCCTCACCAGAGTCGGCGATACTCTCGGCGGTGATCTTCAACGCGCTGATCATCGTCGCGCTGGTTCCGCTCGCCCTGAAGGGCGTCCGGTACCGGCCGTCCAGCGCGGACAGGATGCTGCGCCGCAACCTCGGCCTCTACGGGCTGGGCGGCCTGATCGCGCCGTTCGTCGGCATCAAGATCATCGACATGGCTCTGTCCCTCATCCCCGGAATCGGCTGATCGGCATGAACACCTCCCTCTCCAACACCGGCCGCCTGCTCGGCGCCGCCCTGCGGATGCTGCTGGTCCTGACCGTCGTCACCGGCATCCTCTACCCGCTCGCCGTCACGGGCGCCGCCCAGGCCCTCTTCCACGACAGTGCCAACGGATCGATCGTCACAGCCGGGGGCAAGGAGGTCGGCTCCGAGCTGATCGGGCAGAGCTGGAACCTGCCCAAGCAGAACCCGGACAACGAGGACGAGGCGGCACTACCGGACCCGAAGTGGTTCCAGCCGCGCCCCTCCAACAGCGGCTACAACCCCCTCGCCACCGGTTCCAGCCAGCTCGGGGCCTCTGACCCCACCCTGGCCAAGACCGTCGCCGACACCAAGGAGGCGGTCGCCGAGTTCAACCGTGTGCCCGAGGCGGACGTCCCCAAGGACGCCGTCACCGGCTCCGCGTCCGCCATCGATCCGCACATCTCGCCCCAGTACGCGCGGATCCAGATCGCCCGCGTCGCCGAAGCGAACGGCCTGACCGAGCAGCGGGTCGCACAGCTGGTCGAGGACCACACCGAGGGCCGTAACGCCGGCTTCCTCGGCGCGCCGCACGTCAACGTGCTGATGCTCAACCTGGCGCTCAAGGACCTGACCCGGCGCTGACGAACCAGCCGGCGCTGACGAACCAGCCGGCGCCGGCTGCCGGTCGACCTCTGGGGGCCGACGTAACGTGGACAAGGCCAACGACCTGCGCGTCTGCAGGGCGCAGCTGCGCCGCACACTGGAAGCGGACCCTTCGCACCCCCGACATCTGATCACCGAGCCCGGCATGGGCTACCGCTTCGAAGGCTGAGCACCATGAGACGTGGCACATTCCGCATCTACCTCGGCGCGGCCCCCGGCGTCGGCAAGACCTACGCCATGCTCTCCGAAGGGCACCGGCGCATCGAGCGCGGCACCGATGTCGTCGTCGGCTTCGTCGAGCACCACAACCGGCCGCGCACCGAGGTCATGCTGCACGGCCTGCAGGAGATCCCGCGAAGGGAGCTGGAGTACCGCGGCAGCCGGTTCACGGAGATGGACGTGGACACGATCCTGGCCAGACGGCCCGCCGTCGCGCTCATCGACGAACTCGCCCACACCAACGTGCCCGGCTCCCGCAACGCCAAGCGCTGGCAGGACGTCGAGGAGCTGCTCCAGGCCGGTATCGACGTCATCACCACCGTCAACATCCAGCACCTGGAATCGCTCGGCGACGTGGTCGAGACCATCACCGGGATCCGCCAGCAGGAGACCGTTCCCGACGAGGTGGTACGCCGGGCCGACCAGATCGAGCTGGTCGACATGTCGCCGCAGGCCCTGCGGCGCCGCATGGCCCACGGCAACATCTACAAGCCGGACAAGGTCGACGCGGCCCTCTCGAACTACTTCCGCCCCGGCAACCTCACGGCCCTGCGCGAGCTCGCCCTGCTGTGGACCGCCGACCGGGTGGACGAATACCTCCAGGAGTACCGCGGCGAGCACAACATCCGCACCACCTGGCAGGCCCGTGAACGCATCGTCGTCGGTCTGACCGGCGGCCCTGAGGGCCGCACCCTCATCCGCCGCGCCGCCCGCCTCGCGGAGAAGGGGGCCGGTGGGGAGGTCCTCGCGGTCTACATCGCCCGCAGCGACGGTCTCACCTCGGCCTCACCCAAGGAACTCGCCGTCCAGCGCACCCTGGTCGAGGACCTCGGCGGAACCTTCCACCACGTCATAGGCGACGACATCCCCCAAGCCCTGCTGGAGTTCGCCCGCGGTGTCAACGCCACCCAGATCGTGCTCGGCGTCAGCCGCCGCCGGTCCTGGCAGTACGTCCTGGGGCCGGGGGTCAGCGCCACCGTCGCCCGGGAGTCCGGACCCGACCTCGACGTGCACATCGTCACCCATGACGCCGCCGCCAAGGGCCGCGGCCTGCCGATGGCCCGCGGCGCCCGCCTGGGGCGTTCCCGCATCATCTGGGGCTGGACGGTCGGCATCGCCGGGCCCGCCCTGCTGACCGTACTGCTGCGCACCGTCGTACCCGAGCTCGGGCTCGCCAACGACATGCTGCTCTTCCTCAGCCTGACGGTCGCCGCCGCACTGCTGGGCGGGTTGCGGCCCGCGCTCGCCTCCGCCGCCTTCGGATCCCTGCTCCTCAACTACTTCTTCACCCCGCCGCTGCACCTGTGGACCATCGCCGATCCCAACAACATCGTGGCCATAGCGGTGTTCGTCGCGGTCGCCGTCTCCGTCGCCTCGGTCGTCGACCTCGCGGCCCGACGCACCCACCAGGCCGCCCGGCTGCGCTCCGAGGCCGAGATCCTCTCCTTCCTCGCCGGCAGCGTGCTGCGCGGCGAGGACTCGCTGGACGCCCTGCTGGAACGACTGCGCGAGACCTTCGCCATGGAGTCCGTCGCCCTGCTGGAACGCGCGAGTGAGGTCGACTCCTGGACCACCGCGGCGAGTACCGGCCCCCACCCGGCCGAGCGCCCCGAAGACGCCGACGTGGACATGCACATCGGCGAGAACCTCGCCCTCGCCCTCACCGGACGGGTACTGCCCGCCGAAGACCGCCGCGTCCTGGGCGCCTTCGCAGCCCAGGCCGCCGTCGTCCTCGACCGCCAACGCCTGGTCGGCCAGGCGGAAGAGGCGCGCCGCCTCGCCGAGGGCAACCAGATCCGCACCGCCCTCCTCGCCGCCATCAGCCACGACCTGCGCACCCCGCTCGCCGGCATCAAGGCCTCCGTCACCTCCCTGCGCGCCACCGACGTCGAGTGGTCCGAAGAGGACCGCGCCGAACTCCTCGAAGGCATCGAGGAGGGCACGGACCGGCTCGACGCCCTCGTCGGCAACCTCCTCGACATGTCCCGGCTCAAGACCGGCACCGTGACCCCGATCATCCGCGAGACCGACCTGGACGAGGTGGTGCCCAGGGCGCTGCACGGCGTACCCGACGGCAGCGTCGAACTCGACATCCCCGAGACCCTTCCCATGGTCGCCGTGGACCGCGGTCTCCTGGAGCGGGCCGTCGCCAACATCGTGGAGAACGCGGTCAAGTACAGCCCGGCAGGACACTGCGTCCTGGTCTCCGCCAGCGCCATCGCCGACCGGGTCGAACTGCGCGTCGTCGACCGCGGACCGGGCATCCCCGACGAGGCCAAGGACCGGGTGTTCGAACCGTTCCAGCGGTATGGCGACGCGCCCGCCGGTGCCGGCGTGGGCCTCGGACTCGCGGTCGCCCGCGGCTTCACCGAGGCCGTCGGCGGCACGCTCGCCGCGGAGGACACCCCCGGTGGGGGCCTCACCATGGTGCTCACCCTCCCCACCGCCGAAGGAGCGACGGGGCTTCACGATGCTCCCCGGGGGGCCCTGACCTGAGGCCGGACGAACTCGTCGGCTGCTGCCGACGGGCGAGGAGGTGCGGACACCCTCCGCACCCGTGAGCCTGCCCGTCCGCCTGCGGGTAGTCTGAGCCGCTGCGGTCCTTGAGGCATCCCTGATGACAGGGCCCGTTGCCGGGACCGTGTCGGAGGGTGGACGAAGTGGCTGTACGCGTGGCCGGGGTGTGGCGGCTGTTCACCGCGCATCCCGCCCGTACCGTGGTGTCGGCGTTCGCCCTGGTGATCGTCATCGGTACGGCGCTGCTGATGCTGCCGGCGGCATCCACCGACGGCTCGGTCACCGACCCGCTCACCGCCCTGTTCACCTCCACCTCCGCGGTGTGCGTGACCGGACTGGTCGTCGTGGACACCGCCACCCACTGGAGCGGCTTCGGCGAGGGCGTCATCCTGGCCCTCATCCAGGTGGGCGGGTTCGGCATCATGACGATGGCCTCCCTGCTCGCCCTGCTCGTCTCCGGCCGGCTGCGCCTGCGGATGCAGCTCACCGCCGCCGCCGAGACGAAGAGCCTGGGGATCGGTGACGTACGGCGCGTCCTGCTCGGCGTGGCCGGCTGCACCATCGCCGTGGAGCTCGCCGTGGGGGCCCTCCTCGCCCTGCGGCTGCGGTTCGGCTACGACCGCTCCTATGCCGAGGCCGTGTACTCCGGCTTCTTCCACGCGGTCTCGGCCTTCAACAACGCAGGATTCGGCCTCCACGCCGACAGCATCGTCCCCTACGCGCAGGACCCCTGGATCACGATGCCGATCGCCGCGGCGGTGATCCTGGGCGGTCTGGGCTTCCCGGTGCTGCTCGAACTCCTGCGCCACCGCAACCTCAGGCGCACCACCGGGCGGCGCAACTGGTCCCTGCACACCCGGCTGACCCTTGTCACCAGCGCGGCACTGCTGCTGGTGGGCACGGTCATGACATGCCTGCTGGAATGGACCAATGCCGGCACCCTCGGCGCCTTCGACTGGGACGAGAAGATCCTGGGCGGGTTCTTCTACTCGGCGATGAGCCGCACGGCCGGGTTCAACGCCGTCGACATGGGCGCCCTCAACGCCTCGACCCTCCTGTTCACCTGCACGCTGATGTTCATCGGCGGTGGCAGCGCCGGTACCGCCGGCGGCATCAAGGTGACCACCTTCTCCGTCCTGGCCGCCGCCATGCTCGCGGAAGTCCGCGGCGAACCCAACTCCACGGTGATGGGCCGCCGACTGGCCCCCCACGCCCTGCGTCAGGCCCTCACTGTCGCCCTCCTGGGTATCGGGCTGGTCATCGCCGCCACCCTGGTCCTGCTCACCATCACCAAGGCACCGGCCGAGGCTGTGCTGTTCGAGGCGGTGTCCGCGTTCGCCACGGTCGGCCTGTCCACCGGGATCACCGCGGACATCCCGGCCGTCGGCCAGCTCATCCTGATCCTGCTGATGTTCATCGGCCGGCTCGGACCCGTCACCCTCGTCTCCTCCCTCGCCCTGCGCGAGCGGACCCGCCGCTACCAGCTACCCGAGGAGCGACCCGTCATTGGGTAACTACCTGCACTCCCTGCGCCACCGCCGCCGTAAGCGCCTCCGCGACCTCGGCGCCCAGCTGCACGCCGACCAGCGCGTCGCGGTCATCGGACTGGGCCGGTTCGGCAGCTCCCTCGCCTACGAACTGACCCGGCGCGGCTGGGACGTCCTGGGCATCGACACCGACGCCTCCCTGGTGCAGAAGCACAGCGACGCCCTCACCCACACCGCCGTCGCCGACTGCACCGACCCGGAAGTCCTCCACCAGCTCGGCGTCCACGACTTCCCGAGCGTCGTGGTCGGCATCGGCACCGACATAGAGGCCAGCATCCTCGTTGCCTCCAACCTTCTCGAAGAGCAGGTCCCGAACATCTGGGCCAAGGCCATCAGCCGCCAGCACGGCCAGGTCCTCGAACGCCTCGGCGTCCACCACGTCGTCCTCCCCGAGCACGAGATGGGCGAACGCGTCGCCCACCTGGTCACCGGCCGCATGCTCGACTTCATCGAGTTCGACGACGACTACGCACTGGTCAAGACCATCACCCCGACCACGATCACCGGCATCCCGCTCGGTGAGAGCGCGGTCCGCACCAAGTACGGCATCACCGTCGTGGGCATCAAGCGGCCCGGCCAGGACTTCACCCACGCCACCGCCGAAACCGTCGTGGAGAAGGCCGACGTCATCATCGTCACAGGCAAGACACGTGACGTGGAAGCCTTCGCCGAACTCAGCTGAGCCGCCGATCCGCTGTCGGGGCGACGCCCGCCGCCCCACACTCCGGCGAGACCGCCGAGCCGAGGGCGGCGCCCCGCGGGTGCGCCGTATGCGGGTGCTGCAGGGCGTGGCCTTCAGGTACGGAGGTCGCGCAGCTGGTAGCCGATGAGGCCGACGGCTGCGGCGAGCGCGGCGATGGCTGTCATCAGCAAGGCCGCGGGCCAGTTGACGGGAGCGTCGGGTACGGCGGCCAGGTGCGTGAACGGGGACAGCTGGCCGACCCAGGCCGGCAGTCCTGACCTTTCGGCGAGCACTTTCAGCAGAAAGCCGCCCACGGCTGGGAAAGATCCGATGACGGAGACCGCGCGCGGCGCCCAGCCGAGTGCGAGTACACCGGCGCCCATACACAGGAGTGCGACCGGCAGAACGTTCCAGGCCCCGGACAGCGCTGGGAGAAAGCCGAGGTCGGCACCGACGGCCCTGGTCCCGGTCCAGGTGGCGACGCCGGCGACGGCGGTGAGCACGACGACACCGCCCAAAGCGGCAACGACCTCGCCGGTGAGCACGGCCGCCCGGGTGAGCGGCTGGGCGTACAAGAGGGTCAGGCGCCGACTGGCCTCGTCTGCGGAGAGCGCGGCGAGCCGGACCGCGACGAACACTCCTGCCGGCACCGCCAGCAGCGCGAACAGCATCGCGGTGTATCCCGGGACGGTGCCGAGCCCGGTGAAGCCCGCCTGCGCGGCGAGTTCGGCGAACCTCGGATTGTCGGTGAGGAAGTCCGTCATCGACATCGCCAGCACCCCGATGAGCAGGTAATATGCCCCGACACCCGCAGACCAGGCGGCCAGGGGCCGCGCCAGCCGCCGTACCGCGAACGCCTGGACCGAGCCGAGCAGCCTCGTACGTGCGGCGCGCCCTGAAGAAGAGCGCAGGTATCCGCCGCGGATGTCACGCCCCCCTGCAGCAACCACTGCTCCGGTGGCGAGTACCAGGCAGGCGGCCAGCAGGACCACCAGAGGCCAGATCCGGTTCCCGTCGTACGGGCGGGCCAGCGCCATCAGTCCGAACGGCGACAGCCAGCGCAACCAACCCAGAGCCGCGACACCGTCCCCGACCATCCGCAGCAGCATGCCCGTGCCGAGCAGCGCCACCGCCGCGCCACTGGCCGCCGCCCGGCTCGCGAACACCTGAGCTGCCATCATGCCCGCAGCAGCGAAGAACACCCCGCACAATCCCAGAGCGGCACCGTGCACCGCGGCGCCGCTCACCGCCGCACCGGCAGCGACCAGACCTGTGAAAGCGGCTGTGCCCGCGGCGAGCGACGCCGCCACCAGGACCGCGACATGACGTGCCACTACGGCCGTGACCGGTACCCGCCCGGCCAGCAGTACATCCCATCGGCCGGCGTCCTCCTCACCCCGGGTGATCCGTGTCGCAGCGAGCAGCGCCCACACCGACAGCACCACCGCCAACGCCGTCCCCGTGCGCCACACGGCGAACCCGCCGGCCTCGTCCAACGCGACCGGTTCGCCGAAGAGCGTGCGGATCGCCGGGTTTCCGGCCAGCGCCTTCAGGGCCGCGGCGTCCGCCGGGTCCTTGACGGTGCTCGCGTAGGCAGCCACCGCCACTGCCGACATCCCCGCCACCAGGCCGATCACGAAGAGCGCGCCGCGCCGAATCTGCCGCAGGGCCAGGGAAAGGACCGCCCGCCCCGCCGAGGCATCGGGGGCTGTACGCTCGGGCGCCGAGCTGACAGCCGTCACCGCTCCTCCCCGCCGTAGTAGCCCAGGAAGATCTCTTCCAGCGACGGTTCCCGCATCGTGAGGCTGACCACGTCCGCCGCCGCCAGGACGCGCAGGGCATCCCCCGGCGGGCCGGTGAGGGTGAAGCGCACCGAGGCCGCGCCGATCAGCTCGACGGTCTCCACACCGGGTACGCGGGCCAGATCCGGGGGCGCGCCCGTGAAACACACCGTCACCTCCGTGCGGTGCAGCCGTCGCAGCTCCGCCACGGCGGCGACGTCGACGAGCCGCCCCGCCCGCAGGATCGCCACCTTGTCGCAGACTGCCTCGACCTCGGCAAGCATGTGGGAGCTGAGGAACACCGTCTGGCCGTTGTCCCGGGCTTCGCGGACCGCGCGACGGAACTCGTGTTCCATCAGTGGATCCAGGCCGCTGGTCGGTTCGTCCAGCACGAGCAGGGGTGCCCGGGTGGCGAACGCGGCCACCAGCGCCACCTTCTGCCGGTTGCCCGTCGAATACGCCCGGCCCGGCTTGGACAGGTCGAGGTCGAACCGCCCTACCAGCTCATCCCGGTAGGACCGGTCGGTACCGGGTCCCGTGCGCGCCAGCAGCTCAAGCATCTCTGCGCCGGTCAGCTGTGGCCACAACGCCACATCGGCCGGCACGTACGCCAGGCGCCGGTGCGTGACGGCGACGTCAGCCGCGTCCGTGCCGAAGATCCACGCCCGGCCGGCGGTGGGGCGGGCCAGCCCCAGCAGCAGTCGGATGGTGGTGGATTTGCCGGCACCGTTGGGGCCGAGGAAGCCGAACACCTCGCCGACCGGGACGCCCAGATCCAGTCCGTCGAGCGCGAGGACGGGACCATACCGCTTGGTCAGGGATTGGGTACGAAAGGCGTGCGAGACCATGCTGGCCTCCTGAGTCGGTACGGCAGGCACACGGCCCCTAACCGCCGACCAGACTTCCCGGCACACCGGTTGTGAACATACTCGCGCCTGGTTACGGTGCACAAGCAGCAGGCACGAAACCGCCGGCCGGTCACGGGCGGCGCCCGGTGCCGTCGAGCGGCTTGCGCAGCAGGTGCGGGCACGGACCACGCACCGCGCCATGTCATGAACGCTCAGCGGCTCCCCGTACGACAGCGACAGGGCACTGCGCATGATGCAGGACCGCCTGGCTGACCGACCCCAACACCAACCCGGCGAACCCGCCGCGGCCCCGGGCACCGACCACCAGCAGCTGCGCCGAGCCACTGGCCCTGATCAGCGCCTCCCGTGTCTGGCTGCGCAGCGCCCGAGGCTCCACCCGCACCCCCGGGTACCGCTGTCGGCGGCCAGCCAGGGCCTCGGACACCAGCCGCTCTTCCGCCTCGGCAAGTTCACCCGGCGGGTCCGTATACGTATCCGCGTCCTCGTGTATCTCGGAAGGGGGCGCATTCCACAGGGTCCAGGCATGAATCGCGCTCAGTCGCGCTCCACGCAGCGCGGCCTCCATGAAGGCGAACTCGATCGCCGGCTCGCCGGCGGCGGAGCCGTCCACCCCTACCACCACCGGCCCGTCCTCGTCGCCTCCCGCACGCACGACCAGCACCGGGCACCGACCGTGCGCGGCCAGATGCACCGCCGTCGAACCCACCAGCAGACCGACGAACCCGCCGATGCCCCGCGACCCGACGACCACGAGATCCGCAACCCGCGACTGCGCCTCCAGCACCGTCAACGGCTCACCGGTCACCACCGCGTGCGAGACATCCACCCCCGGGGCCGTACTCCTGGCGCGTCCCACCGCCTCGGCCAGCAAGCGCTCGACCATGTTGCGCAGCCCGCCGTCCGGCGGGCCCAGCGGCGACGGCCCCAGCGGCACATGCATCGCGGGCCACAGGAACGCGTGCACGACACGCAGCTCCGCACCACGCCACCGCGCCTCACGCGCCGCGGCCTCCACCGCCGCGAGACTGGATGCGGACCCGTCCACTCCCACGACCACCAGAGCGCTCATCCCGACTCCTCGACAACGACGACTCGCGCACCTTCACCTCTCCCAGCGTCACCCCGATGCCTGGCCGCTGCCAGGCCGCACCGCGGCAGGGGCGTCATATCCTGGCCAGCGGCGACCGCCCCAGCAACACGATGCCTGTCACGGCCGCCGCCGCACCCAGCATCTGCACGGTCAGTGCCCAGCCGGTGAGTGCGAGCTGCTCGCCGAAGACGGCGATGCCGATGGCGACGGCGCCGATCGGCTCCAGGGTGTCGATGATCGGCAGACTGACAGCCAGAGAGCCGGCCTGGAAGGCGCTCTGGGACAGAACCAGGCTTGCCACCCCGACGGTCATCAGCGCGTACGGTTCCCAGTGGAGTAGTACTTCGAGGCCGTCGGCCCGCAACCGGCCGGCCGTGCTCTTGGCCAAGCCGTCGAGAAGCGCCAGCATCAGTGCCGCGCAGACCGCGTACGCAACGGTCCGTATCCATCCAGGACGCCTGGCTCCCACGGGCGCCAGCAAAGCCACGGTACCGAGGACCACCGCGAACGCCGGGCCCCAGTCGTAGACCGCAGGGAGCGCAACGCCGGCAGAGAGCGGCAGCACCGCCAGGAACACCGCCACGCCTCCCGCCGTGCAGACCATCCCGGTCTTCTCCCAACGGGTCAGTTGCTCCCCGCGCCGCAGAGCCAGGAACGGCAGCGCGAACAGGAGATCGGTTGCCGCGAGCGGAAGGACCAGGACCAGGGGACCGAACGCGAGCGCGAATCCGAGGAAGGCGAAGGAGGAGATGGAGAGTCCCAACCCCGCCAGCCATCTGGGGCGACGGACCAGGTCGAGTAGGAGCCGCAGCCGCATCGACTCCTTCATCGGCGCCTGCCGCGCCGCTTCGTGCTGCAGCACCGACCCGATACCGAAACATAGGGCGGCCATCAGGGCACTGGACACCGCGACCACGATGTTCACGGGTCAAGGCGCCTTGTCACCACGGGACGGACCACGTCTGAGGCAGGAGAGAAGGGTATGGACAGGCCCGTCAGGCCCGCGAGCGCGCCGACTGTCGCCTGGCTCCGCACGGCGGACTCCGACGAGGCCATGGTTCGGGCGGCGAAGGTGTCATTCATGCGCGACGACGGCGACGGGCGCCGGGCAGTGGTGAATCAGGGCATGGGTGACGGATCCGATGTGGGCGCCCAGAGATCCTGTGCGTACATGTCGGCCGACCACCACGAGGTCCGCGTTGTCCGCGGCATGCAGGAGTAGTCGAGCCGGGCCGCCGATGGGCGATTGCTCGGCGACCTCTACGGAAGGGAACTCGTGCCGCCACGGCTTCAGGGCTTCCGTGAGGCGCCGCGCGATACCGGGGCCCATGTCCCGCTCGGCTGCGACGAGCGCCGAGGCGTCGCGGACCACGGGCATGATCGACCACCCGTACAGGACGAGGACACGGTCGCCACGCAATGCGGCCTCCTGGAAGGCGAAGTGGAGGAGCGGAGCGAAGAACTGGTCGAGGTCCACGCCGACGACCACGTCGCGCGCTGGGCCGGCCGGGACGGCGCCGGCCGCTGCGTCCGGCCGCTCCGGTGCCCGTACCAGCACGACCGGGCGTTCCGTGACGCTGATCGTCGCCATGCCGACCGATCCGAGGAGGAACCCCCTCACCCCGCCCAGACCGCGAGAGCCGAGCACGAGGAGAACGGCCTCGGAGGACTCGTCGGCCAGGACCTCGGAGGGCTGCCCGGATCGATGCCGAATCTCGATCTCCAGAGAAGGGTGCGCGCGCCGCACCGATTCCTCGGCCTCGGCCAGCAGATCCTCCGCCCAGTGGGTCCGTGCTCCAAGGCTGCCGGGCTGCGCGGCCGACGGGCCCGGCGACTGATCCACGTAGACGATACGCAGGTTCACACGGCGCAGTACCGCCTCTTCCGCGGCCCATGCGGCCGCCGCGACGGCCTCCGGCGATCCGTCCACACCGACAGTCACAGGACGGGACATGCTGACGCTCCCTTCTGGCGGCGGGGCCGGGGTCTCCTTCCCGGGCTGCGGGCTTCATGACACGTGACGTGACCTTCTCATCACCCCCAGATGTCGGGCCTGTCCATGAGGTCTGCGGTGCGGCGTGCATGCCCGTCAGTGTTCGTTCCCCGGACTTGGCGAGCGGGGTGCGGTCGTGCGGGCCGGCCGGGGGAAGTACGAACCGAGCGCACCGCGGCGACGGATGTCGAGGGTGGCGCAGTGGAACGACCCGCCGAACGGCGCGTAGTGCAGAAGGTCGCAGGGGATGGGTTCAAAGCCCCACGTCTCCAGGGCGCGCAGCATGCGGGTGTGGTGGCGTTCCGCGATCACACGGTCACCGTCGATGACGAGGACGTTCATGTTCAGCCACTTGCCGCACATGGAGGTGACCTTGAGTAGCCGTTCAGGGAGCGGATCGGGCTCGGGGGCGATGAGCACGTCCCATCCGTCGAGAATTGCGGGCAGGCGGTCGACGTCGACGTACTCGGGATTCACCAGGACCTTGCCCGGGGCCAGGGGGAGGAACGTCGTGTCGATGTGCATCGGCGCGCGGCAGCGGCTCTCGATCTCGTGGATGCGGTAGTCGGGCGCCAGGTGGCGGCGCAGCCACTCGATGCCCATGCGGTTGGTCACGTTGCTCCTCTGGGTGAACAGGTCACGGCCCGCCCGCACGAAATCCGCCGCGTCGAAGACCGGCTCGAATTCCGTGGTCAGGTAGCGCACCTGCTCCCCGGTCCTGGGGACCCGGTAGCTCTCGTCGAACAGGGCGTCGGTGAGCTGCGGCTTCGGCGCCGACGTCCAGCGCGCGCCACGACGGAAGTAGTCCTTGACGAGTGAGCGGTATGAGAACGTCTCGTAGTACCGGCACGGCCAGGCCATCGGGGTCTCGATGATCTCGTCACCGATCACCAGGAGACTGTCGCGCGGACAGCTGTTGGCGAACCCGCGTGACGGCCAGTCGGGGGTCGCGTAGCGCCGGCGGTGGTCGACGGGGTCCGGACGTCTGACCGTCACACCCAGGGACTGCAGCAGGGCGATGAACCGGTTGAGCTCACGCTGGGCCGGCTCAACGATGGCGCGGGGATAGCGGACGCCGGCGGCCAGACCTTGCAGCCGCCCGGCCCATGCCGGGACGTTGCAGGTCACGATCGGATGCCTGGACGGGAACGTCGCACCTTCCAGACGCCCGACGACGACCTCCTCCAGCGGGTCCCATTCGTTGTGCGAGCTGACCGGCGACACGGTGGGGTGGACGCTGCCGTCGGCGGTGACGATCCGTGGCGATGACATCGGGCCTGACTCCCCTCGTCCCAGCCGCTACCTGTCCGACCGGCGATCTGGCGCACCCGGCGGGGCAGGACCCCGTACAACCACGATGAGCGATCGTGGCGGGCTTCGCGCGCCAGGCGTTCTGAGAACGCGCTGGTAGGTCCCGCGCATCGCCGCAGTGAGCTGGCTGAGGGCCGCGCGGAGGCGGCGGACGGCGTGCGCGCCGCCGGCACCTCGGTGTCGTCGCGGCGACCATGCGACGGGACCTCCGAGGAGCCGACCTCACCGGTGCCGACCTGACGCGGGCGTAGCGGGCGGCGGGGCGGCGGCTCCGGCGCCGGCCCAGCGTCGACGATCGTCATCGCGAAGGCAGTCGGTCACGCCAGGTCGGTACGTCCCCACCACGCGGGTTTCACCGGTATGCCGTCCTCGTCGCTGTCCACGGCCGAGGTTGCGTGAGTCGGTGTCGCGGGCTGCGGCGGCGCCGGGGCCGTCCCGCCGCCCGCTTCCGCCGGTGCGGGGCGGTCGGTGTCGTCCATGAGTTCGGCGACGGCGAAGCGCGTAGCGTGGGACTGCCATGCGCCGTCGATCACCAGCAGGAACCCGTCACCGCTACGGAAGAGACGGCGGCGCTGGGGGCTCCTGGGGTGTTCCGGACTGTACGCCCGCGCCCGCCTCTCCAACTCCGCCAGAGCCGCCTCACGCGGACCTTCCACATGCGCCACCACGTAGGCCTCGGTGTGCTTGCGCTCTCCGAAGCCCACCGTGGTCTCCAGGATGAGTCCCCACGTCGTCATGGTTGTTCCTGCCCCCTCTGTCCTTTACCTGTCGGCGGTCGCGGCCCGCGGGACGCATCCCAGCGCTTCCCCGGGGCCGGCACACCGCACGGTACGTGCTTTCGCGCGCAGGGGCGGAGGCGCCGTGGCGGCCGCCAGCGCCCCTGTTCACCGCACCGCACCCCACCCAGCAATGCCCGAATGCCCGGGCCGCGCCAAGGAACCCTTCGGGGAGCACCACAGGGTTTGGTGGGTGCCTGGACGTACTTCGCCCAGAGCCGTTACGGGCGTGCGGGCCGGCCAGGACAGGCTGTGATCAGCGCGACCCGGGCGAGTCCCAGGATCCGGGCTCCGGTGCCGCCTCGCTGCTGCGTTCTGCGGACTCGCGTCGCGCCGCGAGAGCGCTGGAGGCCTCGCTGTCGGCTTCCGCCGCGTCGGCGAGGGCCTCGGCGGCGGCTTCCGCCGCTTTCGCCGCGTCGTTCGCGGCTTGCACGGCCAGGTCGTCGGAGGACGCCTCGCGCGTGGCCGCGGACTGGGGGAGGGCCTCGCTGAAGGCGCGCGTGACGTTCTGGAGGGCGGAGGTGACCTCGCCGGGTATCACCCAGAACGTGTTGCCCGGTCCCTGCGCCAGCTGGGGCAGCATCTGGAGGTACTGGTAGGCGAGCAGCTTGGGATCGGGGTCGTTGCGGTGGACGGCCTGGAAGACCTCGTCGATGGCCCGTGACTGGCCCTCGGCCCGGAGGATCTCCGCGGTCCGGTTGCCTTCGGCGCGCAGGACGGCGGACTGCTTGTCCCCCTCCGCGGTGAGGATCTGGGACTGGCGCTGTCCCTCGGCCCCGAGGATCGCGGCCCGCTTGTCGCGCTCTGCCCGCATCTGCTTCTCCATCGCGTCCTTGATGGACTGCGGCGGGTCGATCGCTTTGATCTCCACCCGGTTGACCCTGAGCCCCCACTTGCCGGTGGCCTCGTCGAGCACACCGCGGAGCTGGTTGTTGATGGTGTCGCGCGAGGTCAGGGTCTTCTCCAGATCCATGGATCCGACGACGTTGCGCAGGGTGGTGACGGTCAGCTGTTCCACCGCCTGAAGGAAGTTGGCGATCTCGTAGGCCGCCGCGCGCGGGTCGGTGACCTGGAAGTACAGGACGGTGTCGATCTCGACGACCAGGTTGTCCTCCGTGATGACCGGCTGCGGTTTGAAGGAGACGACCTGCTCGCGCAGGTCGATCACCGGATAGACGCGGTCGATGTACGGGATGACGACGTTGAGACCCGGCTTGAGGGTGCGGTGGTAGCGGCCCAGCCGTTCGACATTGCGCGCGCGGGCCTGCGGAACGATGCGTACCGCCCGAACGACCGTGAACACCGCCAGCGCCGCGACGAGCAGGCCGAGGATGAGGAACGCGGACACTTCCATGGATCACTCCCGGGGATAGACCAGCGCTGTGGTGCCCTTGATCTCGATGACATCGACGGTCGCGCCGGGAGGGATCACCTGCGTCTCGTCATAGGCGCGAGCCGTCCACTCCTCACCGCCGATGCGGACCCTGCCCCCCAGCTTCGACACCTCCGACGTCACGTAGGCGGCCGCGCCGACCAGCGCGTCGACGCCGAACCGCTCCTCGGCCCGCGGGGACAGACGGCGCAGGGCGACAGGGCGTACGAAGACCAGGCCCACCGTGGCCGCGACCGCGAACACCAGGAACTGCAGCGGCAGGGGCAGACCGGCGGCGGCGAACACGGCGGTGACCAGCGCCGCGCCGCCCAGCAGCCCGAGCGCCGCGGTGAGGGTGGCGATCTCCGCCGCCCCCAGGGCCAGAGCGGTGATCAACCAGATCAGCCACGGATCCATCTCTTAGCCCTCCCGGCGAATGCGGCAGCGCGCAAAAATCTCCCTTTTGAATCCCTTTACCCGTTTTGTGTGCGAGGAAGCGTTTGCGCCGTTCCCGGTTCCGGCGCTCTTTAGCGGAAAGTGCTCAACAAACGCCCGGGGCGAGTCGGCGCCGCTATCGTCCACATCTCCGTGCGCGCACCTCCCGGACGCGGACGCCGCCGCTGCCCCGCGGCGGCCGAGCGCCGGCCGGCGGTGCCGCTGAAGCAACCCGGAGGCTGCCTGCTCATGCGCCCAGTACCGCGTCCCGCCCGGACTTCGCTGACCGTACTGGCGCTGCTCGCCGCCGTATGCGCCCTGCTCGTCGGAGGGGCGGGCTCGGCCTTCGCGCACGCGAGCTTCAGCGGCTCGGACCCCGCCGACAGCAGCATCCTGAAGGAGGCGCCGCGGCACGTCACGCTCACCTTCACGGAGTCGGTGACGTTCTCCGAGGACTCGGTGAGGGTGCTGTCGCCGGAGAACCAGCGGGTCAATCCCGCCCCGGCGCAGCACGTGGACGGCAAGGGCAACACCGCACGGGTGCAGTTGTCGGACCAGCTGTCCCAGGGCACGTACACGGTGGCATGGCGGGTGGTCTCCGCCGATGGCCACCCCATCTCCGGCGCGTTCGTCTTCTCCGTCGGCAAGCCGTCCGAGACCGCCGCCGTGGTGCCGGACGGTTCCCTGGACGACTCGGCGGTCGGCCGTCTGTACGCGTTCTTCCGCTACCTCGCCTACGGCGGGCTCGCGCTCCTCGTCGGCGCTGCCGCGTTCGTCGCCGTGTGCCTGCCCGGCGCCGGTGCGGTTCGTCCGGTACGCAGGCTGCTGGCGGCAGGATGGGCGGTGCTGCTGGTGTCCACCGCGGCGCTCCTGTTGCTGCGCGGCCCCTACGAGACGGCCGGCCGCCTGACCTCGGTCTTCGACCTGTCCCAGCTCGGCCGAACCGCCGTCGGACGGCCCGGGGCGGCGCTGGTCGTCCGGCTCGTGCTGCTCGCCGCGGCCGCGGTCCTGCCGCGGTGGTGTGCCGTGCGGCCTCGCGGACACGACGGCCACGACGGCGCCGCCGAGCCGCAGGACCTCGCCAGGCGTGTCCGCTGGGCCGGGGTGGCGCTCGCCCTGGGGCTGGCGTTCACCTGGGCCGCCGCCGAGCACGCCTCCGCCGGCATCCAGGTGCCGCTCGCCGTTCCCGTCGCGGTACTGCACCTGCTGGCCATGGGGGTCTGGCTGGGTGGCCTGATCACCCTGGTGGTCGTCCTGCGAAGCCACGGGTCCGAAGGAGGCACGGTCCCGGCGCGCGCGGTCAGCCGCTTCTCCACGATGGCCTTCGCCGCCGTTGCCGTACTGGTCGGCACCGGGGTGTACCAGTCCTGGCGGCAGGTCGGCTCCTGGGAAGCGCTCACCGCCACGTCGTACGGAAAGACCCTGCTCGTGAAGGTCGCCGTCGTGATCGTCGTGCTGTGGGTGGCGTCGTTCTCGCGCCGCTGGACCGCCCGCCTCATGCACGAGGCCGCTCCGGCCGCCGGGACGCGGACGGTGCGAGAGCCCCAGCGGGTGACGGCGGCGGTCGGTGCACCGGCCGTCCCCGCAGCCGCGCACGTGGGCGGCGCGACCGATGTGCCCGGCGGGGGAGAGGTACGCGGCGCGGCCGGAGCGCCGACGCCCGAGGCCGACGGACCACAACGCGTGCATCAGCGCGTCGATCAGCGCGTCGGGCAGCGCAGACTGCGCCGGGCGGTCGCCGTCGAGGCGGCGCTCGGCGTGGTGGTCCTGGCGATGTCCACCGTGCTCACCGGCACCCAGCCCAGCCGTGCCGCGGGCGAGAGCGCGGCGGCTGCGGCAGCGGCGGCGCAGGAACCGCAGGCCAAGGTGGCGACAGTGCCCTTCGACATGGGAACGGCCGGCCACCGGGGCACCGTGCAGATCACCCTGGCACCGGGACGCGTCGGGGAGAACACCGTCGAGGCTGTGGTGTACACCGCGGACGGTGGCATCGCCACCGTTCCCGAACTCCGCCTGACGCTCACCCAGGAAGCTCTGGGAATCGGCCCGATCGACGCCGGACTCAAGAACCAGAAGGGGTTCTGGGCCGTCTACGACCTGCAACTGCCCATGCCCGGCGAGTGGACCCTGAACATCACGGTGCGTACGACCGAGATCGACCAGGTGACGGTCCGCGGGAGCGTCGACATCGCACCGCTGCCGAGGCGACCGGCGGCGTAACCCACCGGACGGCCGGTGCCGCCGATGCGAGAAGGACCGGGGCGGGTGTGCGGGGCCTGCGTCCCGTACACCCGCCCCCGGCCGCTCGGTTCAGGACAGCCGGCCGCGGCGCGCCCACCAGAAGGCGACCGCACCGCCGAGCACGACGACGGCTGCGACCACGGCCACGATGACGCCGGCGCCGCTCCCCGAGTCCGCCGCATTCGCCGTCGGCACGTCCGGGGACGCGGGCGGCGCTGACGGAGCCGGGGACGACGGTTGGGCGGTCGGAGCGCTCGCAGCGGTCGGAGCGCTCGGAACCGGTGAGGCAGACGGGCTTGCGGCGATCGGCTTCGCGCCGGGCGCAGCGGGTTGCAGCTTGAGGAGCGGGGCCGGGTTGTCGACCTTCCGGCCGTCCGTCGGTACTTCGATCCACCGGGAGACCTTGCCGTCGCCGTACGTCTCCAGCGTCTTGAACGCCAGGGATTCCGCGTCGGGCAGTTGGCGCACCGTGATGCTGTACTCGGCGTCGGTACCGGTCGCCAGCGCAGCACCGCCGACGCTGTATCCGTCGGGGGTGGCGGTCAGCTTCCAGTCCTTGGGCGCCTCCGCGAGGGTCACGGCGTCCGGGACGATGCCCTGGGGGAGGACGACGCGCAGCTCGGCGATGCCCGCGGTGTCCGACTCCGCCTCGGAGGTGAAGGACAGGGTGACGTTCTCGGCCAGGGCGCGCGGGTCGGAGGCGGAGACCTCGGCGTGGGCGGCTGCCGGTCCGGCCGCGATGCCCAGGAGCAGCACCGAGCCGACGGCGGCGAGGCCGAGGCGGCGAAGCGGGATGCGGCTGAGCGGGATGCGGCGGTGCGGGAGGTGATGGCGCGAGGCGTGCATGGCGAAGGAACCCTCTCTGGACGTGGAGCGGGCCTCATGGTGGGACCGTTCAACCCGCCGGGATCAGGGGAACGTCTTGCGCACACCGGACGGGAGGTCCCCGGCGTACCACCGCGTCGCAGAGCATCCTCGCCGCCGCCGACCGCACGTCAGGGCCGTCGAGTGGTACGGGTCCGGTCCGTGCGTACGACCACGGATGCGGTCGGCGGAGGGCACCGAAGGCCGCGGCGGCCGTCGCGACGGCCCTCTGGGCCCAGCGGCCCACCGTCTCCGGCAGGCGGCTGAGCACCTGGTCCGCGCGGCACATGAGCAGAGCCATGACACAGGCGGCCGCGCAGTGGGCCGTCGCCATCACCCATGTGCCGGAGTGCGCCGTGCGCACGATGTGCGACACGCTGCCGTGCGCCTCGGCGTGACCGTGGTCACGCGGCTGCTGGACGGACAGTGCCCGGTGCAGCACGAGTTGGGCGATGCCAGTGGCCGTGGCCACCTGCCACCGCGGTCGGGACTTCGCCGCCGCGAGCCACGACGACGAGGGAACGCATACCGCGCCGGCCGCCAACCGCTGCCAGGGCACCGGGTCACCCGAGGCCAGGGGGTGGGCTGCGGCCGCCGACACCATGCTGAGCGAGGTGAACGCGGCAGCCCGCAGCCACCGTCCGCTCGCCCGCTCGGGCTGCGGACACGAGCGCATCCCCGCACGGGCGTCGTTCATGTCCGGCTCATCATCGCCCGACCCCGCTCACCATGATCCCCAACTGTCAGGGGAGGAGCAGTTTTTCCGGTCGGGAACCAGGCGACCCGTCCGGCCCGGTGCGAGCTCCTGGTCCCCTGCTCAGGCCTTCGGCACGGTGTTGACGTAGTGGGTGCCCTCGCTGTAGAAGCCGTCCACCGTCTTCTGGACGTCCGCCGGGGAGACGGCCTCGTCGGCCTTGTAGTAGACCCAGTTGACCTTCATGTCCCAGGTGCGCGGACCGCCGGTGGCGGGGGTGTCGATGAACCAGTTGCTGAAGTGGACGTCCATCTTCTCGCGCGGGACGTACTTGCCGGAGCTGGTGAACACCTCCTTGCCGTCCAGGGAGTAGCTGACCTTGCCGTCCATGGCGGTGATCATCAGGGTGTGCCACCCCTCAAGACGCTGCTTGAGCGTGTGGTTGACCCGGTCCGGCGGATCGGCCCGGTACCAGCTGACGTTGTCGAGTCGCGGCCCCGCCGTACCCCAGCCGCCGTTGGGCAGGTACTCGAAGTCGAGTTCGCTGTAGTTCGCCGAGTCGTCCGAGGGGGAGATCGGGAAGAAGGTCTGGACGACGTGGTCGCCGTTGCGCCCGCTCGTGGGCTTGTCGCTGAAGTAGACCCGAGCGGCGTAGGTCCCCGTGAAGAGGTTCTTGCCGGTGCCCTGCAGCTCGACCTGCTTCGTGCCCTGCTGGGTGCCGTCGGTGGAGGACTGCAGCCGCAGGACCCTGCCGCCCTGTGCGGTCGTGTCGGAGGGGAAGCCGGCGCCGGCGGTGGACCAGCTGTCCTTGATCCCCGGGCCGCCCCCGCCGGTACGCACCTCCCAGCCGTGGGCGGCGAGCGCCGGGTCGTCCGGGCCGCTGTAGTGGAAGTCGTCGAACAGGGTTCCCGGCGGACCGGACGGGGCCGGCGAGACGCTGGGGGCGGGTGCGGCGGCGTCGTCGCCGGGGCCGCCGGAACACGCGGCGAGTACGCACAAGAGGGCGGGTAGCGTGAACGCGGTCCACACGCGGCGACGAGGGGTGCGGCGGGGCTGGCTCACACGGGCTCCTTGGGGCGTAGAGGCGGTACCTGGACACGTCCTCTGCAGGGGGGATCGTCGTCGGTCGAACCGACGAGGGCGTCATCCTAAGGCGCGCATCGGCGGCCCGGATGACCGCCGGGTGGCCGCCTGGGGCGGTCCGTACGCGCGCCGACCGGTACCCGGCGGCGGGCGGGCGCACCTGCTAACCGGTATCATCAATTCCGTTTCGATCTGGTCACGGCCTCTGGGCGGATCAGGCTATATGCCGACATCAGGCCCAAGTTGCCCCCGGCTGGTGCACTAGCGTTCGGCCTGCGATCCCGCGGTCTCCGTACCCTGCAATGAAAGGCCTCGCAAGGTGCGCCCAGCCATGACCCCCGTCCAGCGCGGATCGGTACCCCCGGCAGAGCCCGCAATGTCCGAGTCGAGCTTCGAGGAACCCGCCCCCGCACCGGTGTTCGTCGACCAGTCGGGTCTGCGCGGCCGTCTGCTGCGGGGTGTCGGCTGGCCGGTCTCCGTGATCGGCGCGATTCTCGCGGTCGCCATGTGCAGCAGCCTGATCGGTGTGCAGGCGGACGCTCCGGCGATGCGGATCCCCGCTCAGCCCTCGCGCCCGCCCGCGCCGTCGCCGGAGCCCGCCCAGTCGCCCCCGTCGTCCCTGTCGTCCTCGCCGTCCTCACCTCGGGCGGTCGCCCGGTCCGCTCCTCCCGGGACGAGGACGACCCCGGCCGCCAAGACCTCGGCCACCCCGCCGAAGACCGCGGCCGCCCCGTCGAAGGCGGCCGTCACCGCGCCGAAGCCCGCGAGCACCGCGCAGCGCGGGGCGAAGCCTTCGGACCGACCGGCCAAGCAACCCTGATCACCCGCACCACCTCTCCAGGAGCGTCATTGTCCCGCCACCAGCGCCGCCGGCAGTCCCCGCTGAGGCCGCGCCGACTGG
Organism: Streptomyces sp. NPDC060232; assembly: GCF_042726555.1. Lineage (NCBI taxonomy): Bacteria > Bacillati > Actinomycetota > Actinomycetes > Kitasatosporales > Streptomycetaceae > Streptomyces > Streptomyces sp. NPDC060232. The sequence continues at coordinate 37,987 of NZ_JBHXAG010000020.1, read as the reverse complement.
CCGCGCCGCCACTGCGCTTCTTCATGCCGCTCTCCCTGCTGGCCTGCCTCCTGGCCCTGCTCGTCCTGCGCGGCCTCGCCACCAACGAGGCGTTCCACGACTCCCGGATCGCCATCTCGGTCGACAAGACGACCGTGCCGGCCAACCTGCTCAAGGGCGGTCCGATCATCGACGCGCGGGGCGCCAGGAACGAGCACCCCGTGAGCTACCGCGTCCCCGACCGCACAGCGGTTCTGAGCTTCGACGACGGCCCCTCGCCGGAGTGGACTCCGAAGATCCTCCAGGTGCTCGCGGCCCGCAACGTCCGGGCGGACTTCTTCGTGACCGGTGCGATGACCACGCGCCATCCGGAGCTGATCCGGCAGATCGTCGCGGGCGGCCACGAACTCGGCGCGCACACCTTCACCCACCCCGACCTGGTGTACCAGTCCCACGCCCGCACCAGCTGGGAGCTGGCGCAGACGCAGCTGGCGCTGGCCGGCGTGGCCGGCGTCCACAGTGGGCTGTTCCGCCCGCCGTACTCCTCCGACGCCACCGCGATGGACGACTGGAACTACCCGGTGATCAAGTACGTGGGCGCACGCGGCTACCTCACCGCGTTCATCGACCGCGACACCGAGGACTGGAAGCGCCCCGGCGTGGACGAGATCGTCAAGGCGGCGATGCCGGCCAAGCCCGGTGCGGGCGCGCTGATCCTGCTGCACGACGCGGGCGGCGACCGTAGCCAGACCGTCGCCGCGCTCGTTCAGATCATCGACAAGCTGCAGGCCCAGGGCTACCGCTTCACCACCATCTCCGAGGCGCTCGGCGCGTCCAGCGCGACCGTGCCGGTACACGGGTTCCAGCTGTGGGCGGGCAAGGGGTTCGTCTGGGCCACCCAGGCCGCCGTGCTCACCCTGCCGGTGCTGGTGGGGCTGCTGGCGCTCGTCGGCTTCCTCAACTTCGGACGGTTCGCGCTCATGCTCGTCCTCGCGCCGATCCACGCCCGCCGCTCCAGACGGCGGGACGCCTGGGGAGCGCCCGTCACCGAGCCGGTCACCGTACTCGTCCCGGCCTACAACGAACGCGAGTGCATAGCCAACACCCTCCACTCACTCGCCGCCAGCGACCATCCCATCGAGGTCATCGTCATCGACGACGGCTCCACGGACGGCACCGCGGACATCGTGGAGGAGACGGCCCTGCCGTACGTCCGGCTGATCCGCCAGGTCAACGGCGGCAAGTCCAGCGCGCTCAACACCGGCATCGCGGCCGCCTCGTACGACATCGTCGTGATGATGGACGGGGACACCGTCTTCGAGCCGTCCACCGTGCGCGAGCTGGTCCAGCCCTTCGGCGATCCGGCGATCGGCGCGGTCGCGGGCAACGCCAAGGTCGGCAACCGCGAGAGCCTGATCGGTGCCTGGCAGCACATCGAGTACGTCCTCGGCCACAACCTGGACCGCCGGATGTACGACATGCTGGGCGTCATCCCGACCATCCCCGGCGCCGTCGGCGCGTTCCGCAAGGAAGCCCTGCGGCGGGTCGGCGGGATGAGCGACGACACCCTCGCTGAGGACACCGACATCACCATCGCGGTGCTCTGCGACGGCTGGCGGGTCGTCTACGCCGAGTACGCCCGCGCCTGGACCGAGGCACCAGCCAGCCTCCAGCAGCTCTGGTCCCAGCGGTACCGCTGGAGCTACGGCAGCATGCAGGCGATGTGGAAGCACCGCGGCGCCGTGACCTCCCGCGGCCCGGCCGGGCGCTTCGGCCGGCTGGGGCTGCCGCTCGTCGTGATGTTCGGCGTGGTCGCCCCGCTGCTGGCGCCGCTGGTCGACCTGTTCCTGCTGTACGGCGTGCTGTTCGGGGACGCCCCGATCACCCTCGCCAGCTGGGGCGGCTTCATCCTGCTCCAGGCCGCGCTGTCCTGGTACGCCTTCCGGCTCGACCGGGAGAAGCCATGGCATCTGATCAGCCTGCCGATCCAGCAGCTGGTCTACCGGCAGCTGATGTACATCGTCCTGCTGCAGTCCGCGATCACGGCGATGACCGGTGGCCGACTGCGCTGGCAGAAACTCCGGCGCACCGGCGAGGTCGCCGTGCCGGTGGAGGCCGGACGGTGACCGCATCCTTCGACCTGGGGCGCACCCGGGACACCGTGCAGTTGCGCGTTCCGGCCGCACTGCGAGCCGAGCCGTCGCGGGGGCCGGACCTGCAGACGCCTGCGCCTGGGCCTGCGCCACAGGCCCAGGCGCCGGCCGAGCGCAAGGGCGGCCGGGACCGCTATCTCGACCTGCTGCGCGCGCTGGCGCTGGGCCGCGTGGTGCTTTACCACAACTTCGGCTGGTTCTGGCTGCCGCTCGTCTTCCCGTCGATGGGCGTGATGTTCGCCCTGGCCGGCTCTCTGATGGCCCGCTCGCTCAGCCGTCCCGCCCTCGGCGTGATCCGCGGCCGACTGCGCCGACTGCTGCCGCCCATGTGGGTGTTCGGCGCCATCCTGGTCGCCCTCCAGATCCTCGACGGCTGGAGCCCGCAGTCCGACGGCCATCCCACCTGGTGGTGGTCCAAGCTGGCCTTCTGGATCCTGCCGCTGAGCACCCCGCCGTACGCGCAGGAGCTGACCGGCTTCCAGCACGTGGAACCCATCTGGGCCATGCAGATCACCGTCCCGCTCTGGTACCTCCGGGCCTACCTCTGGTACGTCCTGCTCTCGCCGCTGCTGCTCCGGGCACTGCGACGCTCTCCGGTGGTGACGCTCTCCGCTCCGCTGGCGATGGTGATCGCCATGAACACGTTCTTCGCCGACCAGGAGTTCGTCTACGGCCGGGTCTGGGAGAACGCCAACGACTTCGCCACCTTCGGGGCCTGCTGGATCCTCGGCATGGCCCACCAGGAGGGGCTGCTCAAGAAGATCCCGCAGTACGTGCTGCCGTCCGTCGCACCGCTGATCATGGTGGCCGGCTTCTGGTACCTGCAGACCCGTCCGGTCGATCCGACCGTGGCGACCGACATCGAGGCCTGGCCGATCGCCCAGGCCCTGTGGTCCTTCGGCTTCGTCGCCATCCTGCTCCACGTCAGCCCCTCGTGGGAGCGGTGGCCCAGGCCGCTGGAACGCTGGAACGGCCTGGTCGGCCTCCTCAACGCACGAGCCGTCAGTGTCTACCTCTGGCACCAGGTCGCGCTGGTGGCCGCCGTCCCGCTGATCGACCCCCTCTGGAGCGTCCCCTTCTTCTACGACAACCTCCGGTGGCTGCTGGCCAGCCAGTGGTTCACGCTGTCGGTCGCGATTCCGCTGCTCGGGCTGCTGGTACTGGCCTTCGGCTGGGTCGAGGACGTGGCCGCCAAACGCCCGCCGCGCCTCTTCCCGTACCCCCGCCGCCCCCGCGGCAGACGCCGAGCCGCCGACTGACACGGCCGCACCCGGCTCAAGGGCCTGTTTCGCCTGACGTCTGCATCGCCGACATGCAGGCAGACCGTGAGGCGGCCTACCTGGGGTACCTGGTGCGGACCGTGCCGAGTATCTCGCCCGCCTGGGCGGAGCGGAGGGGGCCCGGGCAGGAGTGGCCGCCCCAGTCGCGGCCGCCCATGCGGTGGACGCCCAACCCCCGGCCCAGTGGTGTGGTGGCGGCCTCCAGGAGCCAGCCGTACTGGGCCATGCCCCATGCGTAGATCCGGGCGACGGAGTCGACCTGCTGTGCGGTGAGCGGCCGGCTCGCGAAACCGGAGGTCTCCACCGAGAGCCACGACGGGTTGCCGGTGCCCTGTGCCCAGGCCCGGTCGTGCGCGGAGACGTACTGCTCGATCTCGCCGGACTGCGAGACCCAGAAGTGCGCGGAGGACTGCACCGCGGGGTCGCTGAAGTGGGTGTGGAGCGAGTTCTCGCCCTCCTGCACGTGCAGGATCAGACCTCGCATCTCCCTGAGCCCCCCGGGAGTGAAGTTCACGGACAGGGGCTTGCGGGTGGCTTCCGGCATCCACGCCTGTCTGCCGGGCTCGGGAGCCGCTGCGGCGGGTGGCTCCGCCCTGCCCTCGCCCTGCGGTTCGGTCCGGACGGGCCCGGGGGCCTCGCCGCGGTCGACGACGCCGAAGGCGGTGGCGACGAGCCCGCTGCTGATGCAGACCATCGCGGTGCGGCGGGACAGGGGCCGGGGCTTCGGTTTGCGGTGGGTCACGCGAGCGGCGCCCTGGCTGCGGCTCGTCGGGAACGGAGCATCGGAGGGTCCCCTTGCTGGACTGACGTTCTCCAGCGGAATGCTTCCCGACCATTAATGTCGGAATGGGACCGGACGATGACCGTTTCGTGACGGCCGAGGGGGCGCGGGCTCGCCCGAGGACAGGCCGAGGCCAGAGCCGCCGCGCCGCAGGAGACGTCGCAGCGGTAGCACGGCCGCGGTTGGGCGGCCCCGGCCGACTGCCGGGGCCGCGAGCGCGGGGGACGGTTCGGGGCCGTTCCCCGCCGAGCGGCAGGGGGTCTCCGACCGGTACGACCCCCTGCCCGGTTTCACCGTAGGCATGCCCACGGCCGGATCGTCGCCGATTCCCCTTCCGGATGAAGGTGCCTCTGCCCTTGACTTCTGCCCCTGACTTCTGCCCTGGACCCCGGTCCTCGGGGCCGATGCCTCCTGGCCGCGAACTGGCCGCGAACTGGCCGCGAGGGTCAGGCGGGGCCGGTGAGCCCGTAGGCCCGGGCCAGCGCACCCACCGTGTCGGCCATCGCCCGGCGCAGCTCGGCCGGCGCCAAGACTTCCACGTCCGTACCGAGCCGGAGCAGTTCACCGCACGCGTGCGCGGTGCTCTCGGTCGGTACGACGGCCTCCACCCACCCGTCCCCGCCGACGGCGGTCGCCGTGGCATCGACCGCCCGCACCACCTCCGGCGCCACGTTGTCGGGCAGGCGCCGGCGCCCGCGCGGGGACAGGCGGATGGTGGCCGTGCCCGTGTAGCGGCGTGCCTGGAACTCCGCCAGGTACGAGGCCCAGTACGCGCCCAGGTCGAAGTCCCGCGGCCGCTCGAAGCGTTCCTCGGCCGGCACCGCGTCGAGAACCTGGGCGACCCGGTAGGTCGCCGCCGCCCCGCTCTCCGTGGCGGCCACGATGTACCAGACACCGGACTTGAGGACCAGTCCGTAGGGGCGCAGACGGCGCGACACCTCCTGCGGCGCCCGCCAGCGGCGGTAGCGCGCCTCCACGACCCGCTGCGTGAGCGTCGCGTCGACGAACACCGGCAGGTAGGGCACCTGTTCGGGCTCCCGGTACCAGCCAGGGGCGTCCACGTGGACCACCGCCGCGGTCCGCACCGCCTCCTCCCGCAGCCCTGCCGGCAGGGCTGCCAGCAGCTTCAGCCGCGCCGCCGTCACCTCCGCCGCCAGCCCCAGGTCGGCGGCCGCGCCCGGCAGCCCGGCGAACAGCAGCGCCCGCGCCTCGCCCTCGCTCATCCCCGTCAGACGGGTGCTATAGCCGTCGAGCAACCGGTAGCCGCCGCCACGGCCCGGCTCCGCACAGACCGGTACGCCGGCGCCCTGCAGCCGCTCCACGTCGCGGTAGGCCGTCCGCACGGAGACCCCCAGCTCCGCGGCGATCGCCCGCGCGGACATGCGGCCACGGGATTGCAGCAACAGCAGGACCGACAGCAGACGACCGGCAGACATGCGCCCATTCTCCCCGTAAACCCTGACAGCCCCTGGCACGCCCGCGGCCTAGGGTCTGTATCGAGTTGCCCCGTGGAGCAAGGAGCGGCGTTGGGTGCGTGCCGGGCGTCGCGACGCCGCGGGGCAACTCGATACAGGCCTTAGCGTCGGCCTCCGTACCCGCAGGACACACCGAACGGAACAGGAGCCCGTCGTGCCACCCACCGACCCGGCCCGCCACCTCGCCGTGATCGAGCTCCGCCAGTACACGCTGCGCCCCGGTCGGCGTGACGAGCTCGTCGAACTCTTCGACCGGGAGCTGATCGAACCTCAGGAGGAGACCGGCATGGCCGTCCTCGGCCAGTTCCGCGACCTCGACGACCCGGACCGCTTCGTCTGGCTGCGCGGCTTCCCGGACATGGCGGTACGACACGACGCCCTGACGGCCTTCTACGGCGGCCCCGTCTGGGCACGCCACGGGCCCCGGGCGAACGCCGCCATGGCCGACTCCGACGACGTCCTGCTCCTGCGTCCCCTGACGGACGACAGCGGCTTGCGCGCCGCCCCGTCCACCAGGCCCCGACCCGGTACGCCGGCCCCCGAGCGGTTCGTGTCCGCCACGGTGTGGTCCTTCCCCCCGGGCCGCACCGACGGGACCGCGCTGGTCAGGGACGGTCTGCTCCCGCTGCTCCGCGCGACGGGAGCCGCGGCGCTCGCCGCGTTCGCCACCGAGCCGGCCGCCAACACCTTCCCCCGGCTGCCGGTCCGCACGGGGGAGAACGTGGCCGTGGTCCTCACCTCCCACCCCGACGAAAGCGCCCACCGCCGGCACCTCACCGCCCTGCACGCACATCCCGCCGCACGGGACGAGGTACTGCCGGGCATCGAGCGAGTGCAGACGGCGGCCCCCAGCATGCTGCGTCTGACGCCCACGGGCCGCTCGCTCATCTCCTGACGGCCGACGTCATCCGGGCCCCGGAGGGGTGTTGACGACTCCGAACGGCACGTGGACGCTCGGGGTGGCGGGGGCGGTGCCGTTCAGGTGGGAGACCTGGTCGTCGAAGAAGATGTGCGGATCGAGGACGCTCATCACAGCCGCCTTGTCGATGCCGCCGAGGAAGAACGCGTCGTTGACCCGCAGCCCCCACCGCTTGAGGCTCCTGACGGCGCGTTCGTGCGCGGGCGCGTCCCGGGCGGTGACCAGGGACACCCTCAGCCGCAGTGGGTACCCGGGGTCCTCGCGGCGTTTGTCCTCCTCGCGGCGCTGGATGCGGTTGATGCCGGCGAGGAACTCGCTCAAGGGGCCCGGGTCGTGCGGGGTGGTCGCGTTGAGGACCTCGTGCGCGCGGAAGCCGTCGATGCCGGCGTCCTGGAAGATCCGCTCGGAGGAGTCGCTCGCCAGCACGCCGTCGAAGTCGAAGGCGATACGGAGTTCCTGGTCGCCCTCGTCGTCGACCCGGGCCGTCTGCAGCACATGCCCCGCGGGCAACCCGTCCGCCACCGCCTGACGCACGTCGGTCCCGTCCGCCGACAGGAACAAGGACATGTTCAGGGCGCGCATGAACCGGTGTGCCGACCGGCCCTGCCGGAAGACGGCCCGGCTGATGGGCAGACCGTGCGCGGCGATCGAGCGCATGACACGCAGACCGCTGTCCGGGTCGTTGCGGGAGAGGATGATGACCTCGACCAGCGGATCGGACGGGTCCGAGGCGAGGTCGTTCAGCGACAGCAGGCGCCGGACGAACGGGAAGGCCACGCCTTTGGCCAGGACGTCGTCCGCATGGGCCTCCTGGTGGGCCCGGTACGCGTCCTCGCCCTGTTCCCGGAACACCGCGTCGCAGTCGGCCAGGTCGAACAGGGCGCTGGAGGCGATCCCGATCACCAGGCGGTCGGACAAGTCGTACTTCAAGACGCCCCCTGCCGGCACGCGGGCGATATCACGATGATCATCACCCGTTCGTACGTACCGAAAATAGTACGGCGAAGGGCCGGGTCGTCGGGATCGACGACCCGGCCCAGCGGCCGGCTGCGGTCGGACCTGGCGTACTACTGCCAGTCCTCGTCCCAGGGCGGCGGCTCCATCCCCTCCGGGTCGAAGGGAGGCTCCTCGGGGTCCGCACCGGAGGGGGCCGTGCCCGGAACGGCTGCCGCGCTCTGAACGCCGGCCGTGCCCGGAACGGCTGCCGCGACGGCGCCGCACTCCGCCAGCGTGTCGAGAACGCCCTCGGCGTACTTGGCGAGCTTGGCCTCGCCGACGCCCCCGATGGTGCCCAGCTCCTCCACTGTGGCCGGCAGCCGCGTAGCGATCTCCCGCAGCGTCGCGTCGTGGAAGACGACATACGCCGGGACGCCCTGCTCCTTCGCCGTCTCGGCCCGCCAGGCGCGCAGGGCCAGGAAGACCGGCTCGGCCGCGGCCGGCAGGTCGACCGGTACGCGGCTGCCCTTCCCCGAGCGCGACCCGGACTCCTTGCGGGAGGGGGCGGCGGGCGCCTTCTCCTTCCGCATCGGAACGCTGCGGCGTCCGCCCAGCACCTCGCCGCTGTCCTCCGTCAGCACGAGCGTCCCGTAGTCGCCCTCCACCGCCAGCAGCCGCTGCGCCAGCAGCTGGCGTACGACGCCCCGCCACTCCGCGGTGCCCAGGTCCGCCCCGACGCCGAACACCGACAGCGCGTCGTGGTCGAACTGGATGACCTTGGCCGTCTTCTTCCCCTGGAGGATGTCGATGATCTGGCCGGCACCGAACTTCTGCCGCCGCTCCTTCGCCAGCCGCCACACCGTCGACAGCAGCTTCTGCGCGGCGACCGTCCCGTCCCAGGACTCGGCCGGCGTCAGACACGAGTCGCAGTTGCCGCAGGCCGTGCCCGTCTGCCCGAAGTACGCCAGCAGCCGCACCCGGCGGCACTCGACCGTCTCGCACAGCGCCAGCATGGCGTCCAGGTGCATGCCCAGCGAGCGCCGGTGCGCCTCGTCCCCTTCGGAACCGTCGATGAGCTTGCGCTGCTGGACCACGTCCTGCAGGCCGTACGCCAGCCATGCCGTGGCGGGCTCGCCGTCACGGCCGGCGCGGCCGGTCTCCTGGTAGTAGCCCTCGACCGACTTCGGGAGGTCCAGGTGCGCCACGAAGCGCACGTCCGGCTTGTCGATGCCCATGCCGAAGGCGATCGTGGCGACCACCACGACCCCGTCCTCCCGCAGGAAGCGCGCCTGGTTCGCCGCGCGCGCCCGGGCGTCCATGCCCGCGTGGTAGGCCACGGCGTCGATGCCCTGCTCGACCAGTGAGGCCGCGGTCTTCTCCACCGACGCCCGGGACAGGCAGTACACGACACCGGCGTCCCCGGCGTGCTCGGTCCGGATCAGGTCCAGCAGCTGCTTGAGCGGGTTGTTCTTCGCGACGATGCGGTACTGGATGTTCGGCCGGTCGAAGCTGGCGACGAAGTGCCGGGCGTCCTCCAGGCCGAGCCGCGCCACGATCTCCGCGTGGGTGGCCTCCGTGGCCGTCGCGGTCAGCGCGATCCGCGGCACCTTCGGCCAGCGCTCGTGCAGCATGGACAGCGCGAGGTAGTCGGGCCGGAAGTCGTGACCCCACTGGGCGACACAGTGCGCCTCGTCGATCGCGAAGACCGACACCCTGCCCCGGTCGAGGAGCCGCTGGGCGCTCTCGGTGCGCAGCCGCTCGGGGGCCAGGTAGAGCAGGTCCAGCTCGTCGGCGAGGAAGGCCTGCTCGACGGCCTGCCGCTCGTACGGGTCCTGCGTGGAATTGAGGAACCCGGCCCGCACCCCGAGCGCGTTCAGCGCGTTCACCTGGTCCTGCATGAGCGCGATGAGCGGCGAGATCACAACGCCCGTACCCTCCCTGACCAGCGCCGGGATCTGGTAGCAGAGCGACTTGCCGCCGCCGGTCGGCATCAGCACGAGCGCGTCGCCGCCGCTGACCACCTGCTCGATGATCTCCTGCTGCTCACCGCGGAAGGAGTCGTATCCGAACACGCGGTGCAGTACCTGCAGAGCGTCGGAGGTATCGGGGGAAGTGTCCGGAAGGGCCATCCGAGAAGCCTAACGGCACCCGCCGACACGCCGGGTCCGTCCACCGGAACCCGGTGGCCGCCGGAGGCGTCGGGACCAGGGCGTCAGGGTGCCGCCGACCGGGGCCGTTCGCAAGGGCCGGTGCCGTGGCGGGAGACGGCTCGCCGCACCCCGCCACGGCACCTGTGGCCCACGAACGGGCCCGCTCGTGGGATCAGTTCACGCGTTCGATGCGGGCTCGTCGGATCAGGTTCTTGCCGGGTTCGCGTACCTGGTCGAAGGCGGAGTTGTTGAGGAGGACGCAGCTGCCGGAGGGGCCGTTGACGGTGACGGTGGTGGCCTGGTTGTTGTCGAGGTTGGTGACCTTGAGCTTGGTTCCGACGGGGAACGTCCCGCTGGTGGCGGCCGGCGGGCCGGCTTCGCCGGAGAGCGTCACCGTCGAGCCGGGGCACACGACGTCGGGGGCGGCGGCATTGCCGGTCGCCACCGTGACGATGACCCCTCCGGTGACCAGGGCTCCTGTGGTGACAGAGAGCACGAGCTTCTTCGTAAGACTCATCGTCCGTTTCCGGGACATTGACACTCCTCGATCCGATGGGCACTGCCTCCCCTGCGTCCTGCATACGCCCGCCGTCACCAGCGAGTTCGGTTCTTGTCGCCGTCTTACAAATCCGGCGGTGACGGGGCCCGCGGGTGCTGCGCGCGGTACACCGCGGCGAACCCGCGACACCCGCACCGCGGGCGAAGGCGCAGGTGGCGGCCCCGCCACTGAGGCCCGTCGACGTGCACGGCGCTCGCGGCGACCCGGACGGACCGCTCGCAGCGGACGCAGCGGCCGCCGGGATCCTTAAGGCTGCCTTGATCCCGCGTTAACCCTCGGGGCGTCAGGCGCGGGCCGCCTGGACGATCCAGACCGAGGAGGCGTAACACACCCCTTCGTCGGTCTCGTGGGCGGTGAGGGTGGCCCTCAGATCGTCGATCGCACGACGCCGGTCCTCCTCGTCGAGACCGTCGAGCATCCAGCCGTGCAGGCCCAGCGTGAACCGCTCCGCGTCGGCCGCGTCCGCACCGAACCACATCGCCTCACTGTGCGGCTCCAGCCGGACGTCCGTGAAGCCGGCGGCGCCGAGAACAGCCCGTACGCGCGCGGGATCGGCCAGCGAGAACGGCCCGGGAGCACCGGGCGGCGGCCCGGCCATCGGACGCCCCGCGGCCAGGGCCTGCGTGAAGGCGAGGAACCACTCGTTGCCCGCCGCCTCCTGCCAGACCAGCTGTACGAGGCGTCCGCCGGGGCGCAGCGCACCGCCGATGTTGCGGAACGCCGCGACCGGATCGGCGAAGAACATCGACCCGGTGCGGCTGACGGCCACGTCGAACGAGGCCGCGGGGAAGGCATGGACCTGGGCGTCCGCCTGCACGAACTCGGCGTTGTGCACGCCCTCGGCGACCGCCCGCCGCCGTGCCACGCTCAGCATCGCCGCCGACAGGTCCACGCCCAGCGCACGGCCACCGCTCGCCCGCCGCGCGGCGGCGCGGGTGGTCTCACCGGTGCCGCAGCCGATGTCCAGCACCCGGTCGGCGGGGGACACGTCGGCCGCGGCGAGGAAGTGCGTCCGGTAGGCGCTGATCGCACGGTCGAACCGGTCGGCGTGCTCCGCCCAGTAAGCGCCCTCCCGCCCGTCCCAGGCACGTGCCTGCTCGGCGTTCGCGGGATCGACCCGATCAGTGCTGCTCACGGTCACCACCTCCTGTGGTTCCGTATCCGCACCGCCGGCCGACGCGGATTCCGTCAGACGAGGGGCAGGTTCTGCTCGGACCAGACGGTCTTGCCTCCCATGGTGTAGCGGCTGCCCCAGCGGTGCGAGAGCTGGGCGACGATGTACAGGCCGCGACCGCCTTCCTCGGAGCTCCTCGCGCGCCGCATCCTCGGCTGGGTGTTGCTGGAGTCCGAGACCTCGCACGTCAGGGTGTCCGCCCGGATCAGGCGCAGCCGGACGGGGCCGCCGGCGTGGCGGATGGCGTTGGTGACCAGCTCGCTGACGATGAGCTCCGTGCTGAACGCCAGCTCGTCGAGGTCCCAGGAGGTCAGCTGGGCCAGTACGAGATGGCGCGCGTCGGCGACGACCGCGGGGTCGGCGTCCAGCATCCACGTCGCGATGGCCCCGGTGTCCACCACCCGGGTACGGGCCAGCAGCAAGGTGACGTCGTCCCTCAGCCTGCCCGGCGGCAACCCCTCCACGATGTCGTGCCGGGCCTGGCGCAGCGGTCTGCCGAGCACGTCCGAGCGCAGCAGCCGGTCCGCCAGATCGCGCATGCCCTCGTCGACATCCCCCTCCCCGCGCTCGATCAGGCCGTCGGTGTACAGGGCGAGGACGCTCCCCGGCGGCAGATCGAGTTCGACCGGCTCGAAGGGCCAGCCGCCCACCCCCAGGGGCGGGCCGGGGCTCAGCTCGACGTACTCCACGGTGCCGTCCGGGCCGACGACCGCCGGCGGCGGGTGTCCGGCGCTCGCCATGACGCAGGTGCGGGCGACCGGGTCGTACACGGCGTACAGGCAGGTGGCCCCCGCCGGCCCGCCGGGCAGCGGAATGCCCGCGCCGCCGTCGTCCGGGTCCTCGCGCTCGGCCTCGGCCGCGACCTGTACGACCATGTCGTCCACGTGCGCCAGCAGTTCCTCAGGTTCCAGTTCCAGGTCCGCCATCGCTCGTACGGCGCTGCGCAGGCGCCCCATCATGGCCGTGGCGTGCAGTCCGTGGCCGGCGACGTCCCCGACCACCAGGGCGACCCGGGCCGACGACAGGGGGATGACGTCGAACCAGTCGCCGCCCACTCCGCTGTCCGCGTCGGCGGGCAGGTACAGACCGGCGGCTTCCACCGCGGGCTTCTCCGAGGTGGCCGGAGGCAGGAGGCTGCGCTGCAGGCCCACGGCGGTGCGGCGTTCCTTGGTGTAGCACCGGGCGTTGTCGACGGCGACCGCCGCCCGGGCTGCGATCTCCTCCAGCAGGGCCAGGTCGTCCTCCTCCAGCGGAGCGCTGTCCCCGGTGCGCCAGAGCATGAGCCGTCCGAAGGTGACGCCCCGTGCGCACAGCGGGGCCGTCATCGCCGAATGCGCACCCGGGACGGTCGAGACCCACGCCGGGACCGTGTCGTTCCCGGGCTCCGAGGGCCGGTCGCCGAGGCCGGTGACCAGCTCTCCCCGGCGCACCCGCTCCGCAGACGCGGAGGGCGGCGCCGCGAACCGGGTCGTCGTCCCCGTCCGCAGCGCCTCCGGCCGCGTCCCGGCGACGGCCATCCGGATCAGGTGCAGCCGGAGCCGCTCGTCCGCGGTCGGTTCCCCGCCGGTGAGCACGGTCTCCGCGAGGTCCACCGCGGCGCAGTCGCCGAGCGTGGGCACCAGGACCTGCACCAGGTCCTCGACGGTGCGCAGGACGGACAGTGAACCGCCCAGCGCTCCCGTCGCGCGGTAGAGGAGGTCCAGGCGCCCGCGCGAGCGTTCGTGGTCGGTGACGTCGGTGAACACCGCCGCCACCCCCATCGGCTGGTCGTCGGGCTCCTGGAGCCGGAACGCCTGGATGGTCACGATCCGGCCGCCCTTCGGATCTTCAAGGGTGCGCACGGTCGTGTTGAAGCCGATCAGGGGCGTCCCGCTGTCCAGGACCTCCCGCAGCCGGGCTTCGATGGTGCGCGCGTCCTCGGCCCACAGGAAGTCGCCCAGCCGCCGGCCGTAGAGCTCGACGGGCACCCCGGTGTACGGCAGCAGGTGCGTGTTCGTCCGCAGCATGCGCAGGTCCCCGTCGAAGACGGCCAGGCCGACCCGGCCCTGGAGGAACAGTTCGCGCGTGAGGGCGTGGTCCTGCCGCCATCGGGTGACCAGCTCCAGGGGTGCGCCGAGTACGAGGCACCGGGCGGCCCCCCTGCCCGGCGCGCCGTGGTGCAGCGGGATGACGCGGAAGCCGATCTCCAACTCGCCGCCCGAGCCGTGCCGCAGTGTGGCCCGGCCGTCCCAGCCCTCGCGGCTCTCCCGGCCTTGCCGGCCTTCTTGGCCTCCCCGGCCCGCGCACCCGGTCTGCCCGCCCTGCCCCCGCCCGCCTTGGGCCAGTACCGCCTCCCAGCTGCCCGCGTCCGCGAGGAGGTCCCGTGCCGGCCGGCCGCACACGTCCGCGGACCGGCGCTCCAGGAGGGCTTCGGCCGCCGGTGTCCAGGCGAGGACCGTCCCGGCATCGTCCAGCAGGGCCGCGGCCGTGTTCGTGACGGCGAAGGGATAGTCCTGGTTGCTCTCGCTGGCGCGCATGCGTGCCCATTTCGTCCGCCGGTCCCGCTGTCCCCATGCTGGTCGATGTCCCGGGCGGGAGCCAGAGGCGTTGCGCCGTCCGGTACCGCGTCGGGCGTCATTGCCAGTCTCTCGCGAGCCCGGCCCGGGCAGGGCGACTGGGGACGACGCGGCGGGGCGCGGTGCCGGGCGTCACCCGGGTCGCTCGTGCAGGTGTCGCTGCCGAGGCCGCCGTGCACGGTGTCGTTGCCGCTGAGACCGCAGATCACGTCGGTGAAAGAAGCCGCCGGTCAGGGCGTCGGCGCCGCCGGTGCCGATGATCGTGCAGCCGCGGGCGGTGTGGACGGTGGTGTTCCACGAGCGGTGGCCGAGGCGGCGCGAGCAGCGGCGCCCTTTCCGACACTGCCACGGGGGACGCGGCGGCGACCGACCCGGTACCCGGCAAGGACAGGGCCACGGCGCGACGGGCCACAGCTTCCGACCACCGCTGCGGCGGGACCCTGGCGGCTCGCCGGACTCGCCCGGCCGGAGACGACGGTTCCACCCGACCCGGGGGCGGGCCGGGGCCGGGGCGTGTCCAGGACCGGAGTCCTGGACACGCCCCGGCTCCCAGCGCCGCCAGGGAGCAACAGGCCCGGGTCGGGGTCAGCGGGCGTCGAGGAGGGTGACCGCCTCGGCGAAGTCGGCGTACGCGGGCTCGAAGGTCCGCGCGGCGACGAGGTACATCGACCGGTCCGTCAAGGCCCGGGCAAGGCGTGCGGGATCGTCGGACAGGCGGCGGGCGAGCGCCACGCCTTCGTCGAAGCACGGCTTGAAGCGTTCCTCGAACCGGTAGGGACGAGTGCCCTCGGATACGGCTGCACGGATGCTGATCCTGCGCTGGACGTCGACCAGTTCGGGCAGTCGGCCCGCCTCCCGCAGTCCCTCCGCCTCCGCTTCCAGCGCCGGCAGAGTGTCGAGGAAGGCATCCCGCGTGGCGCTCCACCGGTCGAGATCGGTGCCGAAGGGCAGCATCGGGGAGTCGGCGCTCGCAGCCGGTTCGTCGCCCCGTCCCGAAAGCGTGAACAGGGTGACCCACCACCCGAGGATGCAGCTCCAGTTCTTCGGCTCGCCCTTCGTCGCCAACTCCTCCAGGACGGCCAGGGCTTCGTGCCGGATGGCCGCGGCGTCAGCCCCGTGCCCGGCGGCCTCACGCATCCGGGAGTGGTGTACCAACTCCCAGGTGAGAATGGCCAGCGCCGTGCCCTGCTCGGCAGCCTCGCGCCGGGTTCGGTCGAGAAGCTCGCGGAAGACGGCCGATGCCGCGTCGTGCCGGCCGGCGCCCTCCAGGTTCGCCGCCCACTCGACCATGGCCCAGAAGGACGGCTCCGACGTGCCGTTCCGGGCTGCCTTCTCGTTGAGCTCGGCGGCCTCCTGGAAGCGTCCCTCCTCCGCCAGGACGCACGCCAGCCGCCCGCTTCTTCCGGCCGCGGCCAACTCCTCGCACACCGCGCGTCCTTCCGCTCGGCGCCCGAGGGCGAGCAGGACCCTCTGGTAAGCGTCCAGGGCCCTGCACAGGCGCTCTGCCCGGGTCGGTACATCGGCCTCGATGCTCCGGGCGGCCCCGACCGCCTCGGTGGTCAGCGCCAGTTCCACCTTCGGGTGCCGGCAGCGGTAGCTCGTCAGGAGGAGCGCGTCGACCAGCTTCGGCAGATACGCCTTCGGGCTCACCTCCGCCAGAACCCGGTACGCGTCGACCTCTTCACGCAGGCTCGGCTGACCGGACCCCAGCAGCAGCACGCGGGCCCGCAGTACGGCGTCGTGATTGATCTTCCCCATGTTCCCCCAGTCTCCGGGTGATGCACGAAGGAGATTCTGGGAGTTGGGGAGCGGACCGGACAAGGCTCGCGAACTGTGCTTTCCGTCCTACGAAAACGGCCTCTGACCTGTCATGATGTACATGCTCTTACACTTTCCGCCGACCATGCGGCCCTCGCGTCAGGGGTGTGGGGCATGCCGCAGCCGAACCGGTCGTAGATACCCGGCTCGGAGTCCCCCAGTGCCGGCAGCGGTTCACCGCACTCGCGGACGTCGCCCAGCAGGCGCCCCACGTCACCATGAGGCCGCACGTACGGTGCGTGGCGTCACGCTCACCATCGGCATCCGGGCCGTGTCGAGGGCCGCGCCGCCCCGCAGGCCGCCGTGACCCGGACTTTCCGCTGCGGAGGGAGCTCGCGGTGGGGGGACGCGCTCGGCTGAGCAGGTGGGGGCTTGACGGGCCGCATCGAAGATATGACACTCGTAGTGCAAGTTGTTTTGTGTAATTCATTCCGACTGTTCACTTTGCGTCACGAAAGGCGAGACATGTCCAGCTACAGCGCCCGAGCGTGTGCCGGGCAGGCCCCTGTACGCGACGGGCGCACGGGAAGCAGTGGCTCCGCGCGCACGTCGGCGGCCTACGCCGCCGCGGGTGCGGCCGTGGGGGCGGTGTGGGTGCTCGGCGGGGACATGCCCGCGTGGGAGCACGCGCTGCGCGTCCTCGTCGTGGTGCTCTGTGTCAGCGTGGCCGGGCGCATGGCCGGGCGCCGTCTGGCCCGCGCCGGGAGGACTCCGCTCGACCGGAAGCTGTTCTTCGGCCTGGTGGCGGCGAAGGTTCTCCTGGTCGGCGTGGCGCTGCTCGTCGACTGGCTGGCCGGCCTGTGGTTCGCCGACCCGGCACTGATCACCGCCGGGTTCCTGTTCGTCCTGGTGGCCGCCGGCGGTCCCGTACTGCACGGCCGGTTGTCACACGGTACGCAGGGCTGACAAGGTCCCGGCGGCGCCGTCCACGGTCGGATCCCGCCGTCCCGCCGCAAGGTGAAGACAGCCGGCCCGCCGTGATCACTTCACGGTCATCCGAAAGGTTCATGCCTGCCTCCCCGCCCCGCCTGCCCCGCCTCCGCCCCCTTCCGCGACCGTGCGGCAGCCTTGGCGGGCGGACGGATAGCCTGCCCCTGTGAGCGGACGAACTGAGGTCATACGTACGGGGATTGGCGGCCAGGGCTGGGCGGCCACGCGCGCCTGGGTGGAGAGGGGGCTGGCCGACGGGGAGCGCATCGAGCAGGTTGTGCGACTGCGCGGCGGCTGGACCTCGCAGATGCGCCGACTGGACCTCGCCGGGCCGGGCGGTCGGCGCTCGCTCGTCCTTCGCTCCTTCGTCAAGCCCTTCTATGTCCGGCACGCGGAAGGTCTGTTGACCCGGGAGGCGGCCGTCCTGCGCCGACTCCGCGGCACGGACGTGCCCGCGGCCACGCTCGCGGCCGTGGACGCCACCGCGCAGTACTGCGATCACCCGTCCCTGCTGATGTCCCTGCTGCCCGGGAGCGTACGCCTGGGCGATGAGGATGCCGACGACCGCGCCGCACTGCTGGCCCGCCAACTCGTGGCCGTCCATCGGCTGCCGGTGACCGCGTCTCAACGTCCTCGGCCCTATCAGGCGTGGACCTCGCCCGAGCGGGTGACCCTGCCCGCAGCCACCGAACGGCCTGAACTCTGGCTGCGGGCGGTCGACCTCATCCGCCGGGAGCCGCCGGCCCATCAGGGCTGCTTCCTGCACCGGGACTTCCACCCCGGCAACGTCCTCTTCGCGGGCGCCCACGGTGACCTCCGCATCAGCGGCGTCGTCGACTGGGTGGAGACCTCGTGGGGGCCGGCCGACCTGGACGTGGCTCACTGCTCGACGGCTCTCGCCCTCCTGTACGGGGTCCCCGCCGGCGTGCGCTTCGCCGATCGCTACGTTGCCGCCGGGGGCACCCTGGCCGAGGGAACCGCCCATCTCTACTGGCGGCTGCTGGACGCGCTGGGCTTCGCCCCGGACGCGGAGAAGGTCGCCGTCCCCTGGCGGGAACTGGGCCGCGTCGACCTGACAGCCGACGTTCTGGCCCGCAGGCTGGAGGCGTACATCGAGGCCCTGTTCGAGTGCTATGCCTGAACCGGCACGGCAGGAGGCTCCGACGGCCAAACCTCTGGTGTCTGCATGGCTCCTCCGGGTGCATGTCAACCCTGACGAACGTCGTGGTGGCGGGCCGACGTTCGGCCGGGGGCGGACCGCATGACGGGCATCTACCTTCGGCGGCATGGAAACGAGCAAGCGGTACGGGTGGGGTCGGCGCTGCGCGGGGGCGGTCGTCGTGGCCGGAGCCGGGGTGGCGGGCGTGGTGTGGTCGGCGCCCGGCGGGACGGCGGGTACGGACGGGTCGTTGCACGTCACGGCGGGTCTCTCCGCCCGGGCCTACCGGGCGGTGAACGGGGGAGTGGCAGACGGGCCCGCGTGGGTCGGGAACGTCCTGGAGGCGGCGAGTGAGGGCACGGTGCTGTTGCTCGGCCTGCTGCTGGCCTGGGCCGCATGGAGCGCGCTGCGCCGCCGGGACGTGCCGGGCCTGGCCGGGGTGGTCGTGGCGGCCGCCGGGACCGTCGTCGCCTACGGGGTCAGCGAGGCGGCCAAACTCCTCGTCGGGGAGGAACGCCCCTGCCGCGCCCTGCCGGGCGTCTCGGCCCTCGCGGCGTGCCCCGGGTCGGGCGACTGGTCGTTCCCCAGCAACCACGCCACCCTCGCCGTCGCGCTGGCCGTCGGCGTGACCCTCGTACGCCCTCGGCTCGCCTTCCTGGCGATGCCGGTGGCCGGGGCGGCCGCCGCGCTGCGCGTGCTCGTCGGGGTGCACTATCCGCACGACGTCCTGGCGGGCGCGGTGCTCGGCGCGACGGCCGTGGTGACCCTGCTGCTCCTGCTACGGCGCTTTGCCGCACGGGCGGTCGGACGGCTCCGGAACCATGCCCGCCTCGTGCGCGACCACGGCCGCCGCAGCCCGGTTGGCGACGCCCAGGCGCGCGAGGATCGAGCTGACGTGCGCTTTCACCGTCCCCTCCGCCAGGCGCAGACGGCGCGCGATCTGCCCGTTGGAGAGCCCGCTGCCGAGGAAGCCGAGCACGTCCCGCTCCCGGCGGGTCAGGGCCTCGACGCGTGCGCGGGCCGCGGAGCGGCGGCCCGCCCGGGCCCCCGCACCCCCGGCGGCGAGATGCGCGACGACCCGGGCCGCGACCTTCGGTGACAGATAGGCCGCGCCCTCGGCCACCGCCCGGATGCCGGCGAGCAGTTCCTCCGGCTCACCGGACTTGACCAGGAAGCCGGTGGCGCCTTCGCCGAGCGCGCGCAGGATGTACTCGTCCTCACCGAAGGTCGTCAGCATCACGACACCCGTCTCGGGCACGGTCCTGCGTATCTCGGCGGCGGCCTCCAGACCACCGGTCCCCGGCATCCGGATGTCGAGGACCGCCACCTGCGGGCGATGGCGCTGGACGAGCTCCACCGCCTGGCGGCCGTCGGCCGCCTCGGCGACGACGGTGATGCCGAGGTCGGTGGCCGCGATCGCGCGGACACCCGCGCGGATCATGGGCTCGTCGTCGGCGATCAGGATCCGGATCATCGGACGGCCTTCCCGGTGTAATCGTCGGTGGAGATCAGGCGGTCGGCCCGGAAGCAGAGACGGTAGACGTCCCCCGAGCGGTCGTCGAAGGGGTCGCCGGTCTGTACGTAGAACTCGCAGGCCGCACCCTGCGGTGCGGGCGCGGGCGACACCGGACGCCGGGTCGTCTGGCGTTCGGGCAGGTACGGTGCCACGTCCGCGCGCGGCATGCCGGGATACAGGAGGGCGTAGTCCTCCGGAGCGAGTGCGGACTGCCGCGCCGTCACGGTGTCCCACACGCGGATCCCGCCGATGAGCAACGCGGTGGTGCACAGCGGCACCAGCACGGCCGCCACGGCGGTACGGCCCAGCCGCCGACGGGCACTGCGGTGCTCCGGAGGCAGTACGTCGGCCCGACCGCCCGGGTCGGCAGCGCGCGGCGGGGGCACCGCCCCGGGACGGTGCGGGAGCCCGGCCCGGACGGCGAAGCCGTCGCCCTCGGGCCCCGAGGTGAAGGTGCCCCCGGCCAGCCGGACGCGCTCGTCGAGGCCGATGAGCCCCAATCCGTTCCCGCCTGGAGCGGAAGCCCGGAGCCCTCGCGCCGGCGCCACGACCGGCAGCGGTGCCGTCACCGGACCGTCCGTCACGCTGACCTCGGTCCGGTCGTCCAGGTGGCGGACGAGGACGGTGGCCCGGTGTCCGGGCACGTGCTTGGCGACGTTAGTCAGTGCCTCCTGGACGACCCGCCCCACGGCCCGCTCGACCGCCGGCAGTGCCTCGCCGGCCGCCGGGCGGCCCTCCACGCGCAGCCGGACGTCGAGCCCCGCGGCGGCCGCCCGCCGCACCAGGTCCTCCAGTGCGGTGCGGCCGGCGCCGGGCTCGGACCCCGGAGCCCGCTCCGACGGTTCGCGCAGGACACCGATCACCTCGCCGAGCCGGTCGACGGCGGAGCCCGCCCTGGCGCGGATGTCCCCGGCGGTGGCCCGGTGCTCTTCGGCCAGCCCGGGGGCCAGCTTCAACGCCCCCGCGGACAGCGCGATGAGGCTGAGGTCATGGCCGAGGAGGTCGTGCATGTCCTGCGCGATACGGGTCCGCTCGCGCAACCGGGCCTGTTCGGCGACCAGATGCTGCTCCCGCTCCAGCCGGGCGGCCCGCTCCCACCCCGCCCGTACCAGCTCCCGGTGCTGGCGCAGGAACCGGCCGGCGAACCACGGCAGCATCGCCGCTACGAGCAGCAGCCCCACGAAGCGGCTCGCCCAGGCCAGCCATGCCGGCACCAGGAGCACGGTCACGGCGGCGGCCACCAGCACCCCGGCCAAGGCCGCAGCCGTGATCCGGCTCCGCCCCGGCTGCCGCCCCGCGAGGAAGGCGCAGACCGCCGCCGGTATGCCCCACCACAGGGTGACGGCGCCCGTGCCGACGGCCGCCACCGCCCCCACGAACAGCCCCGCGGACAGTGCCGGTGCCGGCACCCGGGTCTTGATGATCATTCTTCTCACGCAGGCGACCCTACGGAACCGGCCGCCGTCGCGGCACTGCCGAAAGTCCACTGTCGGGGGCCGTCACATTCGGCGGGGCTGTTCGGTCTCGGCTGCAGGGCCACCAAGGAAGGGACACCGATGACGACTCTGCTCGTGTGTACGTCCGTATCGCACGGCAACACCCGTCGCGTGGCGGCGGCCATGGCCGAGGTGCTCGCGGCGCGCGTGGTCGCGCCGCACGAGGTGACGGCCGCGGAGGTGGCGGGCCACGACCTGGTGGGCTTCGGCTCCGGTGTCTTCGCGCAGCGGATGCACCCGGACCTGCTCGCCTTCGCGCGCGCCCTGCCGACGTCGTCGGGGCGGGCCTTCGTGTTCGCCACGAGCGGCCTGCCGGAGCCCGTGTTCGCGCCGTACACCCGGCCGCTGGTACGGCTCCTCGAAGGCAAGGGGTACGCCGTCGAGGGCACCTTCACCTGCCGGGCCCTCGACACGTGGGCGCCGTTCAGGCTGATCGGCGGCATCAACAAAAGGCGGCCGGACGCGGGCGACCTGACCGCCGCCCGCGCCTTCGCCACCCGCCTCCGGGGCTGAACCCGCCGCCGCGGTCCGGCCCCGTCGCCGACGTCAGGCGCGGCAGCGCAGCATTTCGAGCGGCGGGTTGGCGTGGAAGTCCGCCCAGAACTCCGCGTCGAAGTCGCGCTCTCCGGCCTCCGACACCGTCAGCGGCACCCAGGCCAACTCGCTGAAGCCGGCCGCCCGCAGGCACTTCTCGTACACCTCGCGGCGCGGGAGGTTGGCGACGAACGAGACCGGCGGGTCGAGCAGCGCCGTCGTCCGCACCTGCGGCCCGGTCTCCGCCTCCGCGCCGGTGAGCTCGCTGCGGAAGCCGTACCTCTCCGGGGTGGGCCCGTCGAAGCGGAAGTCGGGCGACTGGTTGAGCAGGAAGAGCTCACCACCGGGCTTCAGGCCGCGGTGCAGGGCGCGGCACATCCGCTCCGTGGTGGCGATGTCCTGCGCGTAGTTCAGGAGTTGGACCGCCAGGGCGACGTCGAAGCGCTGCGCGAGAGGCCGCAGGTCGGCGACGTCGCCGACCTCGTAGCGCACGCCCAGCGGATCGCGGTCCTCCAACTTCTGTGCCACGGCGACCATTTCACCGGAGATGTCGATGCCGAGCACCTCGGCGGCGCCGCGCCGCTTGAACTCCCGGCTGTAGAAGCCGGTTCCGGACGCCAGGTCGAGGACCGACTTGCCGCGTACGTCCCCGACCAGGCCCAGGAAGCTGGGTACCACCACGTACTGCTCCAGGGGCAGAGCCTTGAACCCCTCGTAGGCCTCGCCGATTTCGTCGTAACTCTGCTGCACGCTCATGGTGATGTCCTCCCCGTTCCGACAGGCTTGGGCCACGGCCCCCTCCCCGGGGAGCGCCGCGGCTTCTGCTCGGAAGTCTCTACGGGGCCGGGCGGCCACCCGTACTGGCAGAACCGACGAAGATCCGGACATCGTCCCGGCGGCGTCTACGGCGTCTACGGCGTCTACGGCGTCTACGGCGTCCACCGCGATCCGGGGAGCAGCCGGCACCCGCTCCCCGCCACTGCCACCGCTACCGGCCGCCGCCGGTCGGCGGCTCGGCGACCGGGGCGTGCGCAACGGCCGTCACCGCCTCCGGTACGGCCCGGCCGCGGTCCTGTTCGAACCTCCGGAGCAGGTCCGCCGCCACGCTCACCGCGATGGTGGCGGGCTCCTTGCCGGCGATCCCCGAGATCCCGATCGGCGTCTTGATGCGGTCGATCGCGGCGGGGTCGTGGCCGCCCTCGGTGGCCAGGCGGTGGCGGAACCGCGACCACTTCGCCGACGAGCCGATCAGACCGATCGAGCCGAGCCCGGCGGTGCGCAGGGCTGCGTCGCACAGCGCGGCGTCCTCCGCGTGGTCGTGGGTCATGATCAGGACATGGGCGCCGGGCGGCAGCTCCGCGAGCACCTCCTCCGGAAGCAGCAGGGCGCGGTGCACGTGGACCTGCGCCACGGCGTCCGCGAGCACGCCGAGCCGTTCGTCGGCGAGCATCTGCGGGCGGGTGTCGACCAGGTGCAGGTCGAGGTCCTGGCGGGCCAGGATGCGTGCCAGCTCCAGGCCGACGTGCCCGACGCCGAACACCGCCACCGCCTCGACCACCGGCAGCGGTTCGAGCAGCACGGTGACTGCCCCGCCGCAGCACTGCACGCCGTGCGGGCCGGTGGCCTTGTCGTTGAGGGCGAAATCCATCAGTTCCGGCTCCGGATCGGCCGCGCCGGTCAGCTCCCGCGCCCGGTCGACGGCGACGGCCTCGATGTTGCCGCCGCCGATCGACCCCCAGGTCCCGGTGCGTCCCACGACGAGCTTGGCACCGGCCCGGCGGGGCGCGTGGCCGCGTACGGTCGCGACGGTCACGAGCACGCCGGGTTCCCGGCGGGCCCGCAACCGCGCGACCGCGGCCACCCAGCTCATGTCAGGCATGGCTCAGAGCGCTCGCTTCAGCCGGGACCCCGCTGCCGTCGGGCGCGTACCCGCCGGGCCGCGTGCCCCCGCCACGGGCTCCCTCGACCGCCCAGTACACGGCCTCGGGTGTCGCCGGGGAGGCGAGTTCCACGCTGATCCCGTCGGGCCCGAACGCCGCCGCGGCCTGCCGCAGCGCCTCCCGTACGGAGAAGGCCAGCATCAGCGGGGGTTCGCCGACCGCCTTGGAGCCGTAGACCGCGCCCTCCTCCGTGGCGTTCTCCAGCAGCCTGACGTTGAACTCCTCCGGCATCTCCGAGAAGCTCGGCAGTTTGTACGTGCTCGCCGCCTGGGTCAGCAGCCGGCCGCGGTTCGGGCCGTCGCCGGCGTCCCACCGGAGGTCCTCCAGCGTCAGCCAGCCCGCGCCCTGCACGAAGCCGCCCTCGACCTGACCGATGTCGATCATGGGGGAGAGGCTGTCGCCGACATCGTGCACGATGTCCACCCGCCGGATCCGGTAGGCGCCGGTGAAACCGTCCACCTCCACCTCGGCGGCGGCGGCGCCGTAGGAGAAGTACTTGAACGGCGAGCCCTGGAACACCGCCGCGTCCCAGTGCAGGCCCTCGGTCCGGTAGAAGCCGGCCGCCGACAGCTGGACCCGCTGGACGTACGCGGTGCGCACCAGGTCGTCCCAGGCCAGCTCCGCGTCGCTGCCGAGGGCCCGGGCGACCCCGTCGACGATGCGCACGTCCGAGGCGTTCGCACCCAGCCGGGTGCCGGCGACCTGCAGCAGCCGCTCACGGATCTGCTCGCAGGCGTTCTTCACCGCCGCACCGTTGAGGTCCGCCCCGGCGCTGGCGGCGGTGGCGGAGGTGTTGGGCACCTTGTCCGTGCGGGTCGGGGCCAGCCGCACCCTGTGCAGCGGGATGCCCAGCGTGGTCGCGGCCACCTGCAGCATCTTGGTGTGCAGGCCCTGCCCCATCTCGGTGCCGCCGTGGTTGATCAGGACCGAGCCGTCCTTGTAGACCAGCACCAGCGCGCCGGCCTGGTTGAAGGCGGTGAGGTTGAAGGAGATCCCGAACTTGATCCCGGTGATCGCGAGCGCCCGCTTGGTGTGGGGGTGCGCGGCGTTGAAGGCCTCGATCCCGGCCTTGCGGTCGGCGATGCCGGCGTCGTCCTGGACCTGGCGCCAGACGGCGGAGATCCGTTCGGGGTGCAGGACCCGCTGCCCGTACGGCGTCGACTGCCCCTGCCGGTAGAAGTTGCGTTCGCGCAACTCCATGGGATCCAGGCCGAGCAGCGGTGCGCACCGGCCCATGATGTCCTCGATCACCAGCATGCCCTGCGGTCCGCCGAAGCCGCGGAAAGCCGTGTTGGAGACCTTGTTGGTCCTGGCGACGCGGCCGGCGACGCGCGCGTTGGGAATCCAGTAGGTGTTGTCGATGTGGCAGAGCGCGCGGGCCACCACGGGCTCGGACAGGTCCAGGCTCCAGCCGCCGTCCGCGGTCAGGGTGGCGTCCAGGGCCTGGATGCGGCCCTCGGCGTCGAAGCCGATCCTCCACGTGGCGTGGAAGCCGTGGCGCTTGCCGGACATGGTCAGGTCCTGGGTCCGGTTGAGCCGTACCCGGACCGGTCGGCCCGTCAGCCTGGCGCCGAGTGCGGCGACGGCCGCGAACCCGTGGGGCTGCATCTCCTTGCCGCCGAAGCCGCCGCCCATCCGCAGGCACTGCACGGTCACCTCGTGGCTGTGCAGGCCGAGCACGTGCGCGACGATCTCCTGCGTCTCCGAGGGGTGTTGGGTGCTGCTCTGGACGAACATCTGACCGTTCTCGTCGACGTGGGCCAGTGCCGCGTGCGTCTCGAGATAGAAGTGTTCCTGATCGGAGAAGTTCAGCTCCCCGGTGAACACGTGCGCGGAGTCGTCGAAGCCGGCGTCGACGTCACCGGTCACCATCACGGGCCGGGCGCCGTGGAAGCTCCCGGCCGCGATCGCCTCCCGCAGCGTGATCACGGAGGGCTTCTCGTCGAGGTCCACCTCGACGGCCGCCGCACCGAGCCGGGCCGCCTCCAGGGTCTCGCCGAGCACCCAGGCGACGGCGTGGCCGTGGAACATGACGGTGTCGGGGAACAGCGGTTCGTCGTGCTTCATCCCGGCGTCGTTCACGCCGGGCACGTCGGCGCCGGTCAGTACGCGGACCACGCCGGGCACGGCGAGCGCGGGCCCGGTGCGCAGCGCGGTGATCGTGCCGTGCGCCTTCATGACCTGGACCGGGTAGGCGTGCAGCACGTCCTTGGTGCGGTGGACCAGGTCGTCGGTGTAGAGGGCGGCGCCGGTGACGTGCAGGCCGGCGCTCTCGTGCGGCAGCGGAAGGCCGACGACGGGCTTCTCGGGGCGTTCGGACAGATGGCTCATGACGACACCGCCTCGGTGGTTCGCGCGTACAGCTTGAGCAGGCTCTGGCCGAGCATCGCGGAGCGGTAGCCGGCGCTGGCCCGGTGATCGTCCATCGGCGTGCCTTCGCTCCGGAGTACCTGGGCCGCAGCCCCGGCGGTCTGCTCCGTCCAGGGCCGGCCCTCCAGAGCGGCCTCGGCGGCGAGGGCGCGGATCGGGGTGGCGGCCACGCCGCCCAGCCCGATGCGTGCCTTGCGGACGGTCCCGTCCTCGATGTCGAGCGCGAACGCCACCGCCACGCCGGAGATGTCGTCGAAGCGCCGCTTGGCGATCTTGTGGAAGGCTGTGACCGGTGACAGCGGCAGCGGGACGCGCACCGCGCGGATCAACTCGCCCGGGCGGCGCACGCTCTGCCGGTAGCCGGTGAAGTAGTCGCAGAGGGGGACTTCGCGCTCGCCGTCGGCGTCGGCGAGCACCAGGGACGCCTCCAGCGCGAGCAGGACCGGCGGGCTGTCACCGATGGGGGACCCGGTACCGAGATTGCCGCCGAGGGTCGCGCTGTTGCGGATCAGCCGGGACGCGAACTGCGGGAACAGCTCGGCCAGCAGCGGTACTTCGCCTTCGCCGCCGAGTCGGCGTTCGATCTCCGTGAGGGTCAGTGCCGCCCCGACCTCGATGTGGTCGGATCCGACCCGCAGCTCCCGCAGTTCGGGCAGCCGGTCGACCGCGACCACACAACCGGCCCGTCGGGAGCGGATGTTGACCTCGACACCCCAGTCGGTGCTGCCGGCGACGACCACCGCCTCGGGGCGCTCGCGCAGCAGCCGCACCGCGTCGGCCAGGGTGGCCGGCCGCAGGAACGTGCTGTCCTCCTGCGTGTACCGGGTGGCGGCCGGCGCGGGCGGAGACTGCTCGCGGCGCCGCGCCAGAGGGTCGTCCTCGGCGGGCATGCCGACGGCGAACGCGGCGTCGCGGATCGGGCGGTAGCCGGTGCAGCGGCACAGGTTGCCGCTCAGCGCGTGCAGATCGAAACCGTTGGGACCGTGCTCGGCGCCGTCGGAGCCCTCGGCCGGGCCGGCGTGCGCGCAGCGGTCGGGCCGGTAGTACTCGGAGGCCATGCTGCAGATGAATCCCGGTGTGCAGTACCCGCATTGGGAGCCGCCGCGGACGGCCATCTCCTCCTGTACGGGGTGCAGCACCGCCGGCGTACCGGGTGCGCCGGCGGTGGCAAGGCCCTCGGAGGTGACGACCTCCTGCCCGTCGAGCGCCGCGACCGGGACCAGGCAGGCGTTGACCGCCACCCAGTCGGTGGGCTTGCTCACCCCGGGACGGGCCACCAGGACCGAGCAGGCGCCGCATTCACCTTCGGCGCAGCCTTCCTTGGTACCGGTCAGGCCCCGCTCGCGGAGGAAATCGAGCACCGTGGTGTGGGGTGCCGCCGGCGCGATCGGTGTTTCTTTCCCATTGACCGTGACCCGCGCTGCTACCATGGCACGTCCTCATTTCGGCGGGCGGTCGATCGGACTGTCCAAGTCGCCATTTCAGAGCTTTCTCTTCCGGTGGCCGCGGCCCGGGAACAGGCAGCGCGACGCATCGGCACGCGACGGCGTGCCGTGAGTGGTGACATAGATGAGAAGGTGCCGGGGCCGCAATCGGGCACGCCGGCAAGGGGGCTGCTCAGCAGCCGTGTGCTACACGACCCGGAGCCCAGGCGATCTGGTGTGCGAGGCGAATCAGGCCGGAGACGGTCGACATCCGGTTTCGCCTCCTTCCAGCAGCTCACGAGCGGGTGCGGTCGAAGTTACGTTGCCGCGGCTTCATCGGTCAAGCGCGGTGCAGGGCATCCGGAACGATCCGGAGCGACGCGCGGGCCCCGGGATCCTACCGAGGCCTCACAGCCTCACCCGGGCAGTCGGTGGAGGACGACATCGCGCAGGGCGCCGTCACCGGCGGTGAGGGTCAGGTAGGTGTGGTGGGGCTGGCGCCGGCGGTCAGTGGGCGAGCCGGGGTTGAGCAGGCGCAGTCCGCCCGGGGCGGTGGAGTCCCAGGGGATGTGGCTGTGGCCGAACACCAGGACGTCCGTGTCGGGGAAGAGCGCGGCGCAGCGCCGTTCGCGTCCGGCGGCCGGTCCGGTCTCGTGGACGACGGCGAAGCGCAGGCCGCCGAGTTCGGCGCGGGCGACCTCGGGGAGCCTGCGGCGCAGGGCGGGCCCGTCGTTGTTGCCGTACACGGCGATCAGACGCCGCGATGCCGACTCCAGTACGTCGAGGGTGGATTCGTCGGTCCAGTCTCCGGCGTGGATCACCACGTCGACCTCGCCGGCGGCCGTCAACAGGCCCTCGGGCAGGCGCTTGGCCCGCGCGGGGACGTGCGTGTCCGAGGTCAGCAGCAGCCGCATGGGCCCACCGTAGCCGCCGCCCCCGGCCCGCGTCTCCCGGCCCGCGTCTCCCGGCGCGCGTCTCCCGGCGCGCGTCTCGCGGCAGGCTGCCCCGCGCGGCGCAGCCCCAGGGTCTGCGGGTCCGCCTCGCCGGCGAGGCCGCCCGGCGCGAGCCCGGCACTACACCGCCGGTGCCGCACTGGGTCGCCCGGATGTAGCGCGCCATCGGGATCTCGACGTCGACGAGGTGCGCGCCGAGGGCCTCCGGCCGGGTGATCGCGCCCCGTACCGCGGCTTCGACGTCCGGGTCGACCTGGTCGAAGTAGTAGTTGCCCGGCACACCCACCCGAAGCCCCGTCAGGTCCGTGCCGGGACCGGGCCGGTAGTCGTCCGGAGGCGCCGCGACGGACGCCGGGTCGTGCGGGTCGCGGCCCACCAGGGAGGCCAGGACCAGCGCGGCGTCCTCCACGGTCCGGGTGATGGGCCCGACGTGGTCGAGCGACCAGGACAGCGAGGTCACACCGTGCCGGGGGACCAGCCCGTACGTGGGCTTCAGGCCGACGACCCCGTTCAGGGCGGCGGGCACCCGGATCGACCCGCCGGTGTCGGTCCCCAGCGCGAAGGTCGCCGCGCGCGCCGCCACCGCGACGGCCGATCCGCCGCTGGATCCGCCGGCCACCCGGCTCCGGTCCCAGGCGTTACCGGTCTGAGGGGTGGTCAGGCCGTAGGCGAACTCGTGGGTGTGGGTCTTGCCGACGAACACCGCCCCGGCCGCGGAGAGCCGTGCGGCGACCGTACTGCCGGCCGGCGCCCTGTGGCCCCCGCGTACCCGGGAGCTCGCCGAGGTCGCCGTCCCCGCCACGTCGATCAGGTCCTTCAAGCCCGCGGGTATGCCGTGGAGGGGGCTCCTGGCCCCGCCCGCGGCGATCTCGTCGGCCGCGCGTCGCGCCGAACCCCGCGCCCGGTCCGCCGTCACCGAGACGTAGGCACCCAGGCGGGGTTGCACCTGCCCGATGCGCTCCAGCACCGAGTCCACCAGCTCGACCGGCGACACCCGGCGGGTCCGGATCGCCTCGGCGGCGTCGGCCACGGTCAGTTCATACGGCTGCATCGCGCCGCTCCCCTCCCGCGCGGTACGCGGCGGCCGGCGGTGTGTCCCCGAAGTCCAGTTCCCGCAGGACGGATACGACGGAGTGGATGTGTGCGGCGGTGGCTGTCACGCCCGCGTGGCGTTCGGGTGCCAGGGGGAGGCCGGAGCGTGCGGCCCAGCAGGCCGCCTCCGCAGGGGTGAGGGCGTCGGCGGACATGGGTGTCCTTCCTGAACGGGCCGAGAGGGAGGGGGTGGTGGACGTTCACCGCACCTAAAAGCTAACAGGTTGCGTTAGCTGAGGGCAGGACCTAGGTTACCTAAAAGCGAACCAGTCGCTTTTAGGTGGGCCCCTCGCCCTCCGCGGACGCAGGAAGGCCCCACCGTGCACACAGCACCGCCCGTACTCGCCCCGTCCTGGACGATCGGCTCCGTCACCGTCCACCGCATCGACGAGATCCCCCTGCCGTCGCAGACCGGCCCGTGGCTCCTGCCCGCCGCCACCGCCGACCTCGTCTCCGAACGCGACTGGCTACGCCCCGACTTCGCGGATCAGGACGGCGTCCTGCGCCTGGACAGTCACAGCTTCGCGATGGTCGTGGACGGGCTGCGCGTCCTCGTCGACACGGGGATCGGCAACGGCAAGACGCGCGCCAACCCCGCGTGGCACGACCTGCGCACCGACTACCTCGAACGCCTCGCGCTCGCGGGATTCCCGCCGGAATCGGTGGACCTGGTCCTGCTGACCCACCTGCACACCGATCACGTCGGCTGGAACACGCACGAGGCCGACGGCAGTTGGGTGCCGACCTTCCCCAACGCCCGTTACCTCACCTCGAAGGCGGAGTACGACTTCTGGGTCGCCTGCGACATGGACGACGCGCGAGCGGCCGTGTTCCGTGACTCCGTGCACGCGGTCGACGAGGCGGGCCTGCTCGAAGCGGTCGACGTACCCGCCGGGGGAGTCGCCGTGGCCGCCGGTCTGGAGCTGGTGCCGGCGCCGGGGCACACGCCGGGCCACGTGGCCGTCCGCGTGACCGGCGGCGGCGCCACGGCCCTGATCACCGGGGACTGCATCCATCACCCCGTGCAACTGGCGCACCCGGAGATCGGCAGCTGCGTCGACATCGACCCCGGGCAGGCCGAGGCGACCCGCCGCTCGCTCCTCGCCTCGCTCGCCGGCACGGGCGGGCTCCTCCTCGGGACGCACTTCCCCCCGCCGACCGCGGGCCGCGTGGTCGCCGACGGCGACACCTACCGGCTCGAACCCGTCACCGGCGGGGCCGCGGACGCCGCGGCCTGACGGACGGGTCGGCGAGCCGCGTCGAAGCCGTCCAGGAGACCCTCCACGAGCCCGCGCGCGTAGTCGGCGGTGAGGCCGCCGGGGCGGAAGAGGATGCGGTACATCATGGGCGCCACGACCCGGTCCAGCACCAGCTCGACCCCCGGCGCGCCCTCGCCGCGCTCCGCCGCCCGGGCGAGTACGACGCCGATCTGCTCCGCCGCGTACTCCGAGCACCGCGCGGCGTTGTCGCTCTCGGGGGCCCCGAGCAGGGCGTCGCGGATGTAGGCGCGGCCGACCGGCGAGGCCATCTCCTCGATGAACTGCTCGGCCCAACTGCGGAGGTCCGCGGCCAGGTTGCCGTGGTCCCGCGGCGGAGTCTCCGGCCGCAGGTTCTCCACGGCGACGTCCGACAGCAGCTCCTGCAGGTCGCCCCAGCGCCGGTAGATCGTCGACGGGGTGACGCCCGCGCGCGCCGCGACCAGCGGAATGGTCAGCTCCGCACGGCCCAGCTCGGCCTGGAGCTCACGCACCGCGGTGTGCACCGCCTGCTGGACGCGGGCGCTGCGACCGCCGGGGCGGACCATCGGTTTGCGGCTCATGGCGGCAGCTTAAAGCAAAGTTCCTGCTTCAAGGAGCACACGGCGATGAGCCTGCCGGTCGTCGGCGCGGGCGTCCTGACGCAGTCCTACGGGCTGCGGACGGCGGCCCACCTGCACCCCGCCCTGTACCCCGCCCTGGTCGTCCTGCCCGCCGCGGCCGCACTGCTCACCCCCCGTCGTCGCCGCCCGGGCCGCCAGGAAGGCCGGACGCCGCGTCCGGCGCCTGCCGCCCGCTGGGCAGGCCGGGTCAGGGAGCGCACACGCGTACCGCGAACAGGACGGCGTCGTCCCTGGCGTCCCGGGGAGCGACGGCGTCCAGGAGGGACCGCAGCAGCGCGTCCAGCGGAACGTCCGGGGGAGCGGTGGCGAGCCGGTGGGCGAGCCGGTCGACGTCGTCCTCGATGTCCCCGCCCGGCTGCTCCACCAGCCCGTCGGTGTACAGCAGCAGGATGCTGCCCGGGGCCAGGGAACGGCTGTCACAGCTGCGGGGCCCCGGCTCCAGGGCGTGGT
This sequence comes from Streptomyces sp. NPDC060232, assembly GCF_042726555.1. NCBI lineage: Bacteria > Bacillati > Actinomycetota > Actinomycetes > Kitasatosporales > Streptomycetaceae > Streptomyces > Streptomyces sp. NPDC060232. The sequence continues at coordinate 6,465 of NZ_JBHXAG010000020.1, read as the reverse complement.
GCAGCAGCACGTCGTGTTCCGTGAGGCTCTCCACGGCGCCGTCCGCGGCGACCAGGAGCGGGGCGGGGTGGCCCGCGTTGCTCCACCTGAGCTGCCAGCGGCCGCCGCCCGTCGGAGTGAGATGGGCGTGCACGGCGGTGCCGCTGGCCGGAACGTGCAGTCGGCGGCAGGCCCGTTCGAGCGCGCCGAGGGCCTGTTCCGGCCCGTCGCCCGGATGGTCGTGATCGGCCTGGCGCAGCATGCTGCGTACCTGGCCCATGAGGGCGGCGGCCCGCATGTCGTGCCCGGCGATGTCGCCGACCGTCAGCGCCAGCGCGCCCGCCGCGTTCGTACCCGGTGCCACCGGCAGGGGATAGGCGTCGTACCAGTCACCGCCCACCATGTCGCCCTGCGCGGCCGGCCGGTACAGGGCCGACAGCTCCAGGCCCGGTACCTCGGGGAGTTCGGTGAGCATGGCGCGCTGCAACTGCCGGGCGATGGTGACCCGTTCGTCCAGGTGGAGGGCGCGCTCGACCGCCTGGGCGGTGTAACCGGCGAGTGTGGTCAGGACCGCCCGCTCGTCCACGCCGATCTCGTACGGCGCGTCCCAGCCCAGGACCAGCGCCCCGAGCGTGTCGTGCGTGCCGCGCAGGGGCAGGCAGGCGGCGGTGCCGTGGTGGAGGGTGTCGAACGCCGGGGTGGCCAGGGGGAGGCCGGAAGCGGTGTCGGCGCCTTCGCTCTCCGGCGGCGCATGGACCACGATCATCCGGTTCTCCCGCACGGCCCGCGCGACCGGCCAGTCCGAACCGACGGGGAAGGCTTCGGTGCCGGCCACGCCGGCCACGCCGGCCACGCCCGTCCCGCCGGGCGCGGTGTAGGCGTCGTCGACGGGATGCAGAACGTGGTGGAGCATCCCCTGCCGCACCAGCACCAGATCGATGCGGGCCGGCTTGAGGTCCCCGCTGACCAGGTCCCCTACCCGCTGGCGAACGTCCTCCAGGCCGCTGGTGTCGGCAAGGTCCTCGGACGCCCGCAGGAGCAGCTCGGACCGGTTCAGCAGTTCGTGCGCGCGGGTGGCCGCGCCCTCCGCCGCGTGCGCCGCGTCCTGCGCCGCCTCGCGGGCCTGGCGGACGATCTCGGAGCGTGTCCGCAACCGCATCTGCGCGCTGCACGCGGCGGCGAGGTCCGACAGGTCCCGTACGTCCTGCTCGCTCCACTCCCGGTGGTCGCGGTCCGTTACGGCGAGGACGCCAAGGAGTTCGCCGGAACCCCCGACGAGCGGGACGCCCGCGAACGCGAAGGCCGCGCCGGCGCCGCCGTCACCGGCATAGGACAGGAAGCGTGGCCGCCCGTCCTCCGCGACCCGCCGGCAGCACGCCAGCACGGCCGGGTCGGGGCTCGTCCCGGTCGGCCAGCACTCGGGGACCGCGCCCGCGGCCTCTGCTGCAGGCTCCAGCCAGACGAGTCCCAGCGGTACCGCCAGAAGCCGCGTGGCGAGCCGGGCGAACCGATTCAACCCGTTTCCTCTCCTACCGGGTTGCACCTGCACCCTCGATGCCTCCCATCGTAGGGGTATCGCGCCGAACACGCCGATCACGCCGAGCCCGTGCCGACCTGCGCTGACGAGCCATGGCGCGCCTTGACAAGCCCTGACAAGCGGGCCGCCCCGAGCGCGGCACCGGCCTGCGGCCCGACGCGGTTTCGGCGGGCGCCCCAAGGGCAGGCGCACGTGGTGGGCCAGTCGAAGGCACCGGTACCCGGCGCGCACTCACCGCGAGGACCTGCCGGGCACCACCAGGGAGGAGACCCCGTGCAGACCTTTCTCCCCTATGCGTCGTTCCGGGCCTCGGCAGCCGTACTCGACCCCCGGCGGCTCGGCAAGCAGCGCGTCGAGGCACTCCAGGTACTGCGCGGCCTGATCGTCCCGGGCTACGGATGGCGCAGGCACCCGGCCGTGCGCATGTGGACCGGCTACGAGGAGGCCCTCGTACGGTACGGGCTGGACGTCTGCCGGACCTGGACGGCCGAGGGACGCGCCGACACCTGCGCCGTCACCCTCGTCCAGGACTTCCGAGCCTGGCTGCCGGGCGGGGAGCCGAGGACGCAGCGGCAGTTGGCCGCCGACGGCGACCTCCCACCCTGGCTCGGCGCCCCCGACTTCCACCGGAGCCACCAGTCCGCGCTGGTCCGCAAGGACCCGGACTTCTACCGCCCGCACTTCCCCGAGGTCGCGGACGACCTGCCGTACGTCTGGCCCGACTCCGACCGGACGCCGCGGCGGGCGACGTGACCGGGCCGCGCCCGGTTCCCTCCGGACCGGTGCGGCCATGCGCCTGGTGCACGGAGAGATCCCGGGGGGCGATGAGGAGGCGTCATGAGGGCTCTGACATGGCAGGGCAAGCGGGACGTACGCGTCGACACGGTGCCCGACCCCGCGATCCGTGACGGCGACGACATCATCGTCAAGATCACGACGACCGGCCTGTGCGGATCCGATCTGCACCTCTACGAGGTCCTCGGCGCCTTCCTCGACCCCGGTGACATCCTCGGCCACGAACCGATGGGCGTGGTCGCGGAGGCGGGCCCGGACGTCACCGCCCTCAAGCCGGGGGACCGGGTCGTCGTCCCCTTCAACATCTCGTGCGGGACGTGCCACATGTGCGTCCGCGGACTGCACTCCCAGTGCGAGACGACACAGGTCCACGAGCACGGGACCGGCGCCTCCCTCTTCGGCTACACGAAGCTCTACGGGCAGGTGCCGGGCGGCCAGGCGGCGTACCTGCGGGTGCCGTTCGGCAACGCCCTGCCCGTCAAGGTCCCGGACGGGCTCGGGCAGGCGCCGCGCCGCGCACCTCCCGGCCCTACGGTGGACGGTCCCTGATCACGCAGGAGACGCACATTCCAGCCCAGCCGCCCGCGGGCCGACCTGACGACGCCCGCCAGGACGCCCTGTTCGGCCCGGAGGACATCGACACGGGGCAAGCGTCCCGCGCGCAGGCGGACGTCGGCCCGCTGTTCAGGTACTCCGCCACCGCGCGCCGGCAGCTGTCCGTACGGGCGATCCTCGCCGATCCCGCGGCCGCGGCCTCCCCGCGCGGCCGGCAGGTCCTCGCCCGGTACCCCGGCGCCGAGATCGTGCCCGTCGCCCGGCCGTCGGGGCGATGCGCGCACTCGTGACCGCCGACGCGCCGTGGCTGCGGATCCGTTACGCCTTCCGACTGCTGAGCCCATGTCAAGAGTATTGACAGAAGTTGAACGCAATCGGACGCTGAGAGCGCTCTCACGTTTCAATACATCGACCCCTGCCCTGTCGGCTCCCCATCGGCAGGCCCCCACGCGAGGAGGATGAGAGTGTCCCGCTTGTCGAAAGTGCTGGCGTTCGGCGTCTCGGCGCTGACCGTCGGCACCGGTCTGCTGTTCTTCGGTCCGCCGCCGTCCGCCGACGCCGTCCCGGCGACCATCCCGCTCACCATCAAGAACAACTCGGGACGCAGCGAGCCCGTCTACATCTACAACCTGGGCACCCAGCTCGCGTCGGGCCGACAGGGCTGGGCCGACGCGAACGGCACGTTCCACCCCTGGCCCGCCGGAGGCAATCCGCCGACCCCCGCGCCCGATGCGGCGATCGCCGGTCCGGCCAACGGGCAGACGAAGACGATCCGGATGCCCAAGTTCTCCGGCCGCGTCTACTTCTCGATCGGACAGAAGCTTGTCTTCAAGCTCACCAGCGGCGGCCTGGTGCAGCCCGCCGTGCAGAACCCCTCCGACCCCAACCACAACATCCTGTTCAACTGGTCCGAGTACACCCTCAACGACGGCGGCCTGTGGATCAACAGCACCCAGGTCGACATGTTCTCCGCCCCGTACGCGGTCGGCGCGAAGACGCCGGGCGGCACGGTCAAGAACACCGGCCGCCTCAAGGCCGGCGGTTACGACGCAGTCTTCGGCGGTCTGCGTTCGGCCGGCTGGGGCGGCCTGATCCACAGCCGCCCGGACGGCACCCCCCTGCGCGCGCTCTCGCCCGGCCACGGCATCGAGGCGGGCGGCATCCCGGCCGACGCGATGAGCGACTACATCAACCGCGTCTGGAGCAAGTACAGCTCCTCCACCCTCACCATGACGCCGTTCGCGAACGAACCGAACACCAAGTACTACGGCCGGGTCTCGGGCGACGTCATGAACTTCACCAACGGCTCGGGGGCAGTGGTCACCAGCTTCCAGAAGCCCGATTCCGACAGCGTCTTCGGCTGCTACAAGCTGTTGGACGCCCCCAACGACACCGTCCGCGGCCCGATCTCCCGCACCCTGTGCGCGGGCTTCAACCGCTCGACGCTCCTGGCCAACCCGAACCAGCCCGACACAAACGGTGCCGGCTTCTACCGCGACGCCGTCACCAACCACTACTCCCGCCTCATCCACGCCCAGATGACGGACGGCAAGGCGTACGGCTTCGCCTTCGACGACGTGGGCGCCCACGAGTCGCTGGTCCACGAGGCGAACCCCCAGGAGGCCTTCATGACCCTGGAGCCGTTCAACTAGGACCGGCCTGGCGACGGGTGCGGAGCCGTTCCGCCCCGTCGCCCAGGCACCCCCCGCGGGGTCGAGTCGGCGGCCGGCCGTCCCGACGGGGCCGTTCGGTCCTCAGTGGTTGTGGCGTGCCCCGTGCTCCATCTACTGGGGGTGGGCCCCGCGGGCCTGGGGGCCGAAGGGGGCGAGGGGCGTCCGCCGGGGGCCGTCGCGGTGAGGGGGATGCCGAGGCTCTGGCACATCCGAAGAACCGGGCCAAGGCCCGCACCAGGGTCGCACGGCAGCACGCCCGCGTGGCGGACCGGCGCAGGGACTGGCACCACAAGGAATCCACAAAGATCATCCGCGACAACCAAGCGGTGTACGTGGAAGACCTCGCGGTGTCCGGCCTCGCCCGCACCCGCCTCGCCAAGTCCGTACACGACGCCGGATGGTCGGCGTTCGTCGGCATGCTGGAGTACAAGGCCGCCAAGCACGGCCGGTACTTCGGCAGGATCGGACGCTTCGAGCCGACCAGTCAGGTCTGCTCCGCCTGCGGGATCAAGGACGGCCCCAAACCCCTCAACGTCCGCGAATGGACGTGCCAGGAGTGCGGGACCGTTCACGACCGCGACGTCAACGCCGCACGCAACATTCTGGCCGCCGGACGGGCGGACAGGCTAAACGCCTGTGGAGCGCCGGTAAGACGGGCATCCGTACCCGCACAGCGCCGTGAAGCAGGAAGTCACCAGAAGGGCCAGACGGCCCAGGCTGGAATCCCCGTCCTTTAGGGCGGAGAGCACGTCAATGATGGCCATGCCGTACCCCTCCGCACAGCGGGATCCCCAGGACGACACCAGTGTGCGCCAGGCGGGCCGCCCGGACGAGTCGGACCGCCCCGTCAGGCCTTGAGGGCCCGTCCCGCCACTGTCAGGGCCGGGCGGCGCAGAGTCGGCGTGGACGCCGTCGCGGAGAGCCGGTCGCCGATCCGTGCGGGGTCCTGGTCGGTGAACGGGCCGTGACTGTCGAAGCCTGCGTTGTCGATCGGAGCGGCGGGCGACGAGTGAGACGTCCGCGCCGCGCTCCGGCCTGATCGACAAGACACCCCCGCCCAGGGCCTGTTGCGAAAGTGCATCTTGTTCGTTCAAGATCACGTCTTGTGGGACGTGGGGATCTGACGAATGACCAGTGGGCCCGGCTTGAGCCGTTGCTGCCTTCGGGTATCAAGCCGGGCCGGCCGCAGGTGTGGACGCGGCGGCAGCTGATAGACGGCATACGGTGGCGGACACGGACCGGCGCCCCCTGAAGTGACGTGCCCGAGCGTTACGGCCCGTGGGACCGGGTCTACGACCTGTTCCGGCGCTGGCAGCGGGACGGAACCTGGGCGGGGATCCTCACCCGGCTCCAGGCCGAGGCGGATGCGAAAGGCCTGATCACCTGGGAGGTGAGCGTCGACTCCACCGTGTGCCGGGCCCATCAGCACGCCGCCGGGGCGGTGAAAAGGGGGATCTCCAGAAGGAGCCGCCCGGCGGGATCGCCGTCGAGCCGGCCGACCACGGGCTCGGCCGGTCCCGGGGCGGCCTGACCAGCAAAATCCACCTCGCCGTCGAACAAGGCCAGAAGCCGTTGTCGGTGGTGATCACGGCCGGCCAGCGGGGCGACTCCCCGCAGTTCGAGCCGGTCCTGGAAGCGATCCGGGTGCCCCGGATCGGACTCGGCAGGCCGCGCAAGCGGCCTGACCGAGTACGTGCCGACAAGGCCTACGACTCCCGCAGTAACCGGTCCTACCTGCGCAGACGTGGCATCAAGGCCACTATCCCGATGCCTGCGGACCGCGTCCGCAACAGGCTCTAGTGCCGCGCCAGGCGACGTTCGCCCCGTCGCGGCGTCCGGCACGCACTCTCGCCGCACCGGCCGAAAGCCACGTACGTCCCGTACGAGCGCTCCCGGCCGGCACGCCGAGAGCACGCACCGGACGCC
>NZ_JBHXAG010000019.1:51254-149572 GCF_042726555.1 Streptomyces sp. NPDC060232 | reverse complement strand
GTAGCTCCGCTACGAGGACATTCGTCCCGCACGCCGAGGGCACGCACCGAACGCCGCTCCTTGCTCCACGGGGCAACTCGATACAGACCCTAGGCGCGGGCGGGTACGGGGGCGCCGGGGTGGGGCGTGGCGGGCGGGGGCTCCTGCGTCGGGTCCGGCTGGGTCAGGGTGAACGCCCGGGCCATCGGCGTCAGTCCGTACTGCCCGGGCAGGTCGCCGTGGTCGAGGAGGCCGGCGTCCAGGAGGCGTTCGAGGAGGTCCTCCACCGGTTGGGCGGAGCGCTCGACCAGGGCGGCGAGCGCTTCGGTGGACCCGTACACGACATCGTCCACCGAGGGCGGGTTCTCGGAGCCGGCGAACTGGCGCAGCATCAGGCGCGCCCACGGGGTCAGTTGCCGGTAGGCGTCGTCGAGGCGGGCGCCCAGGGCGTCGTCGCCCACCCGGAGCCGGCCCAGGAAGCGGGCGGGGTCCCGCCGCCGGTCGCCGATCAGGTCCGACACCGCGTGCTGGAGCATCCACTCCGGTCGGGCCGCGATGCGCCGGCCCGCCAGGTTCAGCGCCAGCGGCAGGTCGCCGCAGGCGTCGGCGAGGAGCAGGCAGGCGCGCGGTTCGACACCGACCCGGTCGCCGCCCAGCAGCCGGGCGAGCAGTTCCATGGACTCGTTCCGCTCCAGGGCGGGCACGCGTATCCGGCGCACCCCGTCCAGGCCGAGCAGCCGGGAGCGGCTGGTGATGAGGATGCGGCTCTCGGGCGCGGCCGTCAGCAGCTCCCGTACCTGGCGCTCGTGCCGCACGTTGTCGAGCACCACGAGCAGCCGGCGGCGGTTGAGGAGGGACCGGTACAGCCCGATGCGCTGCCCGGGGTCGGCGGGGACGCGGTCGGCGGGGATGCCCAGCGCCTCCAGGAAGCCGCCCGCGATCCCGGCGGCGTCGTCGTGCCCGCCGGCGGCCGGGTCCAGGTTCGCGTAGAGCTGTCCGTCGGGCAGGTTCGCCGCCAGTTCGTGGGCCAGGCGCAGCGCGAAGGCCGACTTGCCCGCACCGATCTGACCGCTGATCACCAGCGGCGCCACCGGCCGCTCCCCGCTGTGGCACCGGTCGGTCAGGGACCGGGCCTGCCGGAGCAGAGCGGCCCGCCCCACCAGGGTGTGCGGCTCCATCGGGAGCTGCGCCGGCGGGGGGAGCACGGCGCGCACGTCGGCGGCGCGCAGTTCGTTCTCATGGTGCGCCTGTACGGCCTTGGCCGCGGGGCGGGGGGCGCCGTCGTCGCCCTGGGCGCGCGCCGCCTCGTGCCAGCGCCGCTCCCAGCCGGCGCGGTCGCCGCCGCACGCTTCGGCGAAGGCGAGGGCCACCTGGAGGGTCGGGAGGCGGTATCCGGCCGCCGCCTCGGAGAGGACCGACGCGGAGAACATGGCGCGGGTGGCCATCTCGCGGTAGCCGGGGCTGCCCGCCGCTGTCCGCAGCATGCGCAGTTCCCGGGCGAACGCGGTGACGGGTCCGGCGTCGGGGGCCAGTGGCCGCTCCAGTCTTCCCACACTCGTCTCCTTCGGCACTCGAACGGTCCGCCGCCTTGTCAGGCCTGCCGTGAACTGTCCGCGCGGGGCTTCCCGATCCGCTACCGGATGCTTACCGCGTGCTGGAGGGACCCCCTATGATCCCGTTGACATGGCCCTGGTCAGGGCCTGTGCTTACGGGGGGATGTCCGATGGCGGGGGCGGATACGGAGACCTGGGAGAGAAGCACGGAGGGTCTTGAGGGGGACCTTCCGCGCTTCAACGTGCTCGGCTCACTCGAAGGCTGGGCGGGCGGGGCACGGCTGCGGCTGGGGGGATCGATCCAGGAACGCGTCCTGTGCATGCTGCTCCTCGAATCGGGCCGGGTGGTGCCCGTGGCCCGGCTGGTGGAGGCGACCTGGGAGAAGGACCCCCCGGCGACCGCCGCGCACCAGGTCCGCAAGGCCGTCGCCGACCTGCGCCGGCGTATCCCCGGCGGGACGGCGGTGATCGCCACCGACGGGCCCGGCTACCGGGTCGTGGTGACGGACCGGCAGCTCGACCTGCTGGAGTTCGACGCGCTGTCCAGGGCGGCGGCGCAGGCCCTGCGGGAGGGCGACCGCCCGGCGGCCGCCGAGCACCTGAGGTCCGCGCTCGCGCTGTGGCGGGGCGCGGTCCTGTCCGGCATGGGCGGGCCGGTGATCGAGGCCGCCGCGACGGCGCTGGAGGAGCGCCGGCTGGCCGCGGCGGAGCAGCTCTTCGACCTGTCCCTCGCGCTCGGCGGGAGCGGGGAGCTGGTCTCCGACCTGCGCGCACTGATCACGCAGCACCCCCTGCGCGAGACGCTGCGGGGGCAGCTGATGCTGGCCCTGTACCGCTCGGGGCGCCAGGCGGAGGCGCTCAAGGAGTACGGGGAGGTCCGCGGGCTGCTCGTCGACGAGCTCGGGATCGACCCCGGGCCCCGGCTGGCCCGGCTGTACGAGGCGATCCTGCGGGACGGCCCGGAGCTGGCCGCACCGCAGCGGCCGGCCCCGGAACAGGCGGCCCCGGGGCGGTCGGTCCCCGGGGCGCCGGGGCCCGTACCGGCGGAGCCCGCAGCGGACACAGCCGAACCGGTGGTCCCGGCAGGCCCGTTGCCCGAGGCGCCGGCCCCCGCGGAACCGGTCTCCGAGCAGCCGCCCTCGCAGCCTCAGCCGCCGTCGGAGCCGCAGTCGTTGGCGCTTTCGCCGGCCGGGGCCGCGCCGGACGAGGCCCCCTGCACCCTCCCGTACGACCTGCCCGACTTCACCGGCCGAGCCCGCGAACTCAGCCGTCTCCTCGACTACGCACGGGGCGCCTGCCGGGGCGGCGAGAGGTACTCCCGGATCGTGGCCATCGACGGCATGGGCGGCATGGGGAAGACCACCCTCGCCGTGCGCGCCGCCCACCAACTGGCCGCCCACTACCCCGACGGGCAGCTCCACATCGACCTGCGGGGCTTCACCCCGGGCGCCAGCCCCGTCTCGCCCGCCGCCGCGCTCGACGGCCTGCTGCGCACCCTCGGCACACCCGGCGACCGCATCCCGGAGGACCTTCAGGGGCGCACCGCCCTGTGGCGGGCAAAGCTGGACGGCCGGCGGGTGCTGCTGCTGCTCGACAACGCGGTCGCCGCCCCGCAGATCCGGCCGCTGCTGCCGGCCTCGCCGGGCTGCCTCGTCCTGATCACGAGCCGCGGGCGGCTCCTCGACCTCGACGGTGTCGAGTGGGTGTCCATCGGGACGATGGAGCCCCGGGACAGCACCAGCCTGATGACCGAGACGCTCGGCGCGGCGAGGGTGACCGCCGAACCGGAGGCCTCCGCCGAACTGGCCGAGCTGTGCGGCCATTTGCCGCTGGCCCTGCGGATCGCGACGGCCCGACTGCGCAACAGGCCGCGCTGGACGGTGCGTTACCTCGTGGAGCGGCTGCGCGACGAGACGCGCAGGATGGACGAGCTGAGTTCGGGGGAGCGCAGCGTCGCGGCGACCCTGCGGCTGTCGTACCTGGCGATGGACGAGGAGTACCGCACCGCGTTCCGCATCCTCAGCCTGTACCCGTGCGCCGGTACCGACGTGTACTCGGCGGCCGCGCTCCTGGGCACGGCCGTCCGGGACGCCGAGGACGCCCTGGAGTTCCTGCTGGACGTCCATCTCGTGCAGCAGCCGGACATCGGGCTCTACACCTTCCACGACCTGGTGCGCACCTTCGCGCAGAGCCTGCGGGGTCCGGCGACGGCGCAGGACGACGCGGCGGCGGTCGAGCGGCTCCTCGGCTACTACATGACGACCTCGGACGCGGCCTGCGAGGTGCTCTTCCCGGGCCGTGAGCAGCGGCCCACCGGGATCCCGCCCTACCGGGGCGAGCGGCCGTCCTTCAGGAACGCCGACGAGGCCGTGGGCTGGTTCGACCGGGAACAGGCCGGGCTGCTCGCGGCGGTGTCCCTCGCCGAGCGGTCCGGCCACGACCGGTACGCGGCGTGCCTGTGCCGCAATGTCGGCTTCCACCTGCACGCTCAGGGGCAGCTCGACGAGTTCTGGAGCGTCGGGCACCTGGCCGTCGCCGCGGCCCGCCGGCTCGACGATCCGGCCCTGCTGGGCATCAGCCTGGCCAACCTGGGGGCCGCCTGCTGGAAGCTGGGCCGCTTCGAGGAGGGCCTGGACGTGGCCACGCAGGCGCGCGACACCGCGGTGCGCGCCGGGGACCGGCACACCGAGGCGCACGGCGACTCGACCACCGGGCTGCTGATGTCGATGCTCGGGCGGTACGCGGAGGCCCTGCCGCTGCTGGAGCGGTCGGTCGCGATGGCCCGGGACCTGGGCAACGCCCGGGCGGAGGCCGAGACCCTGAGCACGCTCAGCACGCTGTACGAGCGGTGGGGCCGGTATCCGGAAGCGGCCGCAGCCGCCCGCCGGGCGATCGGGATCGGCCGCGAACTCGGCTACCGCAGCAACGTGATCGCGGCCCTGACCGACCTGGCCTTCGCGCAGGTCGGCCTGGAGGAGTACCCGGAGGCGGACGCCACGCTGAAGCGGGCCCGGGACCTGTGCGACGAGACGAGGTCGCCGGGGGATGTCGCCCTGGTGCTCGCGCTGTCCGCCCGGGTCGCCCAGGAGCGCGAGGACGGCGCGGCGGCGCGGGCGTTCGCCGAGCGGGCCCTGGTCCTCGGCCGTACGAGCGGCGCCCCGATCCGGCTCGCGAAGGTGGAGAACGTCCTGGGACGCCTCCACGCGACGTGGGGGGAACAGAGGGAGGCGCTGGACCTGCACGCCCATGCCCACAAGATCGCGTCGCCGATGAGCTTCCGGGCGGAGGAGGCGGCGGCCCTGGTGGGCCTCGCCCACGCGGCCGAGGCGCTCGGGGACCCCTCGGCGGCGGCCGGACACCGCACCGCGGCGGAGGCGTTGTTCGAGGCCATGGGGCTGCCGTCGCACCGCCGGGCCTACTGACCACCGGCCCCGCACGGGCGAGTGCCCCGTACCGCGGATCCGGTACGGGGCACTGCCACGTCCTGCGCGGCGACCGGCCGGGTCAGGGGACGGGCCGGGTCAGCGGGTCGGCCGGGTCAGGGGACGGGCCGCGGGGAGGGGGCGCCCGGGCCCTTGTCGTCCGCGCGCACCTCGTAGCCGGAGGGCTGACCGGCGTCCGTCGCCTGCGCCGTCACACCGGCTCCGGTCACCAGGGCCACCGCGAAGATCCCGATCAGTCCGACCAGCTTGCTGCGCATGTGCTGAACCCCCTGGTGTGTGGTACCCGGTGTGCGGCTCCCGTGTGGCGGGGTGCCGCTTTCGACAGGACACAGACTGGCCCAGTCCCTTACCGGTCCGTTCCCCTCTCGCTACCGGTCGCGGCGGCGCCCTTCCCGGCCCGGCTCCACGGCCGCGGCGATACGCGATCCCCGCGCGCCGACCAGCACGTCCGTCCGCGTGGTGCCGCACTCGTAGCCGACCAGGTCCAGCAGGGCCCGTACCGTCGCGCGGATCCCGGCCCGCTCCGCCTCGGGCAGCGGTGACGCGTTGTCCTCGGGAGTGATCCCCGCGACCAGGTGCATGCCGTCGACGGTGAGGGTCTCCACGCGGAACTTCGAACCCGTCAGGAGCTCCTCGACGAGGTAGGGGGCGCTGTGGCGCGCGGTGCGGGCCTGCTCGGCCCACCGGTCGAGTCCGGGCCGGTCGTGCACCGGTACGGTCCACCAACAGCCGGACGCGTCGGCGGACTTGATGACCACGGGCAGTGGGAAGTCCTCGGCGAGCGCGCGGGCCTCGGCCACGGTCAGCGCCTCCTCGGCGCGTACGGCCGAGGTCCGGCTCTGGTTCAGGACGCGCCGGACCGCGACCGCGTCCGGCAGCCCGCCCGCAGAGCCCGGGCGGGGCGCGGCGAGGTCCCGCAGCACCTCCTCGGCGGCGGCCGACACACCGCTGCCGAGGCCCCTCGCGAGATCGCTGGCGAGATACAGGACGTGGCCGATCCCGTGCCGCAGGACCGTGTCGGTCAGCAGGCCCCGCAGCGCGGCGGCGTCGGCGAAGTCCGCCCGCAGGATCCGCTGCGGCGGCAGTTCGGAGGGGGAAGGGGCGTCCGGGGGCCATGCCGCCGGGTCCGACACCACCCAGACGTCCAGGCCCGCCACGGCCGCGGCGTGCAGGAGCCCCGCCCCGGGCCTGACCAGAACCACGCGCTCGGCGGCCTGTCTGATGATCACAGTCTTCTCCTCCATCGTGTCCCACGATGCTCGGGCCACGTCTTCCCGGTCGCTTCCCGGCGCGTTCCCGCAGTCCGCGCGTCCCCCGGACGGTCCCGTCGCTGGGCCGCACGCCGCCCGGTGGCGGACAGTGGGGGAAGGGCATCGACACCAGGGGGGACCCTCACGCCGGAGGCGTACAGACATGGGAATCTTCGACTTCCTCAAGCCCGACAAGAAGAAGACGCGGGAACAGGTGCAGCAGCGGGAGGACAAGGGGGCCGGCCCCTCCAGGAGCGCGGCGGCCGACGCCGCCTCGGCGACCAGGGCCGCCGCCGAGCGGATGGCGGCCGCCGCGCCGCCCAGGACCGGTCCGGCTCCCGCGACCCCGACGCCCGGTTCCGCGGCGCACAAGGCCGTGCCCGCGCCGCCCAGGCCCGCCGCGATGCCGAAGCCCGCGCCGCAGGCCACCCGGCCGGGGGCGGCGCACACGCCGACGCCCCACTCGGCGGCGCACAAGGCGGTGCCGGCGGCGCCCGTGGGCAGGCCGCAGCCCGCCGCGAAGCAGCGCACCTACACCGTCCGGCAGGGCGACACGCTCGCCGCGATCGCCGGCCGCGAGCTGGGCAACGAGGCACGCTGGCGCGAGCTCTACGCCATGAACCGGGGCGTCATCGGCGCCAACCCCGACCTCGTGCCGCCGGGCGCGGTCCTGACCCTCCCGTCCTGACCCCGCACGCAGACGCGGGAGGGCCCGGACCCCTGGGGGTCCGGGCCCTCCCGCGTGATCCGGAGGCTAGTGCCTGACGCGGCACTAGTGGCCGGAGTCCGGCTCCGGTCCCGAAGAACCGGCCTCGCGCTCCTTTTCCGCCAGCTCGTCGTCGAAGCTCGCCGGCGCGGCGTCGCGGTCCGACAGCTCGGTCGCCGCCGGCGGCTCGACCAGCCAGTCCGGGTTCGACTGCTGGTCCCACCACCGCCACGCCAGATAGGCTCCGGCCGCGAGCAGGCCCACCAGGGCGGCCCCGCGCAGGACCCGGCCGCGGCGCTGTGCCCGCTCGTGCCTGCGCACGAGCTTCTGCACCTCCTTCGCGGTCACCTGGCCGCGCAGCGCCGCCAGCGCCGCGGACGACCGCGCCGCGGCCTCCTCGGCCACGGGGGTGGCGGCCGCGAGGGCGCTCTCGATCTTCGGCTGTGTGTAGTCGGCCGCTTGGCGGGCCGCCTGACGGGTCTGATGGACCGCCTTCACCGCAGCCCGGTCGACGGGTGGCGGCACATGCGCCCGCGCCGCCTTCAGGCGTGGCTGCAGATGGCAGTCGTAGGTCATCCGGGCTTGGCGCGCGGCGCCGGTGGCAGCCTGGGACACCATCGGCGACAGCCGTTCGTTGGCCTCGTGTGCGTAGTGCACCGCAGCGTCCCTGGCGGATTCCGCGTACGGCGCCACCATTTCAGCCGCGTACCGCACGCTCTCCCTGGCGCTCTCGGCTGCCAGGCGCGCGCTGTCCTTGCCGGTCACGGGATCCTCCTCCTCGGTGGCGGACACAGTTCACCTTTCCACCCTTTGTCGGATCATGCCTGCCATAGCGACGACAGGCATGCGTGACAGGGCATACGAGTGGAGGATTTCAGTGCTGCGGAGCGCTCCGTGCGACCATCTGGACCGACAGTGATGACTATGGAAGGCAGATCCGTGGCCGAGAAGCTCTACGCCACCCTGAAGACCACCCACGGCGACATCGAGATCGAGCTGCTGGAGAACTTCGCTCCGAAGACCGTCCGGAACTTCGTCGAGCTCGCCACGGGCGCCCGCGAGTGGACCCGTCCCACGGACGGCCAGAAGACCACGGACCCGCTCTACGACGGCACCGTCTTCCACCGCGTCATCAGCGGCTTCATGATCCAGGGCGGCGACCCGCTCGGCAACGGCACCGGCGGTCCCGGCTACGCGTTCGCGGACGAGTTCCACCCCGACCTGGCCTTCACCAAGCCGTACCTGCTCGCCATGGCCAACGCCGGCCCGGGCACCAACGGCTCGCAGTTCTTCATCACCGTCGCCCCCACCGCCTGGCTGACGCGCAAGCACACCATCTTCGGCGAGGTCACCGACCCCGCGAGCCAGAAGGTCGTGGACGCCATCGCCGCCAGCGCCACCAACTCGCGCACCGAGCGGCCGCTGGAGGACGTGGTCATCAAGTCCGTCGTCGTCGAGAAGCGCTGACGGACCACCGCGCCCCTGCTCCGCCCGAGCCGACGCCCCGCACTGCCCGGGGCCGCCCCCGGGCCGTCCCGGCACCCCCGGGAACCTTTCCGCCCCGCCCGTCCGTACTGGATACGTACCGCACCGGCGGGGCGCTCCCCCTGCCGCCGCCGACCGAGGGGACCGATGGACACCGACCGTCTGCCCGGCTGCTACCGCCACCCGGACCGCGACACGGGGATCCGCTGCACACGCTGCGAGCGCCCCATCTGCCCCGAGTGCATGATCAGCGCCTCGGTCGGCTTCCAGTGCCCAGACTGCGTCCGCGAGGGTTCCGGGACCGGCCACCGGCCCACTGCCAACGCGCCGCGCACCATCGCGGGCGGGGTGGTCGCCGAGGACCCCCAGCTGGTCACCAAGGTCCTCATCGGGATCAACGTCGCGATCTTTTTCCTCGGCCTCCTGGCGCCGGCGCTGGTGGTGCAGCTCCAGCTGCTCGGCCAGTACGTCGACTACCTCGGCGGCCCCGTCCACGGCGTCTCCACCGGCGAGTACCACCGACTGCTGACCTCGGTGTTCCTGCACGTCGAGTGGTGGCACATCATCAGCAACATGATCGCGCTGTGGGTGATCGGCGGTCCGCTGGAGGCGGCTCTCGGCCGGGCCCGGTACCTCGCCGTCTACCTGCTCTCGGGCCTGGGCGCGAGCGCTCTCGTCTATCTCCTGACCGCGCCGAACACTCCGACCGTGGGCGCGTCCGGGGCGATCTTCGGACTGCTCGGCGCGACCGTGGTGCTGGCGCGGAGGCTGCGGTACGAGATGCGGCCGCTGATCATCATGGTCGTGCTGATGCTGGTGCTGACCTTCGTACCGTTCGGCGGCTACGTGCGCGTGTCCTGGCAGGCCCACGTCGGCGGTCTGATCACCGGTGCGCTGGTCGGGTTGGGCATGCTCACGCCGACCGCGGCGAAGCATCGCGCACTCGTCCAGTGGGGCACCTGTGCGGTGGTGTTCCTGCTGGCAGCGGGGCTGATCATGCTCCGTACGGCGGAACTCACCTGATCACACCGGCGTCAACTCTCCACAGAGTTATCCACAGATCTTCTGTCTTTTCCTCAGGTGTGGATGACGCTGTGGATAACTCATGGGGAGAGCTTCCGTCAGGGACTGCGGGGTGCTACTTCCACTGTGTGGAAACGCCGAATCCCGCCGCGATGAAGCCGAAGCCGACGACGATGTTCCAGTTGCCCAGAGCCTCGATCGGCAGCTGGGTCTCGGTCACGTAGAAGACGACGATCCACGCGAGACCGATCAGGAAGAACGCCAGCATGACCGGGGCGACCCAGCTGCGGTTCGTCAGCCGGATGTTCTGCGGCTGCCGCGAGGGCGGCGGCGTGTAGTCGTCCTTCTTGCGGATACGTGACTTCGGCACGAGGGGCTCTCCTGTCGATGCGCTGGGGACCTTGCCTGCCCCGGGCGTCCGTTAGCGTAGTGGACCTGTGGCGTTGAAGGAGAAGGGTACGTTGAGCAATTCAGACGACTCCTCCGCGGGTCCCCGTCGCCGGGCCAGGCCGATCGGGTTGCTGACGGCCGCCGTCTTCGCCCTGGCCGGGCTGCTCTTCGTCACCAGTTTCAACACCTCCAAGGGTACGAACATCCGCACGGACGCCTCTCTCCTCAAGCTGTCGGACCTGATCAAGGAACGCAGCCAGGACAACGCCGAGCTGGAGGAGAGCACCGCGGTGGCCCGCGGGCGGGTGGACGCCCTCGCCGACCGCGACGACGGCAGCAGCACGGCGCAGGACGCGAAGCTGGCCGCCCTGCGCGCCGCCTCCGGTACCGAGGAGCTCTCCGGCAAGGGCCTGACCGTCACCCTCAACGACGCCCCGCCGAACGCCACCGCCCGCATCCCCAACGTGCCCGAGCCGCAGCCCAACGACCTCGTGATCCACCAGCAGGACCTCCAGGCCGTGGTGAACGCCCTGTGGCAGGGCGGCGCCGAGGGCATCCAGGTCATGGACCAGCGGCTCATCTCCACCAGCGCGGTGCGCTGCGTCGGCAACACCCTGATCCTCCAGGGCCGCGTCTACTCGCCGCCGTACAGGATCTCGGCCGTCGGCGACCCGGCGGCGCTGAAGAAGGCCCTCGCCGCCTCCCCCGCCCTGCAGAACTACCAGCTCTACGTGAACGCCTACGGCCTGGGCTGGAAAGTGGACGAGCACAAGGCGCTGACACTTCCCGCCTACTCCGGCACAGTGGACCTCCACTATGCGAAGCCGGTGGCCACCACCCCGTGACCGGGTCCGTCGCGACGTCGTACTGCGCCTGGCGGTACGGACGTTCAGCGAGGTGTGCCTGACGGCCGGCACGCTGATCGTGCTCTTCGTCGCCTACGTCCTGCTGTGGACCGGGGTCAAGGCGGACCGGGCCGCGGACGGCGAGATGGCCCGGCTGCGCGACCGCTGGGCGGCGCAGGCCCCGCCGACGGCCCCGCCGGCCCTTTCGCCGCCCGCTCCGCCGGCAGGTCCGGCCGCCGCCCCGGAGGAGCCGCGCCACGCCCCCGGCCGGGCCTTCGCCGAGATGTACGTGCCGCGCTTCGGCCCGGACTGGGTCCGGCCCGTCCTGGAGGGCACGGACGCCGAGCTGCTGAAGAAGGGCCTGGGCCACTACGCCTCCACCGCCCGCCTCGGGGCCGTCGGGAACTTCTCCGTGGCCGGCCACCGCCGCACCTACGGAGACCCCTTCAAGGACTTCCCGGAGCTGCGACCCGGGGACGAGGTGATCCTCAAGGGCGCGGGCACCTGGTACACCTACACGATCCGCGGCGGGCCCCTGCGCACCCTGCCCACCGACGTCGGGGTGGTCGACCCGGTACCGCTGAAGTCCCCCTTCACCGCACCGGGCCGGTACCTGACGCTGACCACCTGCGACCCGGAATGGGGACACAGCCACCGGCTGGTGGTGTGGGCGGAACTGACCGGGACGCGCGCCGCCGGACAGGGTGGACCGGGGGGTTCGTCCAGGTGACCCCCTCGGCCCGGCCGCTGGCTTTAGTCTGTTGGCGTACCGCCCCCGCGGTGCGGTGAACGAATGTGGACGAAAAGGAATCAGGCGGCATGTACGGCTGGATCTGGCGGCATCTGCCGGGCAACGCGTGGGTACGCGCGCTGATCTCTCTCGTACTGGTCCTCGCCGTGGTCTTCGTGCTGTTCCAGTACGTCTTCCCGTGGGCCGAGCCGCTCCTTCCGTTCAACGATGTGACGGTGGACGAGGGATCGGGAGCCACTCCGTGAGCGCACGCATTCTGGTGGTAGACAACTACGACAGCTTCGTCTTCAACCTGGTCCAGTACCTCTACCAGCTCGGAGCCGAATGCGAGGTGCTGCGCAACGACGAGGTCGCCCTCGCCCACGCGCAGGACGGTTTCGACGGCGTACTGCTCTCCCCCGGGCCGGGCACTCCGGAGGAGGCGGGCGTCTGCGTCGACATGGTCCGGCACTGCGCCGACACCGGTGTCCCCGTCTTCGGCGTGTGCCTCGGCATGCAGTCGATGGCGGTCGCCTACGGAGGCGTCGTGGGGCGGGCGCCCGAGCTGCTGCACGGCAAGACCTCGCCGGTCGAACACGAGGGCCTGGGCGTGTTCGAGGGACTGCCCTCGCCGTTCACCGCGACCCGCTACCACTCCCTCGCCGCCGAGCCCGGGACGCTGCCGGACGTCCTGGAGGTCACGGCCCGGACCGAGGACGGGATCATCATGGGCCTGCGCCACCGGGAGCACGACGTCGAGGGCGTGCAGTTCCACCCCGAGTCGGTGCTGACCGAATGGGGCCACCGGATGCTCGCGAACTGGCTGGTGCGCTGCGGTGACGCGGGCGCGGTGGAACGCTCGGTGGGGCTGGCCCCGGTGGTGGGCAAGGCCGTCGCGTGACGACGGTCGCGCCGTCCGCGCCCACGGAGGGCCGGGCCGCGCGACGCAGGGCAGCTCAGGAGGCCGCGAAACGGGCCGCCAGGAACACCCGGAGGCGGGGCGGGCGGCGGCGCAAGCGGCCGGCGTCCGGCGGCCCGGCGGTCATCGCGAGCCGGCTGGGCGGGGAGCTCTTCATCACGGTGGGCCTGGTGATGCTGCTGTTCGTCGCCTACCAGCTCTGGTACACGAACCTGCTGGCCGAGCGGACCGCGAGCGGCGCCGCCGGCTCCCTGCGGCAGACCTGGGAGCGGCAGCCGGACGGCGGAGCCGCCGCGCCGCCCGTGACGGCCTTCGAGCCGGGCCAGGGCTTCGCCATCCTCCACATCCCCAAGCTGGACGTGAAGGTCCCCGTCGCCGAGGGCATCAGCAAGCCGAAGGTGCTGGACAAGGGCATGGTCGGGCACTACGGCGAGGGCGCGCTGAAGACCGCGATGCCGGCCGACAAGCAGGGCAACTTCGCGGTGGCCGGACACCGCAACACCCACGGAGAGCCGTTCCGCTACATCAACCGGCTGGTGCCCGGGGATCCCGTCGTGGTCGAGACCCGGGACGCGTACTACACGTACGAGACGACCTCGTCGCTGGCGCAGACGCCGCCGACGAACGTCGGGGTGATCAAGCCCGTGCCGGAGGGCTCGGGGTTCACTTCCGCGGGCCGGTACATCACGCTGACCACCTGCACCCCGGAGTTCACCAGCACCTACCGGCTGATCGTATGGGGCAGGATGACCGATGAACGCCCCCGCAGCCAGGGCCCGCCGCCCGCGCTGACCAGCTAAGGACGAATCAAGCAGTGTCTCGTGCCAGCCGCCGCGCCGCGGCCCCGCCCGCCGGCAGCCGCAGTGTGCTCGCGGGGTTCCTGAGCCTGCTCGGCGAGGTCCTGATCACGGCAGGCCTGGTGCTGGGCCTGTTCGTGGCCTACTCGCTGTGGTGGACGAACGTACTCGCGGACCGGCAGGCCGCCGCGCGGGGCGACGAGGTCCGCCGGCAGTGGCAGGACCCGGCTCCCGGGCAGGCCGGACCCGGAGCGCTGGACACCCGGGGCGGGGTCGGCTTCCTGCACGTCCCGGCGATGAAGAACGGCGAGGTGCTCGTCAAGGCGGGCACGGCGCCGGACATCCTCGACGACGGCGTCGCCGGCTACTACACCGAGCCGGTGAAGTCGGCGCTGCCCTGGGACGAGAAGGGGAACTTCTCGCTCGCCGCGCACCGGGACGGCCACGGGGCGAAGTTCCACAACATCGACAAGGTGAAGAACGGCGACGCGGTCGTCTTTGAGACCCGGGACACCTGGTACGTCTACAAGGTCTTCGCGGAGCTGCGCCAGACCTCGAAGTACAACACCGACGTGATCAACGCGGTCCCCAAGGACTCCGGCAGGACCGCCCCGGGCCGGTACATCACGCTCACCACCTGCACGCCGGTCTACACCTCGAAGTACCGGTACATCGTGTGGGGCGAGCTGGTCCGCACCGAAAAGGTCGACGCCAAGCGCACCCCTCCGGCGGAGCTGCGCTGAGGCAGGCCCGGACGGCCCCCAGGGGTCCTGGGAGCCGCTGCGGGAGCCCCGGTGGCCCCGAGGGCCACAGGAGCCCCAGGCGTCCCGTACGGGGCCGCAGACGGCCCTCTGGCGCCGCCTCGGGTGCCGGTCGTACCAAAGGTCCGGCCCCTCTCGCCTGAGAGGGGCCGGACCTTTTCGCTGCGCTGGTACCGCCGTCGGCGCTAGCGGCGGCCGCCGCCGGTCAGGCCTCCGAAGATCCCGCCGTTGTTGCCGCCGTCCTGCTGTCCCGCGATCGTGAACAGGTTGACGGCCTGGCCCGAGGTGCCCGGAGTACCGGGCTGCGGGTCGGTGCCCACCACGACCGCGTTGTCGTCCGACGGGCCGGCGACGATGCCGACGCGCAGGTTGGCGCGCTTGAGGTCGTCCTTGTACTGGCCCACCGTCCGCCCGGCGAAGTTCGGGACGACCGTGGCCTGCGCGGCCTTGGCGATGGTGATGTTCACCGTCTTGTTCTGCTCCAGCTGCTGGCCCGCGGCGAACTGCTGGGTGATGACCGTGCCCGGAACGGCTCCCGGCTGGTCGGACTCTGTGACACTGCCCAGCCGCAGGTTGACGGCCTTGAGCGCCTTCTCCGCCTCGTCCCTGGTCTTGCCCTTGAGCTCGGGCACCTCGGACTTGGACTGCTCCTTGGCCACCGTCAGCGTGATGACGCTGTTCTTCTCCGCCTCGGAGCCGGGCTTCGGGTTCTGCTCCAGGACGGTGCCCGGGGTGCGCTCGGACTCCTGGGCCTTGCGGTCGACCTGGAAGCCCTTCTCCTTCAGCGCCTTCTCCGCGTCCTCGAACTTCATGTTGAGCACGTCGAGGACCGACACCTTCGGGGCGCCGGAGGAGACCGTGACCGTGACCGTGGACCCGTCGTCGACCTTGGTCCCGGCCACCGGGTCCTGCTTGCAGACGTTGCCCTTGGGCTGGTCGTCGCAGGGCGCATCGGCGCCCTTGACCACCTTGAGCCCCACGTTCTCGCCGCTCCTCGTCGCCTGTTCCAGGTTCTGGCCGACGAGCTTGGGCACGGAGGGCCGGTTGTCGGCCGTGTCCCCGAAGAGGGAGCGGCCGATGAGGATCGCGCCGACGAGGACGAGGAGGCCGGCCGCCACGAGCAGCACGGTGGACGCCCTGCTCTTCTTCTGGCTCTGGCGGCGGTTCGAGCCCTGGTCGTAGCCGCCGTGGCCCGGGTCGCCGTAGCCGTAGCCGCCGTCGCCCGGGGGCATGGGCGGCATCATCGACGTCTGGGCGCCCGCGTCGGTGGCGCGCAGGGCGGTGGTGGGCTGGTCGTAGCCCTGCGGGCCGTAGCCGTGCCCCGGGTCCGGGTAGCCGTAGCCGGCCGCGCCCATGGCGGCGGTGGCGGCGACGGGCTGGCCGTCGAGGCAGGCCTCGATGTCGGCGCGCATCTCGTCCGCCGACTGGTAGCGGTAGTCGGGGTCCTTGACCAGCGCCTTGAGGACGATGGCGTCCATCTCGGGCGTGATCTCGGGGTCGAAGTTCGACGGGGGCTGCGGCTCCTCCCGTACGTGCTGGTACGCCACGGCCACCGGGGAGTCGCCGACGAACGGGGGCCGCACGCAAAGGAGCTCGTAGAGGAGGCAGCCCGCGGAGTACAGGTCGGAACGCGCGTCGACCTGCTCGCCCTTGGCCTGCTCCGGGGAGAGGTACTGGGCGGTGCCGATCACGGCGGCCGTCTGCGTCATGGTCATGCCGGAGTCGCCCATGGCGCGCGCGATGCCGAAGTCCATGACCTTGACCTGGCCGGTGCGGGTCAGCATCACGTTGGCGGGCTTGATGTCGCGGTGCACGATGCCGGCGCGGTGCGAGTACTCCAGGGCCTGGAGGATGCCGATGCACATCTCCAGCGTGCGCTCCGGCAGCAGCTTGCGGCCCGAGTGCAGCAGTTCGCGCAGGGTCGAACCGTCGACGTACTCCATCACGATGTACGGGATGGAGATGTTGTCGACGTAGTCCTCGCCGGTGTCGTAGACGGCGACGATCGCCGGGTGGTTCAGCGACGCGGCCGACTGGGCCTCGCGCCGGAACCGGGCCTGGAAGGACGGGTCGCGGGCGAGGTCGGCACGCAGGGTCTTGACGGCTACGGTACGGCCGAGCCGGGTGTCGTGGGCGAGGTAGACCTCGGCCATGCCACCGCGGCCGAGCACGTGGCTCAGCTCGTACCGGCCGCCGAGGCGACGCGGCTCTTCCATAACGTTGCAGCCCTCTCCGTCAGTCCCGACCGCACCTGTGTGTGGTCCGGCGGTGTGCTGTTCGCGCAAAGGCTACCGGCCGATCGTCCGTGATCGGTTCGTGGCCACAGGCTGATACTGGACCGGTACCGTACGCGCGGATCCCGGCCGGATTCAGTGACCTGGGTCACGTATTCCGGCCTGTGATCCCCCTGTTCACCCCTGGCTGCCCAGCACCGCTTCCATGACCGCCTTGGCGACCGGAGCGGCGAGACCGCCACCGCTGATGTCGTCGCGGGCGGTGCCCTCGCTGTCCTCGATCACGACGGCGACGGCGACGGGCGAAGTGCCGTCCGGGTTCTCGGCGTAGGAGATGAACCAGGCGTACGGACGCTTCTTGTTGCCCTCGCCGTGCTGGGCGGTACCGGTCTTGCCGCCGACCGTCACGTTCTTGATCTTGGCCTTCTCGCCGGTGCCCTTCTCGACGACGTTGACCATCATCTGCCGGAGCTTCTGCGCGTTGGCCGCGGTCAGCGGCCGGCTCATCTCCTGCGGCTCGTGCTTCTCGATGATGTCCAGGTTGGGGGCCGTGAGGTTGTCCACCATGTAGGGCTTCATCAGCTTGCCGTCGTTGGCGATCGCCGCCGTGACCATGGCCATCTGCAGCGGGGTGGCGGCGGTGTTGAACTGCCCGATCGCGCTCTGGGCGTTGCCGTCCCGGCCCATCTTCTTGTCGTAGACGCTGGCGAAGGCGCGGACCGGGGTGTCGATCTTGTCGTTGTTGAAGCCGAACTTCTCGGCCGTCTCCACCATCTTGTCGCGGGTGACCTTGTCGCCGAGGTTCGCGAAGACGGAGTTGCAGGAGATGCGCAGCGCCTCGTTGAGGCTGGCCTTCTCGCAACCGGTGTGGGAGTTGGGCAGCTGGGTCCTGGTGCCCGGGAGGATGTACGGCTCGGGGGTGTCCGTCGGGTCGTCGATCCCCTGGACCACGCCGTGCTCCAGGGCGGCCGCGGCGGTGACCACCTTGAAGGTGGAGCCGGGCGGGTAGGTCTCGCGCAGGGCGCGGTTGACGAGCTTCTTGTCCTCGCTGTCCTTCAGCTCGACCCACGCCTTCTCGTCCGCCTTGGAGTTGCCGGCGAAGCTGGACGGGTCGTACGAGGGCGTGGAGACCAGCGCGAGGATGGCACCGGTGCGCGGGTCGATCGCGGCGACCGCGCCCTTCTTGCTGCCGAGCTTCTCGAAGGCGGCCTGCTGCGCAGCGCGGTTGAGCGTGGTGACGACGTTGCCGCCCTGCTTCTTCTCGCCGGTGAACATGCCGATGGTGCGGTCGAAGAACAGCCGGTCGTCGTTGCCGGTGAGGATGCCGTCCTCAAGGGATTCGAGCTGGGTGGCGCCGAAGGCCTGCGAGGCGTAGCCGGTGACCGGGGACCAGAGCGCCCCGTCCTTGTAGGTGCGCTTGTACTTGTAGTCGCTGCCGTCGGTGACCGTGGAACCGGTGATCGGCTCGCCCTGGACGATGATGTTGCCGCGCTCGGTGGCGTACTGGGCGATCTGGACCCGTCGGTTCTCCTTGCGCGTGCTGAGTTCCTCGGCCTGGACGTACTGCAGCCAGTTGGTCCGGATCAGCAGCGCGAGGACGAGCAGCCCGCAGAACAGCGAGATGCGGCGCAGGGGCTTGTTCATGACGGGCGGACCACCTGGGTCATCTCGGAGTCGGGGGACGGGGCCGGGGCCGGTGCCGGTCGGCGGGCGGTGTCGCTGATCCGGATGAGGACGGCGATGAGGATCCAGTTCGCGAGGACGGAGGAACCGCCGGACGCGAGGAAGGGCATCGTCATGCCGGTGAGGGGGATGAGCCCCATGACTCCGCCGGCGACGACGAAGATCTGGAGCGCGAAGGCGCCGGAGAGGCCGATGGCGAACAGCTTGCCGAAGGGGTCGCGGGCGGCGAGGGCGGTGCGCACGCCCCGCTCGATGATGAGCCCGTAGATCAGCAGGAAGGCCATCACACCGGAGAGCCCGAGCTCTTCGCCGACGGTGGAGAAGATGAAGTCGGAGTTGGCGGCGAAGCCGATGAGGTCGGAGTTGCCCTGGCCCCATCCGGCGCCGAGGACCCCGCCGGAGCCGAAGCTCATGATCGACTGGCCGACCTGCTCACAGGCACCCGAGGTGGTGTAGCAGCCGAAGGGGTCGAGCCAGGCGTTGACGCGGGCCTGGACGTGGCTGGCGAAGGAGGCCACCACGACCGCGCCGCCGACCGACATCAGCAGACCGATGACGATCCAGCTGGTGCGCTCGGTGGCCACGTACAGCATGATCACGAACATGCCGAAGAAGAGCAGCGAGGTGCCGAGGTCGTTCTCGAAGACCAGGACCAGCAGGCTCATCGCCCAGATCATCAGGATCGGGCCGAGGTCGCGGCCGCGCGGCAGGTAGAGGCCCATGAAGCGGCGGCTGGCCAGCGCGAGCGCGTCGCGTTTCACCATCAGATAGCCGGCGAAGAAGATCGCGATGACGATCTTGGCGAACTCACCGGGCTGGATGGAGAAGCCGCCGACGCTGATCCAGATCTTGGCGCCGAAGACGTCGGCGCCCAGGCCCGGGACGACGGGCAGGATCAGCAGCACCAGCGCGCCGGCCATGGAGATGTACGTGAACCGCTGCAGGACGCGGTGGTCCTTGAGGATCAGCAGCACGGCGGCGAACAGGGCGATCGCCAGCGCGGTGTACATCATCTGGCGGGGCGCGGAGGGCGAGAAGTCGCCGAAGCTGCGCTTGGCGAGGTTCTGCAGCCGCGCGGACTGGTCCAGGCGCCAGATCAGGACGACGCCGAGGCCGTTCAGCAGGGTGGCGAGCGGCAGCAGCAGCGGGTCGGCGTACTTCGCGTACCGGCGTACGACGAAGTGCGCTATGCCGGCGAGGACGGCGAAGCCGGCCCCGTAGGCGAGCATGCCGGGGGGCAGCTCGCCGTGGATCGCCAGACCCACGTTGGCGTAGGCGAAGATCGGGATGACCACGGCGAAGGCGAGCAGCACGAGCTCGGTGTTCCGCCGGCTCGGCAGCTCGATGGCGCCGATGGTGGTCGTATTGGTGACAACGCTCATGGTGTGGCAGGCCCCCTGCGCCCGCGGGCTACTTTCCGCACAGGCCGACCAGCTGCTGCTCCTCGGGAGTCAGGCTGGGGCCGGGTGTCTGGCTGTTCTGCGCCTCGGCGCCTCGGCGCTCTTCGTCCTTCTTGCAGGCTGAGACCTGGACGCCGAGGTCGTCCAGTTTCTTGCGGGCACCGTCGAGGCTGCCCTCGCTGATGGTGGCCTCGACCAGCTTGCGCTTGAAGGGCGGCAGGTACTTCAGTTCGATGTCGGGGCGGTCGGTCTCCACCTTGGAGAGCTCCAGCGGTCCGAGCTTCGGGCTGATGCCGCGGAAGAGCGCGACGTGCTCGCCCTTCACGCCGACGTAGAACTGGGTCTGGGTCCAGCGCCAGCCGGCGTAGAGGCCGCCGCCGATGACACCGGCGACGACGAGCAGGGTCAGTGTGCGGGTGGTCCACTTGCGCCCTTTGCTGCGGCGCCTGCGGGGGTGGTCGTACGTGTCGTCGTAGCCGGAGTCGCCGTCGTAGCCGTCGGCCTCGCCGAAGGAGCCGTAGCCGCCGCCCTGGCCTTGGTCGCCGTACCCGTAGCCGGGGGCGTCGCCGCTGCCGGGAGGGCCGAAGGAGCCCGCTGGCGGCGGGGCCTGGCGGCCGAGCCCGGCGGCGCGGCCGGCCGCGGACTGCATGGCGTTGCCGCCGTCGAAGAGCTGGTGCTGGTTCTCGGCGACCGCGCCGACGACCACCGGGGTGTCGCTGACCTGGGCGGCGAGGGTGTCGCCGCTGTCGGTGTCGAGGACGTCGGCGACGATGCAGGTGATGTTGTCCGGCCCGCCGCCGCGCAGCGCGAGCTGGATCAGGGACTGCACGGTCTCGCGGGGGCCGTGGTAGTCGGCGAGGGTCTCCTCCAGGGTCTGGTGGGAGACGACACCGGAGAGCCCGTCGGAGCAGATCAGGTAGCGGTCGCCGGCACGGACCTCGCGGATGGAGAGGTCGGGCTCGACGATGTCGCCGCTGCCCAGCGCGCGCATCAGCAGGGAGCGCTGCGGGTGGGTCGTCGCCTCCTCCTCCGTGATGCGGCCCTCGTCGACCAGGCGCTGCACCCAGGTGTGGTCCTGGGTGATCTGCGTGAGGACGCCGTCGCGGAGCAGGTAGGCGCGGGAGTCGCCGACGTGGACGAGGCCGAGGCGCTGGCCGGTCCACAGCAGCGCGGTGAGGGTGGTACCCATGCCCTCGAGCTGGGGGTCCTCCTCGACCATGACGCGCAGCTGGTCGTTGGCGCGCTGCACGGCGGTGGCGAGGGAGGTCAGGAGGTCGGAGCCCGGGACGTCGTCGTCGAGCTGCACGAGGGTGGAGATCACCTCGGAGCTCGCGACCTCGCCGGCGGCCTGGCCTCCCATGCCGTCGGCGATCGCCAGGAGACGCGGGCCGGCGTAGCCGGAGTCCTCGTTCCCCTCGCGGATCATGCCCTTGTGGGATCCGGCGGCGAACCGCAGGGACAGACTCATGCGCACCTGCCCTGTCGACGAAGCTTCCTCCGGGTACAACCGGTCTCGAGCCACACTGCCCACCCTCCGGTCGGGAGCGCGCTCGTGTCCGTGTCCTCGGTGGCACGGATCACCGCCGCGCGCTCGCTCCGCTCGCTCATTCTCGTACTACTTCCGCAGCTCGATGACGGTCTTGCCGATGCGGATCGGTGCGCCCGGCGGAATGGGCGTCGGGGTGGTCAGCCGGGTCCGGTCGAGATACGTGCCGTTGGTGGACCCGAGATCCTCGACGATCCACTGGCCGTCACGGTCGGGGTAGATCCTGGCATGGCGGCTGGACGCGTAGTCGTCGTCCAGCACGATCGTGGAGTCGTGGGCGCGGCCCAGGGTGATCGTCTGTCCGGCGAGGGCCACGGTGGTTCCCGTGAGGATGCCCTCGGAGACGACGAGCTTGGTCGGCGCACCGCGACGCTGGCGCTGCTGCGGAGGCGCGGCCTGGCGGCCGCCCTGCTGCGGGGCGCCGCCGGCGCCGCCGCGGCGGGAGCCGCGCTGGGTCACTCTCGTACCGAAGAGATCGCTGCGGATGACCTGAACGGCCACGATGACGAACAGCCACAGAACGGCCAGGAAACCCAACCGCATGACCGTCAGGGTCAGCTCTGACATTGCCCCCGCTTCACCCTTCGGCTTGCCGGTAAATGATGGTGGTGCTGCCCACGACGATCCGCGAGCCGTCGCGGAGCGTAGCGCGGGTGGTGTGCTGCCCGTCCACCACGATGCCGTTGGTGGACCCGAGATCCTGGATCGTCGAGGGCGTTCCGGTCCGGATCTCACAGTGCCGGCGCGATACGCCGGGGTCGTCGATCCGCACGTCGGCTTCGGTGCTTCGGCCGAGTACGAGCGTAGGGCGCGAGATCTGGTGGCGGATGCCGTTGATCTCGATCCAGTGCCGCCGCGGGCCGCCGGGTCCCGCCGGGGCCGCCGAGCCGGGACCGCCGGGAGCCGGCCGACGGGCGCCGGGTCCGCCCGGGGGCGGGCCGGCGGGCATGGGCGGTGCGGCGACCGGCGGGTAGCCGTAGCCGCTCGCCGGGGACGGCGGCGCCCCCTGCGGCTGGGAGGTGCTGGAGGCCAGGGTGCGGCTGCGGACCCGGTAGAGCCCGGTGTCGAGGTCCTCGGCCTTCTCCAGGTGGACCTTGATGGGGCCCATGAAGCTGTACCGCTGCTGCTTGGCGTAGTCGCGGACGAGGCCCGCGAGCTCGTCGCCGAGCTGCCCGGAGTAGGGGCTCAGGCGGTCGTAGTCGCCGGCGCTGAGCTCCACGATGAAGTCGTTGGGGACGACGGTCCGCTCGCGGTTCCAGATGGTGGCGTTGTTGTCGCACTCCCGCTGGAGGGCTCCGGCGATCTCCACCGGCTGGACCTCGGACTTGAACACCTTGGCGAAGGTGCCGTTCACCAGACCTTCGAGTCGCTGCTCGAACCGCTTCAGAACTCCCATGGGGCACCTCCTCCGTCGTTGTCGCCCTGTACTGCTTACTGATCGTATCCACGCGTGGCGGATTCGGGTGGTTCCCCATCGCACCTGTGAGGACGAGTGTTGGTCCTCACAAGGGATCGTAGGGGCGCTCCGGGAACAGTGTCCCGCACCGGGAGCGGAGTGCGGGAGGGGCAGTCCGCGCAGGGCCGGGGAGCTGCGGGGAAAGCGATGTGAATCCACCCCGTCCTCCGTGCTAATGTTTCGACGTCGCCAGGGGAACGGCCCGAAAGGGAAGGCCACTGGGACGCTGCTCGGGCGAGTGGCGGAACGGCAGACGCGCTGGCTTCAGGTGCCAGTGTCCTTCGGGACGTGGGGGTTCAAATCCCCCCTCGCCCACATCGACGAGACGGTCGTCACCGCGAAAGCGGTGGCGGCCGTTTCGCTTTGTCCCGCGACGACCGCGTGTGTGTGAGCCGTGGCATGTCGACGGGTGGTGTCCGGTGCCCGGTGTGTGGCGTCGGTCACGGCCCGGCCGACCGCAGGCGCGCACGGCTCCAACTGCTCCGGCCCGATCCGACTTTCGTCGTGGTGGGTGAGACGAAAGAGGGCGGCCGGGGCCGGGGGCGGGTGTCTAGGGTCGGGCCGTGGATGCGATGGCGAAGACACGTGCGGGCTGGGACTGGCTCAGGGGGCCCGAACCGTGGACGCGGCGGATGCTGGCCGGGGACCTCGCGCTCGCCGGTGTGCTGGCCATCCTCGGGCTGGGCGTGGAGGAACTCGACGGGGGGTCCGGGCGGCGGATGCTGCTGGGCGCCGTGGTCGTGGTGGCGCTGACCCTGCTGCGCAGGCGGCTCCCGGCGACGACGCTCGTGGCCGGTTCGGCGCTGAGCTCGGCCCTGCCGGGGCTGTTCTTCGTCCTGCCGCTGCTGGGCTGGTCGTCTGGGCGACGGATCGTCGGCGTGGGCCGGGCGCTGGGCTCGTTCACGCTGGCCTTCCTTGCCTCGCTCGCCTTCAGCGTCCTGGACCAGTGGTCGCTGACGCGACCTCTGCTGGTGGTCGTGTTCTCCACGCTGATGTTCCTGGCGGTCACCGTGATGCCGGGGCTGGCCAGCCGGTACTGGTCGCAACGCCGCACCCTGCTGG
Source organism: Streptomyces sp. NPDC060232 (assembly GCF_042726555.1). NCBI lineage: Bacteria > Bacillati > Actinomycetota > Actinomycetes > Kitasatosporales > Streptomycetaceae > Streptomyces > Streptomyces sp. NPDC060232. The sequence goes on along the minus strand of NZ_JBHXAG010000019.1, from coordinate 126,310 downwards.
CCGCGCTGCACGAGCGCAACGGCCAGCTGCTGCGCGAGCGGGCCATGGTCGCCGGGCAGGCGCGGCTGCGTGAGCGGCAGCGCATAGCCCAGGACATGCACGACAGCCTCGGCCACCAGCTGGCGTTGATCTCCGTGCACACGGGTGCGCTGGAGGTGGATCCCGAGCTCACCGACCGTCAGCGGGAGGCCGTGGGCGTGCTGCGGCAGGCCTCGGTGTCCGCCATGCACGAACTGCGCGAGGTCGTCGGCATCCTGCGCGACGGCGTGGAGGCGCCCCCGCCGGTGGACGAGGCCCAGCCCGCGGCGCGCGGCGTGGCGGGGATCGCGGGGGTCGTGGAGGCGGCCCGGGGCGCCGGGACCGACGTGCGGATGACCACCTCGGGGCGGCCGAGGCCGCTGGTCGCGGCGTGCGACCACGCCGCGTACAGGATCGTGCAGGAGGCCCTGACGAACGCCTACAAGCACGCTCCGGGGGCGCCGATCACGGTCGAGCTGCGCTACGAGGACGACTCGCTGGTGGTGGAGATCGCCAACGGGCCGTCGGCCGGTCCGGTCGAGGGCGTGGTGTCGGGCGGTCAGGGCCTGACGGGGTTGCGCGAGCGGGCCCGGCTGGTCGGCGGCATGGTGCACGCCGGTCCCGCCGAGGGCGGCGGGTTCCGGGTGGCGGGCGTGCTGCCGTACGGCGCGGAGCCGGCCGGTGCCCAGGACGTGGCCGACGACTTCGGCCAGCAGGCGCAGGCGCAGAAGCTCACGCGGCCCCAGGCGCGGGGGCGGCGCGGCGAGCAGCAGCCGATGGACTGGGCGGCGGTCGACCGGGAGCTGGCCGTACGGGTGCCCAGCCGCAGCGGCGGCATCGCCGTGGGCTGCGGGATCGCCTTCGCGGCGGTGGTGGTGCTGGTGATCGGCATCACCGCCGCGGCGGTGATGCTCATGGACTCGGTGGGCGACGCGATGATCGGCCGGGACGAGTACGACGCCGTGCAGGTCGGCGAGGCCGAGAAGGCGGTCCGAGAACGGCTGCCGAGCGGCGAGAGCTTCCTGACCGCGGGAGCCGACCGCAAGGGGCCGCTCCGGCCGCAGGGCTCGGAGTGCCTGGTGCTGCTGGCCAACGACCAGACCGGCAACACACTGTCCACGGACCTGGTTTTCCGGTTCTGTTTCCGGGACGGCAAGCTCGTGGACAAGCAGGCGTACGAGGTCAAGCAGTAGGAGCACGGGGTGACAGCCGAAGTGATCAGAGTGGTGATCGCCGACGACGAGCCGCTGATCCGGGCCGGGATCAGGATGATCCTGACCTCGGCGCCGGACATCGAGGTCGTCGCGGAGGCGGCGAACGGCCGGGAGGCGGTGGACCTGGCCCGCGCCCACGCCCCCGCCGTGATGCTGCTCGACATCCAGATGCCGGTGTTGGACGGTCTGAGCGCGCTGGGAGAGCTGCGGCGGGCCGCGCCGGAGGTGCGGGCGCTGATCCTGACCACCTTCGGCGAGAAGGAGAACGTACTGCGGGCGCTGGGGCAGGGCGGGGCGGGGTTCCTGCTCAAGGACTCGGCGCCGGGCGAGCTGATCGGGGCGGTCAGGGCGGCCGCGGCCGGGGACGCCTACCTCTCGCCGGGGGCCACCCGGCACGTGGTGGACCAGCTGGCGTCCGGGAGGGCCGCAGCGCGCGGTGAGGAGGCCCGCCGCCGGGTCGCCGAGCTGAGCGAGCGGGAGCGGGGCGTCCTGGCGCTGCTCGGGGAAGGACTGTCCAACGCGGACGCGGGCCGGCGCCTGCACATGAGCGAGGCCACCGTGAAGACGTACGTGAGCCGGATCCTGGCGAAGCTGGGCTGCGAGAACCGGGTCCAGGCGGCACTGCTGGCCAGGGACGCCGGGCTGTAGATACGGTCAGCCCGTTCTCGAAGCGATCAAATGAACGGGTGGGGGGCGGCGCCGATGGCGGCGACAGCGGGACAGCGGATTCCGGACGTGGCGGGGTTCGCGCCGCGCGTGGCGGCGGACTCGCCGAAGGAGGCGGGCAAGGCGCTGCGCGCCCGCCTGCCGAGGGCGGCGCACGCCGGCTTCGAGATCCCGGCCGGGCGGCCGGACGCGGTGCGGGCGGTGGAGGAGTCCAACGCCGGGCGGGTGGCGGAGCTGACGCCGATACGGGTCGGCCGGATGGCCGCCAACCCCTTCGCGTTCCTGCGCGGGGCGGCCGGGCTGATGGCACACGACCTGTCCGGCGGTCCGGTGACGGGCGTCGGCGCGCAGATCTGCGGCGACGCGCACGCGGCGAACTTCGGCCTGTACGGGGACGCGCGGGGCCGGCTCGTCATCGACCTGAACGACTTCGACGAGACCGTCTTCGGTCCGTGGGAGTGGGACGTGAAGCGGCTGGCCGCCTCACTGGTGCTGGCCGGCCGGGTGGTCGGCGCGGACGAGGACACCTGCCGGGCGGCCGCGTTCGACGCCGTGGGCGCCTACCGGCGGACCATGCGGTTGCTGGCCAGGCTTCCCGCGCTCGACGCGTGGAACGCCATCGCCGACGAGGAACTGGTCTCGCACGCCGACGCCCACGATCTGCTGGGCACCCTGGAGCGGGTCTCGGAGAAGGCCCGCAACAACACCTCGGCCCGGTTCGCCACCAAGTCGACCGAGATCGGGCCGGACGGCGGCCGCCGCTTCGTCGACGCGCTGCCCGTGCTGCGCCGCGTCACGGACGCGGAGGCGGCGGCCGTGGCGGCCTCGCTCGGCCCCTACCTGCAGACCCTGCAGGGCGACCGGCTGCCGCTGCTGGCCCGGTACGCGATCCACGACGTGGCCTTCCGCGTGGTGGGCACCGGGAGCGTCGGCACCCGCTCGTACGTGGTCCTGCTGCTCGACCACCGGGGCGAGCCGCTGGTCCTCCAGGTGAAGGAGGCACGGCCCTCGGTGCTGCTCCCGCACCTGCCCGGGCTGGGCTTCACCTCGGCGCCGGAGGAGCACGAGGGCCGCCGGGTGGTGGCCGGGCAGAAGCGGATGCAGGTGGTCTCCGACATCATGCTGGGCTGGACCACGGTGGAGGGGCGCCCGTACCAGGTCCGCCAGTTCCGCAACCGCAAGGGCAGCGTGGACCCGGCGGCGCTGGCCCCCGACCAGATCGACGACTACGGGCGGATGACCGGGGCCCTGCTGGCCCGGGCGCATGCGCACAGCGTCGACCCCCGGCTGCTCGCCGGCTACTGCGGCAAGAACGAGGAGCTGGAGGAGGCGATGGCGGTCTTCGCCGTGGCCTACGCCGACCGGACCGAGGCCGACCACGCCGACCTCGTGGCGGCGGTGCGGGCCGGCCGGATCGCCGCGGAGACCGGGGTGTAGGTCGCGCGGTCCTGCGGGCCGCTGCGCGGCGGGCGATGTTTCACGTGAAACCACGTGAAACATCGCCCGCGCGGGCGGGCCGTACCCTGGCCGGGTGAGTGAGCAGACCGAGCACCCTGAGCAGACAGTCCCCGGTGGGTCCGGCGACTCCTCCGTCACCGGTGAGGAGCGCCCCGAGGCGCGCCTGGAGCGGGCCGTACGGGCCGCCGAGCAGGCGCTGATCGAGTTCGAGATCGCGGTGGAGACCTTCCGTGTGGAGGTGGAGAACTTCTCCCGCCTGCACCACCAGAAGCTCGGCCCCATGTACACGCGGCTCGACGAGCTGGACGCGCTGATCGCCGAGGCGAAGGCGGCGCGCACCGGTGATGCCGAGGACCTGCGGCGGGCCCGGGACGCGCGCTCGCTGGTCATGCCGATGCCCGGGGTGGACGAGCTGTTCCACGACTGGCTGGGCTCGGACGGCATCTCCGACGACGCCGCCGCGATGCTCACCGACCGGCCCGTGCGGCCGCCGGAGCGGGTCAGGCCCTCGGAGGAGGTACGCCGCCTCTACCGCGAGCTGGTCCGCCAGGCCCACCCCGACCTGGCCCAGGAGGAGGGCGAGCGGGAGCGCCGCGACGCTTTCATCGCCCGGGTCAACGCCGCCTACGGGCGCGGGGACGAGGGGCTGCTGCGCGAGCTGGCCGAGGAGTGGGCGGCCGGGCCGGCGCCGGAGGCCTCCGCACCCGGCGAGAGCGATGAGCTGTATGCCCGGCTGGAGTGGCTGGCGCGCCGCAAGGAGCTGCTGGCGCTCGTGGCGAAGGAGCTGGAGGAGAGCGCGATCGGGTCGATGCTGCGGATGGCTCCCGACGACCCGGACCGCCTGCTGGAGGAGATCGCGGAGCAGCTGCTGGCGCAGGTCTCCGAGCGCGAGGCGCAGCTGGCGGCTGAGCTCGCCGCCGAGTGAGGGCGGGGCTTTTGCACGGACGTGGCCGGGGCCGCGGGTCGGATAGGTTGGCAGCAGACCTGTGAAGAGAGAAGGCGACAGTTATGAACTTCGGACCGCTTCCCTCGGTGGACGCCGCCGCGGTGCCCTCCGAAGGCTTCGTCCTCGACGTCCGTGAGGACGACGAATGGGCGGCCGGGCACGTCGAGGGCGCCCTGCACATCCCGATGAGCGATTTCGTGGCCCGCTTCGGCGAGCTGACGGAAGCCGTCGAGGACGGCCGCCGCGTCTACGTGATGTGCCGGGTCGGCGGGCGTTCCGCGCAGGTCACCCAGTACCTGGTGCGCCAGGACATCGACGCCGTGAACGTCGACGGCGGGATGCAGGCCTGGGACGGTGCCGGGCGGGCGATGGTGACGGACAGCGGAAACCCGGCCTTCGTCCTCTGAGTCGCTGCTGCCGGTCCTGGTCCGAGCCCTGTGGGCTCAGCCGAGGGGGTGGGCGGCCAGCAGGTCGCCCAAGGCCTCCTCGTGCGCGGCCGCCGGGCCCAGCTGGAGCTCCAACTGCTTGGCCCAGGCGTGGTACCGGTGCAGCGGGTAGTCCGTGTCGGCGCCGAAGCCGCCGTGCAGGTGCTGGGCGGTCTGAACGACCCTGCGTACGCCCTCCGAGGCCCAGATCTTGGCGACCGCCACGTCACCGGCGCTCGGCAGCGGACCACCGGCGCCGCCCGTGGCGGCGTCGAGCCGCCAGGCGGCCTGCCACAGCGTGACCTCCATGGCGCGCAGGTCGATGTAGCGGTCGGCGGCCTGGACGGCGACCGCCTGGAAGGTGGCCACCGGGAAGCCGAACTGCTCGCGCTTGCTGGTGTACCGGCTCGTCATGCCGAGGGCGCCCTCGCCCAGCCCGAGTGCCAGGGCGCAGGTGCCGGCGGTGAGGATCTGGTGGAGCCGCTCCCAGGCTCCCGGGGTGTCGATCAGGTGGGTCCGCTCCACCCGTACGCCGTCCAGGGCGAGTTCGGCGAAGCGCTCCCCGCTGGTGGAGACCTGCTCGGCGAGGGCGAGGCCCCCGGCGGAGCGCGGGACCAGCGCGAGGACGGCGTCGCCCTCGCCGGTGTGGGCGGGTACCGCGATCCAGTCGGCGGTGTGCGCCCAGGGGACGGCGGTCTGGGTGCCTTCCAGGATCCACGCCTCGCCGTCGAGCCGTGCGGTGACGGCGAGTTCGGCCGGGTCGTGGCCGGACCGGCCGTGCGCGGCGGCGGTCAGCACGAGCGTGCCGCGCCCGGCGCCGGGAAGCAGGGCGGAGGCCAGCTCGGGACTGCCGTGCGCCTGTACGGCCATGGCGGTCGCGCAGTGCTCCAGCAGCGGGACCCGGGCCAGCACCCGGGCGGCCTCGCGCAGTACGAGGCACAGGGCGATGGTGTCCAGGCCCGCACCGCCGTGCTCCTCGGCGAGGACGAGGCCGAGCAGGTCGGACGCGGCGAGCTTGCCCCACAGCGGGCGGTCGAAGTCGTCGGCGACGGCGCCCGCGGTGAGGGCGGGGCTGGGCACGCCGTCGGGTGCGACATCCGCGAACACGGCCTTGGCCGCCTCGACGGCGGCCCGCTGCTCCTCGGTGAAGGTGAAGTCCACTGCCCGTCCTCCCGTTCTGACCTGACGGTGCGTCAAGATAGAACAGGTTCCTGAAAATGGACAGGGGAGGACAGCGGGGACAGGACAACTAGAACAACTAGCGGTCGAAGTCGATCTCCACTTCCTCGGTGACGGGGTGCGACTGGCAGGCCAGGACGAAGCCGGCGTCCGTCTCCTCGGCCTCCAGGGCGAAGTTCCGGTCCATCCGGACCTCGCCGGACACCACGAACGCCCGGCAGGTGCCGCAGACACCGCCCTTGCAGGCGTAGGGGGCGTCCGCGCGGTTGCGGAGCACCGCGTCCAGCAGGGACTCCCCCTCCTGGACGGGCCAGGTGCCGGAGCGGCCGTCGAGCCGTGCGGTGACCCGGCCGACCGCGGCGGCGGCGGACGCCGCCGCGCGCACCGGCGCGGGGGTGGTGTCCTCGACGTGGAAGATCTCCTCGTGCACCCGGGTGCGGGCGACGCCGAGGGCGTGCAGGGCCCGCTCCGCGCCCTGCACCAGGCCGTAGGGCCCGCACAGGAACCAGCCGGTGACCTCGGCCACCGGCAGCAGCGCGGGCAGCAGGGACGTCAGCCGCTCCTCGTCCAGTCGCCCGGAGGGCAGCCCGGACTCCTGCTCCTCCCGGGAGAGGACCGTGACCAGCTGGAACCGCGACGGATAGCGGTCCTTGAGGTCGGCGACCTCCTCCAGGAACATCGTCGAGGCAGCCGTGCGGTCGCTGCGCACCAGACAGAAACGGGCGTCGGCCCGCGCGGCCAGCAGGCTCGCGGCGATCGACAGCACGGGCGTGATCCCGCTGCCGCCGACGATCGCGGCATAGTGCCCGGAGGCGGGCGCCGCGGCCGGATCCAGCACGAAGCGCCCGGCCGGGACCATGACGTCCAGCACGTCGCCGGCCGCGATCTCCTTGTGGGCGAAGGTGGAGAACTCCCCGCCCTCCACCAGCCGCACCCCGACGCGCAGGTGGGCGGGGCCCGGGCCGTCGGCCGTCGGGGCGGGCGAGCAGATCGAGTAGGTGCGGCGGACCTCGACACCGCCCTCGGGGGCGGTGCGGCGCAGCGTCAGGTGCTGGCCGGGGGCGTGCCGGTAGTCCTCGCGCAGGTCCTCGGGGACCCGGAGGGTCAGCGCCACCGAGTCGTCGGTGAGCCGGTCGACTTCCGCCACCGTCAGCGGGTGGAACGCGCCGTGGCGGGGGGCGGCCATCTACAGCTCCTTGAAGTGGTCGAACGGTTCGCGGCAGGAGGTGCAGCGGCGCAGCGCCTTGCACGCGGTGGAGGAGAAACGGCTGAGCAGCTCGGTGTCGGTCGATCCGCAGTTCGGGCAGCGGACGGACAGGGTCACCGGGACCGGCCCGTCGGCCGCGTGCGGCCGGGGCGGGGCGATGCCGAACTCGGCGAGCTTGCGGCGGCCCTCGGCGCTGATGTCGTCCGTGGACCAGGCCGGAGCCAGCACCGTGGTCACCCGGACGTCGGCGATGCCGTGGCCGGTCAGGACCCGCTCGATGTCGGCCGACATGGCCTCGATGGCCGGGCAGCCGGTGTAGGTGGGGGTCAGGGTGACCTCGGCGTGGCCGTCGTCGTGCATCCGCACGCCGCGCACCACACCCAGCTCGCCGAGGGTCAGCACCGGCAGTTCGGGGTCCGGGACTGATCCGGCCAGCTCGGCCAGCTCGGCCTCCAGTCGGGTCGTCGTGACGTCGGCGCCGGTCACCATGACGCCCCCGGGTGGCTGCGGTGGAGATGCTGCATCTCGGCCAGCATCCGGCCGAAGGGCTCGGTGTGCAGGCCCTGGCGGCCGGCCCCGGCCGCCCAGGCGCCGGTGCGCGGTCCTTCGGGCAGGGTGAGCCCGGCCCGCTCCACGACATCGGTCAGCGCGGCCAGCCAGCGCCCTTCGAGGGCGGCCCAGTCCACGCCGTCGAGGCCCTCCACCGGCTGGAAGAGCTCCCCGGTGAACTTCCACAGCGCCTTCAGCGCCGCCTGCATGCGGGTCCGGCTCTCCTCGGTGCCGTCGCCGAGCCGCAGGGTCCACTGTTCCGCGTGGTCGCGGTGGTACGCCGTCTCCTTGACGGCCTTGGCCGCGAGCGGGGCGAACGGGCCGTCCCCGCGGGCGAGTTCCGCGTAGAGCTCGTGCTGGTGGACGGAGAAGTAGAGCTGGCGGGCGATGGTGTGGGCGAAGTCGCCGTTCGGCTGCTCGACCAGCTGCAGGTTGCGGAAGGACCGCTCCTCGCGCAGGAACGCCAGCTCGTCCTCGTCGCCGACCATGGACAGCAGGATGCGGGCCTGGCCGAGCAGGTCGAGGGCGATGTTGGCGAGGGCGACCTCCTCCTCCAGGACGGGGGCGTGCCCCGCCCACTCGCCGAGGCGGTGGGAGAGGATCAGCGCGTCGTCGCCGAGGGCGAGGGCCGCCGCGGTGGTGGTGTCGGCGTGGGTGTCGATGCCGGTCACAGGTGGCTCACTCCCTCCGGGATGTCGTAGAAGGTGGGGTGCCGGTACGGCTTGTCGGCGGACGGGGCGAAGAAGGGGTCCCGCTCGTCCGGCGAGGAGGCGGTGATCTCGGTGGAGGGGACCACCCAGATCGAGATTCCCTCGTTGCGCCGGGTGTAGAGGTCGCGGGCGTTGCGCAGGGCCATCTCCGCGTCGGGGGCGTGCAGGCTTCCCGCGTGCGTGTGCGAGAGGCCGCGGCGCGAGCGCACGAACACCTCCCACAGGGGCCAGTTCTGCGTCATACCCGTGCCTCCTCGTTCTGTCCGGCGGGCTTCGCCGGCTGCTGTGCCGCCTGCTTCTGCGCGTACGCGGCGGCCGCGTCGCGCACCCAGGCGCCTTCCTCGTGGGCCTTGCGGCGCTGGCCGATCCGCTGCTCGTTGCAGGGGCCGTTGCCCTTGAGCACGTCCCAGAACTCGGCCCAGTCGATGGCGCCGAAGTCGTGGTGGCCGCGCTCCTCGTTCCACTTCAGGTCCGGGTCGGGCAGGGTCAGGCCGAGGGCTTCGGCCTGGGGGACGGCGATGTCCACGAACCGCTGACGCAGCTCGTCGTTCGAGTGGCGCTTGATGCGCCAGGCCATCGACTGCGCCGAGTGCGCCGACTCGTCGTCCGGCGGGCCGAACATCATCAGCGAGGGCCACCACCAGCGGTTCACGGCGTCCTGCGCCATGGCGTGCTGCTCCTCGGTGCCCTTGGACAGGGCCATGAGGAGCTCGAAGCCCTGGCGCTGGTGGAAGGACTCCTCCTTGCAGATCCGGACCATGGCGCGGGCGTAGGGCCCGTAGGAGCAGCGGCAGATCGGCACCTGGTTGGTGATCGCCGCGCCGTCCACGAGCCAGCCGATGGCACCGACGTCCGCCCAGGTCAAGGTGGGGTAGTTGAAGATCGAGGAGTACTTCTGCTTCCCCGAGTGGAGCTTGTCGAGAAGCTCGTCGCGGCTGGTGCCGAGGGTCTCGGCCGCGCTGTAGAGGTACAGGCCGTGGCCCGCCTCGTCCTGGACCTTGGCCATCAGGATGGCCTTGCGGCGCAGCGAGGGCGCGCGGGTGATCCAGTTGGCCTCGGGCTGCATGCCGATGATCTCGGAGTGGGCGTGCTGCGCCATCTGCCGGACCAGGGAGGCGCGGTACTGCTCGGGCATCCAGTCGCGCGGCTCCACGCGCTCGTCCGCCGCCACGGCGGCGTCGAACGCCGCCGCGAGCTGTGCGCCCAGGCCAGCCGTCATGCCCGTCCCGTCCGTCTCGTCTGTCCCCAGGGCCGCGTCCGGGCCCGTTTCCGGGGTCACTGCCACCATTCCGGCCCCTTGTCAGTGTTTGCCGGTCGTCCGTCCACCCGACCGACCGATCGTTCGGTTCATTCGCTTCAATGGTGAGACGGCGGCCCGTAGGGTGTCAACCTCTGTGGTCAACCCTGTGGACGCCGGACGATCGGGGCGGGATGGATTCGAACGAGCTCACGCTCGCCGAAGGGGCCGCTCCGCCACCCCCGAGAGCGCCCGGAATCGCCGGTCTGTCCACCCCGTACCGGATCGTGACCGCCCTGGCCCTGGGCGCCGTGGGCCTGGCCGTGTGCGCGCACCTCGCCCTGGTCTTCCTGCACGTGGCCCCGTCCAACACGCTGAGCAAGCAGCACGCGGGGACGATCGACGCCTGGGTCTACCCCGAGTTCGAACAGAACTGGAAGCTGTTCGCGCCCAACCCGCTCCAGCAGAACATCGCCGTGGAGGCGCGCGCCGAGGTGCGGACCGCCGGCGGCGAGCTGATCACCACCGGCTGGCGGGACCTGAGCGCCGAGGACGCGGCGGCGATCCGGCACAGCCTGCTGCCGAGCCACACGGAGCAGAACGAGCTGCGCCGGGCCTGGGACTTCTACACCGGCTCGCACGACGAGGACGACAAGCCCGTCGGCGAGCGCGGCGAGCTGTCCGAGGAGTACCTGCGGCGGATCGCGATGAACCGGCTCACCCCGGACCACGAGGGCGGGCGCATTCTGCGGATCCAGCTGCGCTCGGCGACGACGGCCGTGCCCGCGCCCAAGTGGAGCACCGAGACCACCGACACCCAGACCTACTACCGGGAGCTGCCGTGGTGGAAGGTGTGAGACGGGCCCGCGCCGCACTGGCCCGGGCCGTCGCCAAGGTCAGCGGGCAGGCGCTCGGCCCGTACCAGAGCGCCGTCGTGCGCATCGGCTTCGCGGGCACCTGGCTCTTCTTCCTGCTGCGGGAGTTCCCCCACCGCGCCGAGCTGTACGGCCCGGACGGGCCGTGGAGCCAGGACCTGGCGCAGCGGCTGCTCGACTCCAACGGCGCCTTCACGGTCCTGACGTGGTCCGGCTCGACCCTGTGGTTCGAGACCGTCTACGCGGTGGCCGTGCTGGCGAGCGTCGGCCTGCTGCTGGGCTGGCGGACGCGGGCGACGTCCGTGGTGTTCATGGTGGGCGTGCTCTCCCTGCAGAACCGCAGCGTGTTCATGGGCGACGGCGGGGACAACGTCATCCACCTCGTGGCGATCTACCTGGTGCTGACCCGGTGCGCGCAGGTGTGGTCGCTGGACGCGCGCAGGGCCCGTACGCGTGGCTGCGCGACGGCGGGGCCGGCCGGACCGGTGCTGTGGTGGGTGCTGGGGGCGGTCTTCGCCTACGGGGCGGCCACCGGGCGGTTCAGCCACGGCTGGCTCGCGGGGTTCGCCGCGGTGTGGGTGTGCTGCGGACTGTGGTGGCTGGCCGACCGCTACGAGCCGGAGGGCGAGGGGCGGGCGGTCCTGGACGTCCTGGCGAACCTGCTGCACAACGCGGGCCTGCTGGTGATCATGGCGGAGGTCTGCCTGATCTACGCGACGGCCGGCTGGTACAAGATCCAGGGCTCGCGGTGGCAGGACGGGACGGCGCTGTACTACCCCCTGGCACTGGACTACTTCAGCCCGTGGCCGGCGCTGTCGGCGCTGCTGGCGGGCAGCGGGACCTTGGTGATGCTGCTGTCGTACGGGACGGTGGCGGTGCAGGTGGCCTTCCCCTTCACGCTCTTCAACCGGCGGATCAAGAACGTCCTGCTGGTCCTGATGATGCTGGAGCACGCGGGGATCGCGGTGCTGCTGGGGCTGCCGTTCTTCTCGCTGGCGATGATCGCCGCCGATGCGGTGTTCCTGCCGACCGGGTTTCTGGTGTGGCTGGGGGCCAGGGCGGCCGTGCTGCGGGCGCGGCGGGGCCGTGCAGGGCTTTCCCCCGCCCTGCCCCTTCCCGAAACCGGGCTCCGCCCGGACCCGGAAACCGGGCTCCGCCCTGGCCCCGACCCGGGCCCGGCCCTCGCACCCCGGACGGGCTGAAGAGCCGGGGGCTCCGCCCCGGACCCCCGCGCCTCGAACGCCGGCGGGGCTGGACGGCGGGCCCCTGCGCCGCGGGCTCCGACGGGTTGCGGCGTAGGGTCGGGGGATGAGTGAGCGGGCGGGTGGGGACGAGACGGTGCGGCAGTGGCGGGAGGGCGCCGGGCGGGGGGACCTCGTGCTCCTCGACGGGTTCCACGCGCTGAAGCACGCCCTGCGCTTCGGAGCGGACGTGCACATGGTCGTCGCCGACGATCCCGGCGCCGTACGGGCACTGGCCCGGGAGCTGGCGCCGGATGTCGAGGCCGAGGTGGTCCGCCTGGTGCGGCCGGCCGTGCTCAAGGAGCTGCTGCCCCGCGTCCACCCCACCGGGGTCGCGGCCCTCGCCGTACGGCCCGACCGGGCCGCGGGTCTCGCGGGCCTGCGGCGGACCCCCAGGCCCGCGCCCGTCGTCGTCCTCGACAACCCCCGCAACCTCGGCAACGTCGGAGCCGTCGTCCGCCTCGCCGCCGGTTTCGGCGCCACCGGCGTGGTGACCCGCGGCGACCTCGACCCCTGGCACCCGAACGTGGTCCGGGCCGGCGCCGGACTGCACTACGCCACCACCGTCGAACGCCTCGCCCTGGACGAGCTGCCGCCCGGGCCGCTCTACGCGCTCGATCCGGAGGGCGAGGACATCCGGGCCCTCACCCTCCCGGACGACGCGCTGCTGGCCTTCGGCTCGGAACGGCACGGGATCTCCCCCGAGCTGCGCGCGCGGGCCGACCACCTGGTGTCATTGCCGATGCGCCCCCAGGTCTCCAGCTACAACCTCGCCACCAGCGTGGCCATGGCCCTCTTCCACTGGGGCGGCCCGCCGGCCGCCTCCGGACAGGGCGGAGAGAATCTCTAGGACACCCCGGCCACGATCGCCGCGGCCCTGCCGAGCGGCGGTGGTCGTCGGCACCGGACGGCCCAGGTGGACGCCTCCGCCCGCACCTGCGGGGAGGAGGCGACACGCCTGAACGGGCGGGCGCGGGATGCGCCCGGCGACTACGCCTGGCGGCGGACCTCCACTACACGGAAGCGGTTCGCGACGAAGGCGCCGTCGCACAGCGCGGCGTTGGCCGCGGGGTTGCCGCCGGAGCCGTGGAAGTCCGAGAAGGCCGCCGTCTGGTTGACGTAGACCCCGCCGGTCAGGTTCAGGGAGAGCTGCGCGGACTCCTCCAGGCAGACCTCCTCGACCGCCCGCTCGGTGTCCGTGGAGGTGGTGTAGGCGCCGACCGTCATGGCGCCCTTCTCGCGCACGGTGCGGCGCAGCAGGTCCAGCGCGTCCGCCGTGGAGTCCACGGCCACCGCGAAGGACACCGGGCCGAAGCACTCCGACAGGTACGGCGCGGAGTCGTCCGCCTTGCCGGCGTCCAGCTTGACCATCACCGGCGTACGGACCACCGCGTCCGGGAACTCGGGGTTGGCGACCTCGCGGGAGGCCAGCGCGACCTCGCCGAGGCCGGCCGCCGCCTCCAGGCGGGCCTTGACGTCCGGGTTGACCAGCGCGCCGAGCAGCGCGTTGGCCCGGGCGTCGTCGCCGAGCAGGCCGCCCACCGAGGCCGCCAGGTCGGCCACGACCTCGTCGTACGACTTGTGGCCGGCGTCCGTCGCGATGCCGTCGCGCGGGATCAGCAGGTTCTGCGGGGTGGTGCACATCTGGCCGCTGTAGAGCGACAGGGAGAAGGCCAGGTTGGCCAGCATCCCCTTGTAGTTGTCGGTGGAGTCCAGGACGACGGTGTTGACGCCCGCCTTCTCCGTGTAGACCTGCGCCTGGCGGGCGTTGGCCTCCAGCCAGTCGCCGAACTCCGTGGAGCCGGTGTAGTCGATCAGCTTGATCTCGGGGCGGACGGCGAGGTCCTTGGCGATGCCCTCACCCGGACGCTCGACCGCGAGCGCGACCAGGTTCGGGTCGAAGCCCGTCTCCGCGAGGACCTCACGCGCCACCTGCACGGTCAGCGCGAGCGGGAGCACGGCCCGCGGGTGCGGCTTGACCAGCACCGGGTTGCCGGTGGCGAGCGAGGCGAACAGGCCCGGGTAGCCGTTCCAGGTCGGGAAGGTGTTGCAGCCGATCACGAGGGCGATGCCGCGGGGGACCGCGGTGAAGGTCTTGCCGAGCTCCAGCGGGTCCTTCTTGCCCTGCGGCTTCGACCAGTCGGCCTGCCCCGGGACCCGGGTCTGCTCCTCGTACGCGTACGCCACGGCCTCCAGGCCGCGGTCCTGCGCGTGGGGACCGCCCGCCTGGAAGGCCATCATGAAGGCCTGGCCGCTGGTGTGCATGACCGCGTGCGCGAACTCGTGGGTGCGGGCCGAGATGCGGGCCAGGATCTCGATGCAGACCAGGGCGCGCGCCTCCGGGCCCGCGTCGCGCCAGGCGGCCATGCCGGCCTTCATCGCGGGCAGCAGCACGTCCACGTCCACGTGCGGGTACTCGACGCCGAGCTCCGGGCCGTACGGGGACTTCTCGGCGCCCGTCCAGCCGTCGGTGCCGGGCTGGCCGAGGTCCAGCCGGGTCCCGCGGAGCGCCTCGAAGGCGGCCAGCCCGTCGGCCGGGGCGCTCTCGCCGTACGCCTTGGGGTGTTCGGGATGCGGGGACCAGTAGGCGCGGCTGCGGATCGCCGACAGGGCCTGGTCCAGGGTGGGCCGGTGCTTGGCGGACAGCTGGGGGACGGTGAGCTCGGCGGCCATCAGGGACCAACTCCTCGTTGAGCCGGGCGAAGGAGAGCAGACTGGAGTTAGAGTAACCGAACGATCGGTCGGGACAAGAGGGCCCGGCGGACCTGTGGACAAGTCGGTGCGGGAGGATCAGGACATGACAGCAATCGAGCGGTCCCGCACTGTGGCGGTCGTCGGAGCGGGCACCATGGGCCAGGGCATCGCCCAGGTCGCCCTTCTCGCAGGCCACCGCGTGCTGATCTACGACATCGACGCCGCCCTCGCCTCGGACGGCGTCGGCATCGTGCAGGACCGTGTCGAGCGGATGGCCGCGAAGGGCCGTCTGGACCCGGCCGAGGCCGAGGAGGCAGCCGGCCGGGTCGCCGCCGCCGGCGCCCTCGCCGACCTCGCCGGTGCCGCCCTCGTCATCGAGGCCGTCGTCGAGAACGTCGGGATCAAGCAGGCCCTCTTCGCGGCTCTGGAGGACGTGCTGGAGCCGGACGCGCTGCTCGCCACGAACACCTCCTCCCTCTCCGTCACCGAGCTCGCCGCGGGCCTCGCGCACCCGGGCCGCTTCCTCGGCCTGCACTTCTTCAACCCGGCCCCGCTGCTCCCGCTCGTCGAGGTGGTCAGCGGCTCCGCGACCGACCCGGACGCCGCCGAGCGCGCGTACCGCACGGTCCTCGGCTGGGGGAAGACGCCGGTCCGCTGCGCCGACACCCCCGGCTTCATCGTCAACCGGATCGCCCGCCCCTTCTACGCCGAGGCCTTCGCGGTGTACGAGGAGCAGGGCTCCGACCCGGCCACCATCGACGCCGTGCTCCGCGAGAGCGGCGGCTTCAAGATGGGCCCCTTCGCGCTGACCGACCTGATCGGCCAGGACGTCAACGAGGCCGTGACCCGCTCCGTGTGGGAGTCCTTCTTCCGCAGCCCCAAGTTCACCCCGTCCCTCGTGCAGCGCCGACTGGTCCAGTCGGGCCGCCTGGGCCGCAAGTCGGGGCACGGCTGGTACCCGTACGGCCCGGACGCGGTCGCCGCGCAGCCGCACACCGCCGGGCCCGAGGAGGCCCCGGACAAGGTGACCGTCGTCGGCGACCTCGGCCCGGCCGCCGAACTGGCCGACCTGCTGGAGGAGGCCGGGATCGCGGTCACGGCCACCGAGCAGGGCGGCCCGTACATCCAGCTGCCCGGCGAGGGGCAGCTCGTCCTCGCGGACGGCAAGACCTCCGTCGAGTTCGCGGACGTCGTCTACTTCGACCTCGCGCTCGACTACCGGGGCGCCACCCGGATCGCGCTCTCCGCCAGCGAGGACACCAGCGAGCGCACCCTCGCCGAGGCGATCGGCCTCTTCCAGAAGCTCGGCAAGCAGGTCTCCGTCATCGGCGACGTCCCCGGCATGATCGTCGCCCGGACCGTCGCGATGCTGATCGACCTCACCGCCGACGCCGTCGCCCGCGGCGTGGCCTCCGCAGAGGACATCGACACCGCGATGCGGCTCGGCGTCAACTACCCCCTGGGCCCCTCCGAATGGAACGAGCGGCTCGGCCAGGACTGGGCCTACGACCTGCTGCACCACCTCGACGAGCGCTGTCCCGGCGGCCGGTACGCGCCCTCGCTGGCGCTGTTCAAGCTGGGTTACGCGGCGGGCGACGAGGAGGGCGCGCGGTGACCACGGTCAAACGCGACACCTACACCCCGGAGACGCTGCTGTCCGTGGCCGTCCAGGTCTTCAACGAGCGCGGCTACGACGGCACCTCGATGGAGCACCTCTCCAAGGCCGCGGGCATCTCGAAGTCCTCGATCTACCACCACGTCACGGGCAAGGAGGAGCTCCTGCGGCGGGCCGTCAGCCGCGCCCTCGACGGGCTCTTCGCGGTCCTGGAGGAGCCGGGGGCGGTCCGCGGCCGGGCCGTCGAGCGCGTCGAGTACGTCACGCGCCGCACGGTCGAGGTGCTGGTCTGCGAGCTGCCGTATGTGACGCTGCTGCTGAGGGTCCGGGGCAACACCCGGACCGAGCGGTGGGCGCTGGAGCGCCGCCGGGAGTTCGACCACCAGGTCGCGGACCTGCTCAAGGCCGCCGCCGCGGACGGCGACCTGCGGGCGGACGTGGACATCCGCCTCGCCACCCGCCTCCTGTTCGGCATGGTGAACTCGCTGGTCGAGTGGTACCGCCCGCACCCGGGCACCGGCCCGGAACAGCTGGCGGACGCAGTCGTCCACATGGCGTTCGACGGCCTGCGCACCGTTCGCTGACCAGCTCCGGGCCGCGCGCCGACCGCCCGCTGACCGCTCCCGGAACGGCCGGAAGCGGCCGCACCGGGGGCGTCGTGCCACCCGGACGGGCTACTGCTCCTCGGCGATGGCCGGGGGGCCGCCGGACGGGCCGGGGCCGGGGGCCAAGAGGTCCGTTTCCTCGAAGACCAGCAGGGTGCGCGTCGAGAGGACCTCCGGGATGGCCTGGAGGCGGGTCAGGACCAGCTCGCGCAGGGTCCGGTTGTCCGGGGTGTGCACCAGGAGCAGTACGTCGAAGTCCCCGCTGACCAGGGCGATGTGCGCGGCGCCCGGGAGCTCGCGCAGCTGTTCGCGGACCGTGCGCCAGGAGTTCTGGACGATCTTCAGGGTGATGTAGGCGGAGGCGCCCTGGCCCGCGCGCTCGTGGTTGACGCGGGCCGTGAACCCGCGGATCACCCCGTCGTCGATGAGCCGGTTGATCCGCGCGTACGCGTTCGCGCGCGAGACGTGCACCTGCTCGGCCACCGAGCGTATGGAGGCCCGGCCGTCCGCCTGCAGAAGCCGCATGATCGACCGGTCGATCGGGTCCAGGGGCCGGGGTGTGACGGGCGGGACTGCGGAGGCTCCCGGTGCGGCCCCCGGTGGAACCGGTGCGGAACCCGCCGCGGCCATTTGTTCATCCGGCATTGCCCGATGCCTCCCTCTCCTGGACGTCCTGCATCCATCCCAGGGCCCCGGCGCCAGTTTGTCCACAGCCTGGAGCCGCCTGTAGCCAAAATGCGCAGGCAACCGAACAATCGGTAGGTGAGGGGCCTCACACCCGGGGCCACCCCTGCCCGCTTCCCACGAGGAGGTGTACGCCGCCATGACGGTCCAAGAGCTGCCCGGTGCCGGTGCGTCCCACCGTCCCACCCCGCCGCCTGCCTGGAGGCCCCGTACGGACGCCGCCCCGCTGCTCCCGGACGCCGAGCCCTACCGGGTGCTGGGCACCGAGGCGGCCGACCGTCTCGACCCCGCGCTGATGCGCCGGTGCTACGCCGAACTGGTGCGCGGCCGTCGCTACAACGCCCAGGCCACGGCGCTCACCAAGCAGGGCCGGCTCGCGGTGTACCCCTCCACCGTCGGCCAGGAGGCCTGCGAGATCGCGGCCGCGATGGTCCTGGAAGAGCAGGACTGGCTCTTCCCGAGCTACCGCGACACCCTGGCGGCCGTGGCGCGCGGACTGGACCCCGTACAGGCGCTGACCCTGCTGCGCGGCGACTGGCACACCGGCTACGACCCGCGCGAGCACCGCATAGCCCCGCTCTCGACCCCGCTCGCCACCCAGCTGCCGCACGCGGTGGGCCTGGCGCACGCGGCGCGGCTGCGCGGCGACGACGTCGTCGCCCTCGCCATGGTCGGCGACGGCGGCACCAGTGAGGGCGACTTCCACGAGGCGCTGAACTTCGCCGCCGTCTGGAAGGCTCCGGTGGTCTTCCTCGTGCAGAACAACGGCTTCGCGATCTCCGTCCCGCTCGCCAAGCAGACCGCCGCCCCGACGCTGGCCCACAAGGCCGTCGGATACGGCATGCCGGGCCGGCTGGTCGACGGCAACGACATCGCCGCGATGCACGAGGTGCTGTCCGAGGCCGTCCGGCGGGCGCGCTCCGGCGGCGGCCCGACCCTGATCGAGGCCGTCACGTACCGCATGGAGGCGCACACGAACGCCGACGACGCGACGCGCTACCGCGGTGACGCCGAGGTCGAGGCGTGGAAGGCGCACGACCCGATCGACCTGCTGGAGCGCGAGCTGACCGCGCGCGGGATCCTCGACGAGGCGGGCATCACGGCCGCGCGCGACGAGGCCGAGGCGATGGCGGCGTCCCTGCGCGACGGGATGAACGCCGATCCGGTGGTGGACCCGATGGATCTGTTCGCGCACGTCTACGCGGACCAGACGGACCGCCTGCGCGAGCAGGCGGCCATGCTCCGTGCCGAGCTGGAAGCCGAGGACCAGGCGTGACGACGGTGGCGGCGAAGTCCGCGAAGACGGGTGCCAAGCCCGCGACGATGGCGCAGGCCCTGACGCGGGCGATGCGCGACGCGATGGCCGAGGACCCGACGGTCCACGTCATGGGCGAGGACGTCGGGACGCTGGGCGGGGTCTTCCGCATCACGGACGGCCTGGCGAAGGAGTTCGGCGAGGACCGCTGCACGGACACCCCCCTCGCGGAGGCCGGGATCCTGGGCACGGCCGTCGGCATGGCCATGTACGGGCTGCGGCCCGTGGTGGAGATGCAGTTCGACGCCTTCGCCTACCCGGCCTTCGAGCAGCTGATCTCGCACGTGGCGAAGATGCGCAACCGCACCCGCGGCGCCATGCCGCTGCCGATCACCATCCGCGTGCCGTACGGCGGCGGCATCGGCGGCGTGGAGCACCACTGCGACTCCTCCGAGGCGTACTACGTGGCGACGCCCGGCCTGACGGTGGTCACCCCGGCGACCGTCGAGGACGCGTACGGGCTGCTGCGCGCGTCGATCGCGAGCGACGACCCGGTGGTCTTCCTGGAGCCCAAGCGGCTCTACTGGTCGAAGGCCGACTGGTCGCCTCAGGCGCCGGCGGCCGTCCCGGGCATCGGCAAGGCCCTCGTCCGGCGGACGGGTACGAGCGCCACCCTGATCACCTACGGCCCGTCGCTGCCGGTCTGCCTGGAGGCGGCCGAGGCGGCCCGCGAGGAGGGCTGGGACCTGGAGGTCGTCGACCTGCGCTCCCTGGTCCCCTTCGACGAGGAGACGGTCGTGGAGTCCGTACGCCGCACCGGGCGTGCGGTCGTCGTCCACGAGGCCGGCGGCTTCGGCGGACCGGGCGCGGAGATCGCCGCCCGTGTCACCGAGCGGTGCTTCCACCACCTGGAGGCCCCGGTGCTGCGGGTGACGGGCTTCGACATCCCGTACCCGCCGCCGATGCTGGAGAAGTACCACCTGCCCGGAGTCGAGCGGATCCTGGACGCCGTGGCCCGCCTGCAGTGGGAGAACTGATGCCGCAGGTCATGGAATTCAGGCTGCCGGACCTCGGTGAGGGTCTGACCGAGGCCGAGATCGTGCGGTGGCTGGTGGCGGTCGGCGACGTCGTCGCCATCGACCAGCCGGTCGTCGAGGTCGAGACGGCCAAGGCGATGGTGGAGGTGCCCTGCCCGTACGGCGGCGTGGTCACCGCCCGCTTCGGAGAGGAGGGCGAGGAGCTGCCGGTCGGCGCCCCGCTGATCACTGTGGCGGTGGGTGTGCAGTCGATGCCCGCCGGGGCCGCGGAGACCGCCGAGGCCGAAGGCTCCGGCGAGGCTCCCCGGCCGCTGATCGGCTACGGCTCGGACCACTCGCGCCCGGCGCGTCGGCGACGGGTGCGACCCGTCACCGCCGCGGTGTCGGCGCCGGCCGCGGCCCCCGCTCCCGTCGAGGTGGCCCCGGCCGCTGCTGCTGCCGCTCCTGCCGCTCCTGCCGCGCCGGCCGTTCCCGCCGGGCCGGTGCCCGTCATCTCGCCGCTCGTGCGCAAGCTCGCCAGGGACCACGGGGTGGACCTGCGCGCGCTGCGCGGCTCCGGGCCGGAGGGCCTGATCCTGCGGGCCGACGTCGAGGCGGCCCTGGCCGCACTGCGGGAGCCGGCCCCCGCCCCCGCCGCGGTCGCGGTGGCGGCGCAGGGCGAGCGGATCCCGCTCAAGGGGCTGCGCGGCGCGGTCGCCGAGAAGCTGTCGCGCAGCCGCCGGGAGATCCCGGACGCCACCTGCTGGGTCGACGCGGACGCCACCGAGCTGATGGCGGCCCGGGCCGCGATGAACGCCGTGGGCGGCCCCAAGATCTCGGTGCTCGCGCTGCTGGCACGGATCTGCACGGCCGCGCTGGCCAAGTACCCGGAGCTGAACTCCACCGTGGACCTCGCGGCCAAGGAGATCGTCCGGCTCTCGTCGGTGCACCTGGGCTTCGCCGCGCAGACCGAGCGGGGCCTGGTGGTCCCGGTCGTCCGGGACGCGCAGGGCCGCAACCCGGAGTCGCTGTCGGCGGAGTTCGCGCGACTGACCGAGCTCGCCCGCGCGGGCAAGCTGGCCCCGGCCGACCTGACGGGCGGCACCTTCACCCTGAACAACTACGGGGTGTTCGGGGTCGACGGCTCCACGCCGATCGTCAACCACCCGGAGGCGGCGATGCTCGGCGTCGGCCGGATCATCGACAAGCCGTGGGTCCACGAGGGGCAGTTGGCGGTGCGCAAGGTCGTCCAGCTGTCGTTGACCTTCGACCACCGGGTCTGCGACGGCGGCACGGCGGGCGGCTTCCTCCGCTACGTCGCGGACTGCGTGGAGTCCCCGGCGGTACTGCTGCGCACGCTCTAGCCGTGCGGCGCGGGGGCGGGGCTGAGAGACCGGGGCCCCGCCCCGGACCCCCGCGCCTCACACGCCGCGGGGCGGGATGCGCCGGCCCGTCCGGTGTTCGAGGACCGACTCCGGGCAGAGCCCGGCTGGGTCCCTGACGGAGCCGGGGTACGGCGAACGCGGACGGAGCCGCGGGACGGCGAAACGGGCCGCGGCGGGGCGGGGCCCCGCGCGGCGGCCACCGCCCCCGCTCACACCGTGAGAAGGAGTTTGCCCACGTGGGTGCTCGACTCCATGACCCGGTGGGCCTCGGCCGCATCCCGCATCGGGAACACCGCATGGACCACCGGCCGCACCCGGCCGGCGGCCACCAGCGGCCACACGTGTTCCCGCACGGCGGCGACGATCGCCGCCTTCTCCTCCAGCGGCCGCGCCCGCAGCGACGTGGCGGTGATCGCCGCCCGCTTCGCCAGCAGCGCACCCAGGTTCAGCTCGGCCTTCACCCCGCCCTGGAGCCCGATCACCGCGAGCCGGCCGTTCACGGCCAGGGCGTCCACGTTCCGCGAGAGGTACTTGGCGCCCATGATGTCCAGGATCACGTCCGCCCCGGCCCCGCCCGTCGCCTCCCGCACCGCGGCGACGAAGTCCTGCTCGCGGTAGTCGATGAGGATGTCCGCCCCCAGCTCCTTGCAGCGGGCCAGTTTCTCCGGGCCGCCGGCCGTGACGGCGACCCTCGCGCCCACCGCCTTGCCCAGCTGGATCGCCATCGTCCCGATACCGCTGGCCCCGCCGTGCACCAGCAGGGTCTCGCCGGGCCGCAGTCCGGCCACCATGAACACGTTGGACCACACCGTCGTGACGACCTCGGGCAGCGCCGCAGCCGTCACCAGGCCCACCCCCGGAGGAACCGGCAGCAGCTGCCCGGCCGGCACGGCGACCCGCTGCGCGTAGCCGCCGCCGGCCAGCAGGGCGCAGACCTCGTCGCCCACCGACCAGCCGGAGACGCCCGCCCCGAGGGCGGCGATCCGCCCGGAGCACTCCAGCCCCGGAAGGCGCGAGGCGCCGGGCGGCGGATCGTAGAAGCCCTGCCGCTGGAGGACGTCGGCGCGGTTCACGGCGCTCGCCGCGACCTCGACGAGGACCTCGCCCTCGCCCGGTACCGGATCGGGAACGTCGGCCCAGACGAGGGCCTCGGGGCCGCCGGGCTGCTCGATGGTGATCGCATGCATGGCCCGGAGGCTACGTCACGGAGCGGCTACTCGGCAGGACCCAGTGTCGTCCTCGACGTGGTGGGCGGCGCCGCCCGCACGATGGTGATGAGACGGTCCGTCAGCTGGAGGGGGCTCGCGTGCGGGTCGTCGTACGGCAGCAGCCGGTGCCCGCGGAGCACGTTCACGACCAGGTCGTCGGTGTCGCGCACCGACTTGCCGACCTCGGCCTTGCGGACGGGCCGTTCGATGAGGTCCAGGCCGCTGCCCTGCTGGATCAGGTCCTCCATCACGGTGCCCGCGCTCGGGCTGAGCACCGAGAGGCCCAGCAGCCGACCGGCCGCGCTCGCGCTCGTGATGACCGCGTCGGCCCCGGACTGGCGCAGCAGCGGGGCGTTCTCCTCCTCGCGCACCGCGGCGACGATCTTCGCTCCGCGGTTGAGCTGCCGGGCCGTCAGCGTGACCAGGACCGCGGTGTCGTCGCGCTGTGTGGCGATGACGACCTGACGGGCCCTCTGGAGCTCGGCGCGGAGCAGTACGTCCGAGCGGGTGGCGTCGCCGACCACGCCCGTGAACCCCTCGGCGTTGGCCATGTCGATGACCTTGGCGCTGGGGTCGACGACGACGACCTGTTCCCTGGAGAGGCCGGTGGCCAGCAGTGTCAGGAGGGCCGAGCGGCCCTTCGTACCGAAGCCGACGACGACCGTGTGTTCGCGCAAGTTCTTCCTCCAGCGCTTCAGCCGCCACTCTTCCCTCGTCCGTTCCGTCAGGACTTCGAGGGTGGTACCGACGAGGATGATCAGGAACAGCACGCGTAGCGGCGTGATCAGCATGATGTTGATCAGTCGTGCGCTGTCGCTGTAGGGGACGATGTCGCCGTAGCCGGTCGTCGACAGCGTCACCGTGGCGTAGTAGAAGCAGTCGAGGAGATCGACCGTCTCGTTGGCGTTGTCGTGGTAGCCGTCGCGGTCCAGCCACACGATGAAGACCGTGAGGAGGAGGACGAACAAGGCCATCAGCAGGCGCTTGGCGACCTGCCGCAGCGGATGTTCGACGATGCGCCTGGGCAGCTTGATACGCCGGGAGACGAGCTTCTCGTCCGCCCCGCGGGCCATGGCGTCCTGTCCGGGCAGTTTCACGTGAAACATCCTCCCGAAGCCCACGGCAGGTCGAGGACCTCCAGCTCCTGCCCGGACCGGGCGCCCTTGGGCGGTACGACGGCCAGCGCGTCCGCGGTCGCCACGCCGCGCAGCATCGCGGGGCCGTGGTAGCGCAGCGGTACGGCATGCTCGTCGTCGAGCCGGACCGGTACCAGCCGGGTGTCGTGCGGGTGGCCCGGTACGTCGCCGCGCACGGGCGCCGTGTAGCGCGGGCGCGGGCGGCGGCCCGCGAGGGCGCGCAGCAGCGGCTCGGCGAGGGTCAGCAGGCCGGAGACGGCGGCGAGGGGGTTGCCGGGGAGCCCGACCACGTGCCGCCCGTCCGCCCGGTCGCCGATCCGCGCCAGCAGCATCGGGTGCCCTGGACGGACCGCCACCCCGTCGACGAGCAGCCGGGCGCCGGCCTTCTCCAGGACGGGGTGGACGTGGTCGACGGGGCCGGAGGCGGTGCCGCCGGTGGTGACCACGACATCGGCGGTGGATGTGGTGACGGCCTCCAGCAGGGCCGCGGCCCCGTCCGGGTCGTCGCCGAGCGTCCGGGTGCCGGTGACCTCGGCGCCCAGACGTGTGAGCCACGGTGCCAGCATGGGACTGAGGGCGTCGCGGATCAGCCCGTCGTGCGGGCGGCCCTCGGTGAGCAGCTCGTCGCCCAGCACCAGGATCTCCACGCGGGGGCGGGGCCTGGTGGTCAGCTCGTCGTAGCCCGCGGCGGCGGCGAGGCCGAGCACGGCGGGGGTGACCAGCGAACCGGCGGGCAGCAGCAGGTCCCCCGAGCGGCATTCCTGGCCGCGCGGGCGGATGTCCTGGCCGGTGACGACGGGCCGGCCGGCGAAGAGCTGCCCGCCCGCCTCGTTGCAGCGCTCGCTGCGGATGACCGCGGTGGTGTCGGCGGGGATCCGGGCGCCGGTGGCGATCCGGACGGCCTCGCCGTCGGCGAGCGGTTCCGGTCGGCCGGAGCCGGCGAGGACGCCCTCGCCGGCGCGGACGTGCCACGGGCCGGGGCCGGCCACGGCCCAGCCGTCCATGGCGGAGGTGTCGAAGGACGGCAGGTCGGTCAGCGCGTCCAGGGAGGCGGCCAGGACCTCGCCGAGGGCGTCGCCGAGGGGCACGCCATGGGTACGGGCCCGCACCCCGGCGCCGGCGTGGGTGGCGACGTCCCGGGCCTGCGGCCAGGAGGCGGACCGGTGGCCGCCTTCGCCGCCGCCCTCCGGGGTACGGCTGACCAGGGCCAGGGCCTCGTCGAGGTCCTGCTCGGCGGAGTTCGTGGGGGTCATCCCGAGCCGTTCTCTCCGGTGGCGGCGTCGGCCTCCGCCTCGGCGGCCCAGCGCAGCGCCAGGTCGGCGGCCTTGCGGGAGGCCTCGGCCACGGCCTGGGCGGGGTCGGCGCCGGTGGCGGCGGCGTGGGCGGCCGCGTAACCGACCAGGAAGGTGGTCAGCGGGGCGGCGGGGCGGGCGACGCCGTGGGCGGCGTCCCGGGCGAGGTCGAGCAGGGTCTTGGTGTCGACGGCGAGGTCGATGCCCAGCTCGCTCTTGACGGCGGTGATCCATTGGTCCAGCACGGTTCCATGCTCCCTGATCCGGGCGCGGGCGAGGGAGAGATCGTCCCAGGTGTCGCAGTCGAAGGAGGCGAGGGGCTGCGCCTCGACGGAAGCCAGCTCCAGTTCCGCGGTGAGCGCGCGCAGCGGGAGCCCGCCGAGGCCGCCGTGCTCGGTGGCGAGCAGCGCGATCTCACGGCGCAGGGGCTCGGCCCGGTAGGCGGCGACCAGCGGCTGGCCACGGCCGTCGGGATCCCGCAGCATCGCCCCGTCCGTGCCGTGCGCGTCGGCCGCGGCCAGCAGGGCCCGTACGGTCTCGCAGTCCAGGAACGGCAGGTCCGCGGAGAGTACGAGGACCAGCCCGGCGGTGGTCTCGCGCAGCCCGGCGTCCAGCGCGGCGACGGGGCCGCCCCCGGGCGGGTCCTCCCGCGTCCACCGCACGGGGCGCGCCGTGGGCCGGCGGCCGCCGACCACGACGGTGTGCAGGGCGTCCGGGCAGGCGTCGAGGACGCGGTCGAGGAGCGCCCGCCCGCCGACGCTCAGCGCGGGCTTGTCCACCCCGCCGAGGCGCCGAGCGGCGCCGCCGGCCAGCACGATCGCGTCGTAGCTCATGCCCATGAGTATGCGCGGCCCATGTCCCGGCTCCGACACCCGCCCACCCGGAGCCCGCGCCGCACACGCCGGCGGGGCCGGACATGGGTGCGGGCCCGGTCCGTGGACCGGGCCCGCTGACCGCCGGAGGCCAGTGCCGCGCCTGACGCGGTACCAGGTCCTGTCTGGAGTTCCCCCGCGGCGTTGCGGCGTCTGGCACCGCCGCTGTCGTCAGTCGCCGACGCTCCGCGTCGACTCCCTCCTCCGCCTTGGATCCGACGGCACCGGACGCCGCTCCTTCTCCCGCGCTGGAACTCCAGACAGGACCTAGAGGTACGGGCCCGAGCGGAGTGCGCCGTGGCCGCCGTCTTCCTCGTCGTCGTGGTGGCCACCCGGAGGCAGGGCGCGGCGCATCTGCTCCAACTGGGCCCGCGCGGCCATCTGCTGTGCGAACAGAGCGGTCTGGATGCCGTGGAAGAGGCCCTCCAGCCAGCCCACCAACTGAGCCTGCGCGATGCGCAGTTCGGCCTCGGAGGGAATGGCCTCCTCGGTGAACGGGAGGGACAGGCGCTCCAGTTCCTCCACGAGCTCGGGGGCCAGGCCGTCCTCCAGCTCCTTCACGGAGGCTGCGTGGATGTCCTTAAGCCTGACCCGGCTCGCCTCGTCGAGGGGCGCGGCGCGCACCTCTTCCAGGAGTTGCTTGATCATGCTGCCGATCCGCATGACCTTGGCGGGCTGTTCGACCATTTCCGTCACCGGGACCTCGCGGGACTCGTCATCGGCGTCGCCGACCGCCGTCCCGTCCTGTCCCACGATCAGGACGTGCGGGGGACTGTCCTGCGACCGTTCACTCCTCGGCATCTCCATGCCGTCATTCTCTCGCACACCTTCGCTCTCACTCGGTGTGCCCCCGTGCAGGCGTGATCCACCCTGTACGGGGGCACCGGACTCAGCCCGCGGCCCGGCGGGCCAGCGCGCCGCTGGAGCGGGTGACCAGCGCCGCGAGCAGGGCCGCGCCCAGCGGTACCGCGACGAGCAGCTGGGCGAGGGTCTCCCACGGCACGGCGATCGGAACGAACGGCACGGACTCGCCCGCCAGGGAGTAGCCTTCGTCGACGGCGCGTTGGGCGAGCGCCTCCAGTTCCCGGCGCTGCGTCAGGCGCAGGCCGACCGCGGGCAGGATGCCGGCCGCCGAGCCCAGGACGACGCCCATCAGGGCCACCACCCCGCACTGGAAGCCGCTCAGCGTCCGCCGCACCCGCGGCGGGGCGCCCACCGCGGCCAGCGTCTTCAGATCGGCCTCGGCGTCGGCCTGGGAGAGACCGGTGGCGATGCCGGCCGCGCCGATGGTGACCAGGCCGGCGAAGACGGTCAGGGCGAGCAGGACCAGGCTGTCGTCGCCCTGGTATCCCGCTTCGATCCGCAGGGAGGCCTCCACGCCCATCCGGTCGATGTCGCCGGCGACCCTCTGCCGCTGCTCGGAGGACGCCGTCCCGTCGAGGGCGAAGTACGAGCCGATCGGTGCCGTGGTCAGCCCCGCGGCCTGGACCGCCTCGGGCGGCAGGATCAGTTCGAGGCCCCAGGCCTCGGTGCCTTCCGGGGCCAGGTGGACGGGGATGGTTTTGTCCACGCCGACCGGTTCCGTGGCCGGACCGGCGAAGGTGTCGTCCCCGTCCGGTCCGGAGATGATCCGCAGGGTGAGCTTGCCGTCCTTGACCTGGCGCTTGTCGAAGGCGACGGCCCGGCCCTGCTTGAGAGCCGACACGGAGCCCGGATCGGTGACCGCGAGCACGCTCAGCAGCTTCTCGTCGGCGACGACCGTGGCGTACGGCGTGCCTCGCATGAGGTCCTTGCAGCGCCAGTCCTGGCGCAGTCGGCGGGCCTCCGCGTCGCTGAAGGCGTCGGAGCCCTCGTGGGTCTCGTAGAGCGGGCACCGCTGGTCCTTGGGCGTGATGATCTCGGCGCGGCCGCAGGCCGGGTCCCGGGAGTACGTCTCGCAGCCCGGCATGCCGACGACCAGCCGGTCCACGTCCGCGCGCTGGACCACCGGGAGCTGCTTGGTGAGGGACTCGCGCAGGGCGGGGACCTCCTTGTAGGCGCCGTTCTCGGAGGTCAGCAGCAGGCCGGTGCCGTGCGGCAGGTCGGCGACGTACTCGTGCCGGCTCTGGATGTCGCTGCTGTGCTGGTACGTGGCCACCGCCACGGTGCCGGCGACAGCGGCCAGGACCGCGGCCACGGCGGGTGCCGTACGGCCCCGGTTGCGCACGGCGTCGCGCAGCGCGAGCCGCGGGGAGAGCGGGAGCCAGCGTCCGAGCCGTCCGAAGAGGCCGACCAGGACCGGCGTGAGGGCGACGACGCCCAGCTCGGCGAGGGCGCTGCCGCCCGCCACGACGGTGGAGCCCATGTCCGACGCGCTGCCGTACAGGGCGATCCCGGCGCCGCCGGCGACGGCGACCAGTCCGATGACCGGCAGCACCCGGTTGGAGCGGCGCACACCGCGGCGGCCGGTCAGCGAGGCCAGCACCGTCTGCCGGGACGCGGTGACCGCGGGGACGATCGCGGACAGCAGTCCGGTCACCACGGCGAGCACGGCGATGCCGGCCAGTTCCAGCGGGCGGAAGTCCAGGCCGCCGAAGCGGTTGCCGAGCTGCTCCTCCAACACCGGCTGGAGCGCGATGGTCAGGGTGATGCCGATCGCGGTGCCGCTGACGGCGGCCGCGGCGCCGATGACGAGGCCGCCGGAGAGCACGATGGATCGGATGTGGCGGCGGTCACCGCCGTTGGCGCCGACCAGGCCGAGCTGGCGGCGCGAGCGGCGGGCGCCGACCGCGAAGGCCGGTCCGGCGAGCAGGCAGATCTCCAGCATGGCCAGGCCCACGATCGTGGCCAGGATGGCCATTTCGGTGGCGCTGCCGGCGCTGCGCTGGAACTGCTCCTTGGGCTCCTGCCGGTAGAGGGGGACGTCGGCGTCGGCGGGCGGGTGGTTGGCGACCGCGCGGGAGACGACGACCAGGGACTTGGCGTTGGCCGCCTGGACCATGTTCCACGTGAAACCATCACCGCCGACCTTGACCAGGTAGGAGTCGTCCGGGTGCACCCCGGTGCCTCCGGAGGCCTTGAGCGCCTTGTCGAGGGGGGCGATCAGGCTCCCGGGCGGGGCGGTGATCTGGTCCCTCTGGAGGTCGTTCGGCAGCTCGTACGCACCGACGATCTTGTAGGCGGAGGCGGCGCCGCGCGGGGTGACCCTGGAGCCGACGAACAGGCCGGAGTTCTTCAGGAAGGCGTTGGTCGCGACGACCTCGCCCGCCCGCTCGGGCAGCCGGCCGCGGTCGAGCGTGAACAGGCCCTTCGCCAGCGGATCGTGCAGGTCGATCTCGCGCAGGTCGCATTCGAGCAAGCCGTGCTTGGTGCGGACCTTGCCGTAGCCGGCGGAGTCCTTCAGGAGCCGGATCCCGGGCGGGAGTGCGGCTGCCACCTGCTCCGGGGTCTCCTCCCGCGGTTGTGACGGGACGTCGGGGCTGTCGTGGCCGCCGACGGGCACGTAGATCGATCCGTCGGGCACCTGGTAGACGGGCTTGCCCGCGTGCGAGGTGCTGACCCGGGCGTCGGAGGCTCCGACCACGCGGCTGACGGCCTGGTCGGGGGAGAGCTCGGCGCTGCGCAGGGTGAGGTCGGCGGCGCTCACGCCGACGATCGGCAGGGCGATCATCGCGAGGACCAGGGAGCTGCGGCCCTTGGCGCGCCAGGCGTCGCGGCGCGCGATGCGCAGGGCCGCGACCCAGGAGTGGTACCAGCCTTGGAGCGAGGAGGTCACTGGCCGCCCGCCTGCCCGGAGAGGAGGGAGTCGGCGTGGCTGCGCAGGGTCTCGTCGACCACGCTGCCGTCGCGCAGGAAGACCACGCGGTCGGCCCACGCGGCGAAGCGCGGTTCGTGGGTGACGAGGACCCCGGCGGCGCCCGCGTCGCAGCGGGAGCGCAGCAGGGCCAGGACGGACTCGCCCGTCTCCGAGTCGAGGGCGCCGGTGGGCTCGTCGGCGAGGACCAGCCGGCGGTCGCCCACGAGGGCGCGGGCGATGGCCACGCGCTGCTGCTGCCCGCCGGACATCTCGTCGGGGAAGCGGTCGGCGAGGATGCCCAGGTTCATCTCGGCCAGCGCCGCGAGGGCCGCGACGCGGGCCTTGCGGGCCGAGGTGCCGTCCAGTTCGAGGGGGAGGGCCACGTTCTCGGCGGCGGTGAGGGCCGGGATCAGGTTGTAGTCCTGGAAGACGTACCCGATGCTGCGGCGGCGCAGCGCGGCCAGCTGCTTGCGGCTCGCGGTGGTGATGTCGGTGCCCTCGACCAGCACCCTGCCGCTGCTGGGGGTGTCGAGGCCGCCCGCGAGGGTCAGCAGCGTGGACTTGCCGGAGCCGGAAGGGCCCATGACGGCGACGAGTTCGCCGGGGTGGACGGCGAGGTCGATCCCGCGCAGGGCGTGCACTTCGGTGGCGCCGCTGCCGTGGGTGCGGACGAGCCGCTCCAACTGCAGTACGGGTTGCCGGGACTGGCGCTGGTCGGACATGAGGGTTCCCCCCTGGAACGGTGGTTCAGGCGCGCCGCGTACGGGCGGTGCGGGGCCGGTCGGTTGAGGTCGGGGCCGTGGTCTCGGCGGCGGCCTGGGGCGGTTCGGGTGCGGTGGCTCTCCGGTCGGCCGGCAGGGAGAGCCGGACGAGCCGGGCTTCGCAGTGGTCGAGCCAGCGGGCCTCGGCCTCGGTCTGGAAGATCAGCTGTTCCAGGACGAGCAGCCAGGCGACGTCGTCGCGTTCGCGGGACTGCCCGCTCTCGACCGCCGCGAGGGCGGTGGCCTTGAGCCGGGTGTAGTCCTGCATCGCGCGGATCGTGGCGTGCCGCTGGGACTGGATCACGGCGCGGATGTCCACGCCCGGGGCGCCCACGGCCATGGCGAGCTTGATGGACAGCTCGTCGCGGGGTGGGTTGGCCCGGTCGACGGGGCGCTCGTACCACTCGCGCAGCTCGGTGCGGCCGGGGTCGGTGATGGCGTACAGCGTGTGCCCGGCCGCGTCCTCGCCGTCGGGTGCGACGAGGCCGTCGCGTTCGAGGCGGGCGAGGGTCGTGTAGACCTGCCCGACGTTGAGCGGCCAGGTGGAGCCGGTCCGGGATTCGAACTCGGTGCGCAGCTGGGAGCCGTACCGAGGACCCCGTTCCAGGAGGGCCAGAAGCCCGTGACGGATCGACATACTCGGTATGTATACCGAGTATGTTCACGCAGGGCAACCATTCTGGGGTGGACTTCGGGGTGGGAGGCGGGCCGGAGGCGGGGCTACGCGCCCCGTCGCAGCCGCACGCCCAGATAGCCCAGACCCAGTCCCATCAGGGCGAATCCGGTACCCAGCGGCAGTATGTGCGCGGCCAGGTCCGCGGCGCGGTCGTTCGGCTCGGTGCCGAGTGAGGTGACCGTGTCACGCACCGTCGGGGTGGCCGCCGTGGGCCGCGCCTGCGCCTGCGGCGGCCGCTGGGGCGGAGGGGCCGACGGGGCCGACGGTGCCGACGGGGTGGGCTCGGTGCGCGGGCGCACCGGCAGCGGCCGGGAGGCGATGAGCAGCTCCGGGTTGGCGGGTTCGCCGGCCGGCCGGCCGGGCCGCTCGCGGCCGACCCCGGCGGCGCTCCCGGCCAGCTCCTCGTGGGCGTCGGCGTCGTCGCTCTCGTCCCTCTCGAAGGCCGCGGTGCGCTCCTCCCGGGCCGCCTGCGCCATCCGGGCCGCCTGGGCCGCGTGCTGCGCGGCGTGCTCGGCGGGGGTGCGGTGCGGATGGGCCGGGCTGAGGGGTCCGGCGTGCGCGGAGGCGGCGGGCGCGAGGGCGGCGGCGGCCAGTGCGGCGCAGGCCAGCCAGCGTGACGGGCGGAAGCCTTGGATCACGGGGAAGCCCCTCCCGTCCCGAGCGGCCGGCGTGCTCGCTGGAGTCAGCGATATGCGCTCAGATTTACATAGTGGGGCAAAACCGGCATCCCGGACGCCCTGTCGGGTGTCCGGGATGCCGGTGTGTCGTGATCCGCGCGGGCCGGCTACTCCGGATTGCCGGTGGACACGGTGAGCGTGTACTCCGTGCCCTCCTTGTTGATCTTGTCTCCGGCGGCCGGGGACTGGCTCAGCACCGTGTCCTTGCCGTACACGGCCTCGTCCTTCGGGACGATGTTGTACTTGCCGCCCGAGGCCTGGATGCAGGCCTTCACCGACAGCAGGTTCTTGTACTTGAGGTCCGGCGCCGTGTACTTGCCGGCCTCGCTGTAGTGCTTCGTGGGCTCCGAGCACTTCTTCGGGTCGATCGTGCGCGTGACGTCGGGGCCCTTGAACCCGGCCTTCGCCGACGCGGACGTGGAGGCGCCCGGGTCGGCCGTGGTGCCGCCCTTGTCCTTGTCGTCCCCGTTCATCGAGATCGCCGCGATCAGACCGCCGACGGCCAGCAGCGCCACCGTGATCGCGCCTACGACCACCGGCATGTTCCGCTTGCCGCCGGAGCCGGACGGGCTCGCCGTGCCGGCCGGGGAGATCGTGTACGGGGGCGGGGTCTGCGGCGCGTAACCCTGCTGCGGCGGAGGCGTGTGCGGGTAGGCGTAGCCGCCCTGCGCGTGCGGCTGCGGGGCGGGCGTCGGCGCGTACGGGGCCGGCGTCGGGGTGTGCGGTGCCTGGTAGGGCTGCTGCACCGACTGCGGCGGCGCCTGGAAGCCGGAGTCCACCGGCGGGAACACGGCCGAGGACACGCCCGCGCCGCTGCTCAGGGGTCCCTGGCCCTGCACGATGACCGGCGCCCCGGTCTGCCCGTTGCCTAGCACCCGCGCGACCTCGTCGCCCATGGCCGCGGCCGTCGGGAAACGCTCGTTCGGGTTCTTCTTCAGCGCACGCGCCACCAGGGCGTCCATCGCCGGCGTCACCGACCGGTTGATGGAGGACGGGGCGACCGGCTCCTCCTGCACGTGGGCGTAGGCGATGGCCAGCGGCGAGTCCGCGTCGAACGGGATCCGCCCCGTCAGCAGCTGGAACAGCATGATGCCGACGGAGTACAGGTCGGACCGGGCGTCGACGCCGCGCCCCAGGGCCTGTTCGGGCGAGAGGTACTGCGGGGTGCCGACGACCATGCCGGTCTGCGTCATCGAGGTGACGCCCGACTGCATGGCGCGGGCGATGCCGAAGTCCATCACCTTGACCACGCCGCGCTTGTTGACCATCACGTTGCCGGGCTTGATGTCGCGGTGGACGAGCCCCATCTCGTGGCTGGTCTCCAGAGCGGCCAGCACGTCGGCCGTCACCTTCAGCGCCTTGTCCGCCGGCATGGCCCCGTACTGCCGGATGTCCGCTTCGAGCACCGAGCCCAGCGGCTTGCCCTCCACGTACTCCATGACGATGTACGGCATCACCGCGCCGTCGCCGGAGCGGCCGCCGCCGAACGTCACTTCGCCTTCACCGGTGTCAAAGACCGAGACGATGTTCGTGTGCGACAGTTTCGCTACAGCCTGGGCCTCGCGGCGGAACCGCTCGCGGAAGGACTGCTCCCGGCCGAGGTCGCTGTGCAGGGTCTTGATGGCGACCTGCCGGTCGAGCGCCGAGTCGTACGCCAGGTACACGGAGGCCATGCCGCCGGCCCCCAGCAAGTCCCTTAGCTGGTAACGGCCACCGGCCAGAGAGCCGCCCGCGTACTGGCCCTGAGTGCCGTCCTGGCTCATGACTGTTGCTTCCCCTCGGCGTATGTCCCCGCGCACCTGGCGTGGCGCACGTGGCGCCCAGTCTGCCCCAGGGCAAGCACACGTCAAGCCAGGTGCCCGTTCCGTGACCACACGTGCACACGGTGGCCTTGTCCGAACGGTGACCGGTTCGGAGGCTGTAGCGTTCACCGGAGCACCAATAAAAGAGGACTACCGCTGAGCGGCGGCCGAGAGATACGACGGCGAGGACTGATGGCACCCGAACCCGAGGGAAACGGCGCCGGGATGACCGACGGTCCTGAGCACTGGGGCGACGGTGGCCTGGTGGGCGACGGCCGTTACCGGCTGACGCACCGGCTGGGCCGCGGCGGCATGGCGGAGGTGTTCGCCGCCGAGGACGTGCGCCTGGGCCGTACCGTCGCCGTGAAGCTGCTGCGCGCCGACCTGGCCGAGGACCCGGTGTCCAAGGCCCGCTTCACGCGCGAGGCGCAGTCCGTCGCCGGTCTCAACCACCACGCCGTCGTCGCCGTGTACGACTCGGGCGAGGACCGGGTCGGCCCGAACACCGTCCCGTACATCGTGATGGAGCTGGTCGAGGGCCGCACCATCCGCGACCTGCTCATCAGCGCCGAGGCCCCGGGCCCCGAGCAGGCGCTCATCATCGTCTCGGGCGTGCTCGAAGCCCTCGCGTACTCGCACCAGCACGGCATCGTCCACCGGGACATCAAGCCGGCGAACGTCATCATCACCGACGCCGGCGCGGTCAAGGTGATGGACTTCGGCATCGCCCGCGCCCTGCACGGCGGGCAGGCGACGATGACCCAGACCGGCATGGTCATGGGCACCCCGCAGTACCTGTCGCCCGAACAGGCCCTCGGCAAGGCCGTGGACCACCGGTCCGACCTGTACGCGACCGGCTGCCTGCTGTACGAACTCCTCGCGCTGCGGCCCCCGTTCACCGGCGAGACCCCGCTGTCCGTGGTCTACCAGCACGTCCAGGACGCGCCCGTCCCGCCCTCGCAGCTGCCGGACGGCCACCACATCCCGCAGGAGCTCGACGGCCTCGTCATGCGCTCCCTCGCCAAGGATCCGGACGACCGGTTCCAGAGCGCCGAGGAGATGCGCGGGCTGGTCCAGTACGCGCTCCAGATGCTGCACGACCAGGGGCCGAACACCGGCACCTGGAACACCGGCCCGGTCGGCATGGCGCTGCCGCACGGACGCGGCGGCGCCGCCCCCACCACGGCCATGCCCGTGGGCGGGGGCGGCGGCGGGCAGCGGTACGCCTCCAACGCCTCGACCTCGCAGTTCCAGCAGCCGATGGTGCCGCCGCTGAACCCGGACGACGGCACGGCCTTCCCCGGCGGCCCCGGCGGCGGCCAGGGCGGTCACAGCGGCGGCTACGAGGTCTACGACGACCGGGGCGGCAGCGGCGGCCGCTGGAAGGTGTGGCTGTTCGCGCTGCTCGCGATCGTCGCGATCGCGGGCGGCGTGGCCTACGCCGTCAACAACGTGGGCGGCGCCAAGGGCAGCGAGAAGCAAACCCCGGGGACCAGCCAGACCGCGCCCAGCGCCCAGCCGAGCGCGTCCGACTCGCCCGACCCCACGCACACGCGTCAGACGGCGGACAACACGCCGTCGAACAACGACACCCCGCCGCCGGCGACCCGCACCCGGACGCAGACCGCGAGCCAGTCGCCCACGGCGTCGGCGTCCCAGTCGCCGACCGCGACGGCGACGAAGTCCGCGACGGCGACGGCGACGGCCACGCCGACCAAGAGCGCCCCGGTGACCGCTCCGCCGACCAAGTCCCAGCCGCCGCCGGGTCCGGACAGCGCGGAGTGAGTACGGCAACGGGCCCGGCGGAATTGATTCCGCTGGGCCCGTTGCCGTACGACGGCCGGTCAGAGAGCGGGTCGAAGACCTCGCCGTCCACGAAATGCGGAGCCGGACCAAAGAGTTCCGGTTCTTCCGCGGCCGACTCGACGACCTGCGCCGTTCAGGTGAACCGAATTACCGCTTCTCCGCCTGGAGCCGGGCCACGTAGGCGGCGGCCTGGGAGCGGCGCTCCATGCCCAGCTTGGACAGCAGGCTGGAGACGTAGTTCTTGATCGTCTTTTCGGCCAGGTGCAGGCGCTCGCCGATCACGCGGTTGGTCAGGCCCTCGCCGATCAGGTCGAGGATCTTCCGCTCCTGCTCGGTGAGGCCCGCGAGGCGGTCGTCGCCCCTGCCGCCCTTGCCGTCGCGCAGCCGCTCCAGTACGCGGGCGGTGGCGACCGGGTCCAGCAGGGACTTGCCGGCGGCGACGTCACGCACGGCGCTGAGCAGCTCGTTCCCCCGGATCGCCTTGAGCACGTAGCCCGAGGCGCCGGCCATGATCGCGTCGAAGAGGGCCTCGTCGTCGGCGAACGAGGTCAGCATCAGGCACTTGACGTCCTCGTGCTGGGAGCGCACCTCGCGGCACACCTCCACCCCGCTGCCGTCCGGCAGCCGGACGTCGAGGACGGCCACGTCGGGGCGGGTGGCGGGGATGCGGACCAGGGCGTCGGCGGCCGTACCGGCCTCGCCGACGATCTCGATGTCCTGTTCGACCGACAGCAGCTCGTGGACGCCCCGACGGACCACTTCGTGGTCGTCCAGGAGGAATACCTTGATTTTTCCGTCTTCGCGCACGAAGTCAGTTTCACACACTCACCCCTTCCCTGCCGGAGTTACCCGGGATAACGTGCCGTTGTTCCCGGCCCCTGCAAGGCTGTGACCAGTGGTTGTTCCCGTCGCTGCGCATTTACTTGGAAATCCAAGCAAAAACGCAGGTCAAACGGGGTTTCGCAGTTATGCGGCGCACTGGGTAACGTGCATTGCGCAGGGCACTCGCCGGGACGCCTGTCACGCCTGAATCCCGTACGCGACGCGCACCCACCCCGTGCGCTCGTTACGGATGCAGGTGAGCCGCACTGGACCCCGGAGAACCCGGGTGCCGGACCGACGGAGGAGCACAAGTGACCGTGGAGAGCACTGCCGCGCGCAAGCCGCGACGCAGCAGCGGCACCAAGCGGGCGGCAGGAGCGGCGAACGCCGCCAAGCCCGCCGCTGCCACCGCGCAGACGCAGGACGCTGAACCTCAGCTCGTACAGCTGCTGACGCCCCAAGGGGACCGGGTCGACAACGCGGAAAACGCGGAGTTCGCATCCTTCGTCGCAGACATCACCACCGAGGACCTGCGCGGCCTGTACCGCGACATGGTCATGACCCGCCGCTTCGACAGTGAGGCGACCGCCCTGCAGCGGCAGGGCGAGCTGGGCCTGTGGGCCTCGCTCCTCGGCCAGGAAGCCGCGCAGATCGGCTCCGGCCGGGCGCTGAACGACGCGGACTACGCCTTCCCGACCTACCGCGAGCACGGCGTGGCCTGGTGCCGCGGGGTCGACCCGACCAACCTGCTCGGGATGTTCCGCGGCGTGAACCACGGCGGCTGGGACCCGAACCTCAACAACTTCCACCTCTACACGATCGTCATCGGCTCGCAGACGCTTCACGCGACCGGTTACGCGATGGGCGTGGCCAAGGACGGCGCGGACGCGGCCGTGATCGCCTACTTCGGCGACGGCGCCTCCAGCCAGGGCGACGTGATGGAGGCCTTCAACTTCTCCGCGGTCTACAACTCCCCCGTGGTGTTCTTCTGCCAGAACAACCAGTGGGCGATCTCCGAGCCGACCGAGCGCCAGATGCGCGTGCCGCTCTACCAGCGCGCGCAGGGCTTCGGCTTCCCCGGCGTCCGCGTCGACGGCAACGACGTCCTGGCCTGCCTGGCCGTGACCCGCTGGGCCCTGGACCGGGCGCGCCGCGGCGAGGGCCCGACCCTGATCGAGGCGTTCACGTACCGCATGGGCGCGCACACCACCTCCGACGACCCGACGAAGTACCGGCGGGACGAGGAGCGGGCGGCCTGGGAGTCCAAGGACCCCATCCAGCGCCTGAAGGCCCACCTGCTGGCCACCGGCGGCGCCGACGAGGCGTTCTTCGAGGAGCTGGAGGCCGAGAGCGAGGCCATGGGCAAGCGGGTCCGCGAGGCCGTGCGCGCCATGCCCGACCCCGACACCATGGCGATCTTCGAGAACGTCTACGCGGACGGGCACGCGCTCGTCGACGAGGAGCGCGCGCAGTTCGCCGCCTACCTCGCGTCCTTCGAGTCGGCCGAGGAGGGTCACTGATGGCTGCCCTGAAGATGTCGATCGCGAAGGCGCTCAACGAGTCGCTGCGCAAGGCCCTGGACCAGGACCCGAAGGTCCTGATCATGGGCGAGGACGTCGGCAAGCTGGGCGGTGTCTTCCGGATCACCGACGGCCTGCAGAAGGACTTCGGTGAGGAGCGGGTCATCGACACCCCGCTCGCCGAGTCGGGCATCGTCGGCACCGCCATCGGCCTGGCCCTGCGCGGCTACCGGCCGGTCGTGGAGATCCAGTTCGACGGTTTCGTCTTCCCGGCGTACGACCAGATCGTCACGCAGCTCGCGAAGATGCACGCCCGTTCCCTGGGCAAGATCAAGCTGCCGGTCGTCGTGCGCATCCCGTACGGCGGCGCGATCGGCGCGGTCGAGCACCACTCCGAGTCCCCCGAGGCGCTGTTCGCGCACGTCGCGGGCCTGAAGGTGGTCTCCCCGTCGAACGCGAGCGACGCCTACTGGATGCTCCAGCAGGCGATCCTCAGCGACGACCCGGTGATCTTCTTCGAGCCGAAGCGCCGCTACTGGGACAAGGGCGAGGTCGACACCGAGGCCATCCCGGGCGAGCTGCACACGTCGCGCGTGGTGCGCGAGGGCTCCGACCTCACCCTGGCCGCCTACGGTCCGATGGTGAAGGTCTGCCTGGAGGCGGCGGCCGCGGCCGCCGAGGAGGGCAAGTCGGTGGAGGTCCTCGACCTGCGCTCGATGTCCCCGGTCGACTTCGACGGGATCCAGGCGTCGGTGGAGCGGACCCGCCGCCTCGTGGTCGTCCACGAGGCGCCGGTCTTCCTCGGCGTGGGCTCGGAGATCGCCGCCCGCATCACGGAGCGGTGCTTCTACCACCTGGAGGCCCCGGTGCTGCGCGTGGGAGGCTTCCACGCCCCGTATCCGCCGGCCCGCCTGGAGGACGAGTACCTGCCGGGCCTGGACCGGGTGCTCGACGCCGTCGACCGCTCGCTGGCGTACTGAGGAGCCACGTTCCATGACCATCCGCGAATTCAAGATGCCCGACGTGGGCGAGGGCCTCACCGAGGCCGAGATCCTCAAGTGGTACGTCCAGCCCGGTGACACCGTCACCGACGGCCAGGTCGTCTGCGAGGTCGAGACGGCCAAGGCCGCCGTCGAGCTGCCGATCCCCTTCGACGGCACCGTGCACGCGCTCCTCTTCGAGGAGGGCACCACGGTCGACGTCGGCCAGGTGATCATCTCGGTGCAGACCGGTGACGCCGGCGCCGAGGCGCCGGTCCAGACGGCGGCCGCGCCCGTCGCCGAGGCCGCTGCGGCGGCTCCGGCCGCTCCGGCCGAGGAGCCCGTCGCCGAGGCCCGCCAGCCCGTCCTGGTCGGCTACGGCGTCTCCACCGCCTCCACCAAGCGCCGCCCGCGCAAGGCCACGGCGGCCGCGGCCGCGCAGAACGGCACGGCCGGCCCGGCCGCCGCCCCCGCGGCCCCGGCCGCGCCGGTGCTCCCCGCGGTCCCGGCGCAGCCCACCGGTGAGCGTCCGCTGGCCAAGCCGCCGGTGCGCAAGCTCGCCAAGGACCTCGGCATCGACCTGGCCTCGGTGGTGCCGACCGGTGACGGCGGCGTCGTGACCCGGGAGGACGTCCACGCGGCGGCCGCCGCGGCGATCACCCCGCAGGCCGTGCCCGCCGCCGCGGCCCCCGTCGCGGCGCAGGCCCAGGCCCCGGTGGCCGAGGCGGCCGTGGCCGCTCCGGCGGCCGAGGCGTCGGCGCGGGAGACCCGTATCCCGGTCAAGGGCGTCCGCAAGGTCAGCGCCCAGGCCATGGTCGCCTCGGCCTTCACCGCGCCGCACGTCACCGAGTTCATCACGTTCGACGTGACCCGCACGATGAAGCTGGTCCAGGAGCTCAAGGACGACCCGGACCTCGCCGGTCTGCGGATCAACCCGCTGCTCCTGATCGCCAAGGCCGTCCTGGTGGCCATCCGCCGCAACCCGGACGTCAACGCGTCCTGGGACGAAGCGGCCCAGGAGATCGTGCTCAAGCACTACGTCAACCTGGGCATCGCGGCGGCCACGCCCCGCGGGCTGATCGTCCCGAACATCAAGGACGCCCACGCCAAGACCCTGGGCGAGCTGTCGGAGTCCCTGTCCTCGCTGGTCGCCACGGCCCGCGACGGCAAGACCTCCCCGGCCGACATGCAGAACGGCACGATCACCATCACCAACGTCGGCGTCTTCGGCGTCGACACCGGTACGCCCCTCCTGAACCCCGGCGAGTCCGCGATCCTCGCGGTCGGCGCGATCAAGCTCCAGCCGTGGGTCCACAAGGGCAAGGTCAAGCCGCGTCAGGTCACCACCCTGGCCCTGTCGTTCGACCACCGCCTCATCGACGGCGAGCTCGGCTCGAAGTTCCTCGCCGACATCGCGGCGGTCCTGGAGCACCCCCGCCGGCTGATCACCTGGTCGTAGCGGACCACGGCACGAAACCGGCGGCCGGTCTCCCCCGAGGAGGCCGGCCGTCGGCCGTTCCAGGGCCTGAATTGCCTGGTCGGCCGACGGACCGCGTGTGATCATCGGCGGATGCTCTTGCGCGCTGCCACCGCAGACCCCGCAGACCTGGACCGTGCCGTCGCCCACCCGGCCGACGGCCCCGTCCCCGCCCTGACCGCCGAGAAGATCCGCGAGGAACTCGCCGGGAACCGGATCCGCCCCGAGTGGATCTGGACCGCCGAGGACGGGGACGGCAGGATCCTGGCGCGCGCCCTGTGGTGGGGCCGGGCCGACAGCGAGCAGCCGATCGCGCTCGACTGCCTCCAGGTGGGGGCCGGGGTCGCCGACCCCGCCGCGGTCGCCGCCGGGCTGCTGGACGCCGGTCACGCCGCCTTCGGCAAGCGGCCCGGCTACAACATCTCCCTGCCCCGCGGCTGGCGCGACGACCCGGAGCTGGCCGCGGCGGTCGCCTGGCGCCAGGACGCCGCGAACCGGACCGGCCTGACCCGCGAGATCGAGCGCCTGCGCTACGAGTGGACGCCGGCGGCCGGGACGGCGGAGCCCACCGGCCGGCTCGTCTTCCGCGAGGGCACCGACGAGGAGATGCTGGACGCCTTCGTCCGGCTCTCCCGGGGCAGCCTCGACCTGGCCACGCAGCACGAACTGGAGCTGATGGACGCCGAGCAGCTGGCCCGCGAGGACT
Organism: Streptomyces sp. NPDC060232; assembly: GCF_042726555.1. Classification (NCBI taxonomy): domain Bacteria; kingdom Bacillati; phylum Actinomycetota; class Actinomycetes; order Kitasatosporales; family Streptomycetaceae; genus Streptomyces; species Streptomyces sp. NPDC060232. Next base: position 85,821 of record NZ_JBHXAG010000019.1, on the reverse strand, counting down.
TCGACTTCTACCGCGACTGTCCCGGCGAGCGCTCCTGGTGGCGCCTGGCCCACCTGCCCGACGGCCGCCTCGCGGGTCTGGCCGTGCCCTCCGCCACCCCCTACCACCGCAACGTCGGCTACCTGGGCGTCGTACCGGAGCAGCGCGGCCGGGGCCTGATCGACGAGATCCTCGCCGAGATCACCCGCTTCCACGCGGCCGAGGGCGCCGAGCGCATCACCGCGACCACGGACACCGTGAACCTGCCGATGGCCGCCGCCTTCGACCGCGCCGGCTACGAGGTCACCGAGATCCGCCTCGTCCTGGAGGACCCGGCCCGCTGAACCGGCCACCCGGTGAGGCGGCCTGCCGCCCGGTGGGCGCGCGCGGGCGGAGCTGGAGGAGCCTGCGGGGCGGGTCAGGCCTGGCGGGCGGCGTTGCCGAGGACCTTGGTCGGGGTGATGCGGACGATCACGCGGACGTCCTCCGGCGGGGCGTCCTGGTACTCCTTGCCCGCGCCCGGGCCCATGTACTCCTCGGCGATCCGGACGGCCACCGCCCGGCCGACGTCCTCGGTGACGGTGGCCGTGCCGCGGATCTCGGCGTAGAGGAAGGGGTTGGCCAGGTCGAAGACGGTCAGGCCGACCCGGCCGTCGCGCACGATGTTGCGCTCCTTGCGGCGGCCCTGCTCGGTGGAGATCAGCAGCTCGTCCCCGTCACGGGTCACCCAGATCACGGAACTCTGCGGGCTCCCGTCGGGGTTGATGGTCGACAGGACGGCGGGGTGCGGGGCGTCGAGCAGCCCGCGCACGGTCTCGTTCAGCTCAACAGTCATGGTGGTGAGGCTAGTTGCGGGCGCCGCGCGCCGCGGCCGGATTCCCGGCCGGGGCGGCGACTACCCGAGGTCGGTCACGTCCAGGGGATGTTGCGCCAGGGGCTGGCGGGGTCGGTGGTCAGCGTGCCATGGGCGGCGAGGGCGCCCGTGTACCAGGTGCCGAACTCCTCCTCGTCGAAGTGCAGGCACCGGCCCAGGACGTACCCGGCGGAGAACTCCTCCCACGAGCGGTACGTCTGGCGGGCCGACTCCCCGGCACGCAGCACGGCCTTCTCCGCCTCGTGGAGGGTGCCGTAGCGGCAGCCGATGCCCCAGCGGGCCATCTGGGAGGCGCGGCCGAGGTCCCAGGCCTCGACGGAGCGGACCCAGCCGTCCTCGGGGAGCAGTCCGTCGGCCCGGAAGCGTTGTTCGTAGCGGGCTATGCGGCCTATGAGCCGCTTGACGCCGGCTATCTCCCCCTCCACCTCGGCGGCAGGGCGCGGCCGGGCGACGGTGACCCCGTCGGGGGTGAGCTGCGGCTCGGCGGAGCGTTCGGCGTTGCGGCGCATGCTCGCCTCGGCGGCGTGCCGCCAGTGCTCCACGTCCACCGGCCCCGCGAAGTCGGAGGCGAGGACGCGGCGGACGCGCAGCGCGAACTCCCAGACCGGGCTGACCACCGAGGTGCCCAGGAGCTCTTCGAGGGTGGCGAGCCAGTCGGCCCGGTCGGTGATGCCCCAGCTCTTCGCGACGCGGCGGCGCTCGTGCCGGTAGCCGCTGCCGTGGTAGGCGAGGGCGTTCCAGAACTCGCCGTTCGTGACCGCCAGATGGGCGCCGACGGCGAGGCCGTGCGCGATGTCCCCGTGCAGGGGCCCGCCGGTGAAGAGGGCGTGGACCTTGCCCGCGGGCAGGCCGTAGAAAGGCGCGGCGTCCGCGTGCGCCCGCCAACGGGCCAGGTCGGCGGGGGTGGTGGTGAGGTACGCCTCGGCGGGTGAGCCCGGGTTCACGGCGAGGAAGGCGGGGTCGTCGGCGGCCCACACCTTGGAGAACCAGCCCAGGCTCCGGGACTCGAAGACCGTCTCGGGAGTGGGCGCGGGCAGCATTCCGGCGGTGCGGACGACGAGCATGCGGTCCGGGGTGGGGTGGAAGAAGACCGAGTCGGGGTGCGCGTCGGCCTGCACGCGGGGCTGCACGAGGTAGAGCTGGGCGCGTGCGAGCACGTCGAAGTACGCCGCCCAGTCGCCCGCGGTCTTGGCCTCGTACAGCTCTCTCTCGATGACGCTCGGCGCGATCCAGGTGCCCATACGGGGACCTTATACGGACCCTCCCCGGCCACTGCCGGCCCGTTCCGCCTCCCCGCGGGTACTGTCGTCGGACCAGGTGGGACGCGGGCCAAGGAGGTTGTGGCATGGGACGGTTCGGCTTCACAGGGTCCGGCGGGGACGCGGTCGTCACCCTGTACTGGCGGCCGGGATGCGTCTTCTGCATCAAGCTCCGCACGCAGCTCCGGGCGGCGCGGATCCCCTACCGGAAGGTCGACATCTGGCGGGACCCCGAGGCGGCGGCCTTCGTCCGCGCAGTGGCCGACGGCAACGAGACCGTCCCCACGGTGGTCGTCGCCGGCCACCCCCCGATGGTGAACCCGTCACTGGCCCGGATCAGAGAGGCCCTCGCCGCGGGGTGAGCCGCCGGGGCCGGCGGAGCGCATGCCCCCCGCGTGCCACCGCGCGACCGTGCGGACCCCCTTGACGGCCCCCGGCGGGCAAGGGACGCTCCCCGGATCTCGGATCCGAACGGTTGCAGCTGGGGGGCCGCCATGCCGCAGGAGTCTGTTCAATCGGTGGGGGAGCTGCGCGCGCAGCTGAGCGCGCGGGGGGCGCGGTGGACGGTCCTGGAGCACCTGGCCGACGACGAGCCGGTGCCGCGGCCCTCGCTCGGTCTGGAGCCCGGGGCGAACCTGACGACCGCCGCGGAGGCGGGCACGATCGATCTGCGGGGGCTCGTCGGGCACGCGAGCGGCAATCCGCACCTGACCCGCCGCCGCGCCGCGCACGGGCTGCTCGCCGGGACCGGGGATCGGGTCTTCGAAGCCCGGCCCGCCGCCGTGGACTGGCGCAACCGCTGGGGCTGGCCCTGGATCACCAAGGTGAAGGACCAGAACCCGTGCGGTTCCTGCTGGGCCTTCGCCGCCGTCGGCCTGGTGGAGTCCATGGCCCGCATCGAGCACGACGTATGGGCGGAGCGTTCCGAGGGCGACGTCCACGACGGTCTGCGCTTCAGCTGCGGGCAGGGCAGCAACCCGGAGACCGCCCTCGACTGGATCACGGCGAACGGCGGTCTCGCCGACCCGGACTGCTGGCCGTACAGCACCCCGCCCGCCGGGCTGCCGGCCGCCCGCCGCGACGCCTGGCGCGCCGAGTACACGCCGAGCTGGGACCGGTGCGGCCGTACCGTGCGGGTCACCGACTACGTCCGGCTCGGCGACGTCGAGCAGCAGAAGGTGTGGCTGGACACGGTCGGCCCGCTGACCGCCTGCTTCGACGTCTACGACGACTTCTTCGGCCTCGGCTCCGGGGTCTACCACCGCACGAGCGAACGGCTCGCCGGCGGCCACTGCGTGCTGGTCGTGGGCTACGACGACGCGGCGGGCTGCTGGCTGTTCAAGAACTCCTGGGGCACCGGCTACCACGTGGGCGGCTACGGCCGGATCGCCTACGGCGAGGTCAACATCGACCACTGGGCCAAGTGCGGGCTGCGCGGCACCAACCCCGACCCGTGGACCAAGCGCCGTCTGCACACGGGCAACGTCTACGAGAGCGGCAACGGCCGCGCCCACCGCAACTTCGAGCTCCTCGCCACCACCACGGGCGGCCGGCTCCAGCACTGGTGGCGCGAGGGCGACGCGCCCTTCGCGTGGGCCCGCGCGGGCACCTTCGCGCACGACGCCTCCGGCCAGCCCGCCTTCACCGGGACCACCTACAACCGCAACATGGAGTCCCTGCACGTGACCACGGGCGGCCGGCTGCGCCACTGGTACTACGAGCAGTCCGCCGGGGTATGGCGCGACGGCGGCGCCTTCGGCCCGGGGGACGCGGCCGTCGGCTCCACCCCGGCGTTCATCCAGAGCGACTACGGCAAGCCGGGCAACTTCGAGGTGGTCGTCCGCACCGCCGACGGCCGGCTGAACCACTGGTGGCGGATCAACGGCGCCCCCTGGACCTGGAACGACGGGGGCCGCTTCGCCTCCGGCATCGCCCACTACGGCCCCGCTCTCCTCCAGACCCGCTCGCGCCACCTCGACCTGGTCGCCGCCCGCACCGACGGCCTCATGCAGCTGTGGTGGCGCGACGACCCCGACGGCTTCGCCTGGCGGGCCGGGGAGGTCTTCGGCAGCGGCACGCCCGCCACCTCCGCGCCCTGCCTGATCGAGGGCCAGTACGGGGCCGCCGACGAGGACACCGCCGGGAACTACGAGCTGTGCGTGGCCGTGGCCGGCGGACAGGTCGAGCACTGGTGGCGCGGCAACGCGGGCGGCTCCCCGTGGCGGCGCAGCGCGGTCTTCGGCCACGACGCCGCCGCGGTCACCGGGATGCTCCAGGGCAGTTTCGGGTTCAACCTGGAAGTCGTCGTCCTGCGCACCGACCGCCGCCTGCAGCACTACTGGCGCGACGGCGCGGGCTGGCACGAAGGGCCGGTGATCGGCCCCGTCTGAGAGGACCGGGCGCGCGTGGAGATACGCAGTGTCGTGCTGAGCCCCGGCGAGCCCTACGAGCTGCGGCTCACCGGGCGCGGGGCGCGCGGGTACGTGTGGACCTGGCAGGTCACGGGGGACGCGGACGCGGTGTCGGTGGCGCCGGGGCCGGCCGCCCTGGGCGGCGCGCCGCCCGGGGCCGCGGTGGAGCTGAGCTACGTCGTACGGGCCCGGCCCCCGGGCGGGGGCCGGGCCAGGATCCGCTTCGCGCAGGTCCGGCCGCCCTACCCGCACGAGGTCCCGTACGACGAGTTCGTGCTGGACGTGGAGGTCACGCCGGGGAGCGGCGGCGCGGGCTGAGGACCGCGTGCTGCAGGGCCTCCAGCGGGCCGCGGTCGAAGCGGCGCAGCCACAGCCACGACCCGGCCGCCAGGGTCAGGCTCACGCCCGCCCACAGGCCCATCACCCACCAGGGGCCGCTGCCGGCCTGCCGGTCGGCCAGGCCCAGCCCGATGCCGTAGCAGAGCAGCATGCAGAGCAGGTTCTGGGCGACGTAGCAGGTCAGCGCGGTGCGGCCGATGGAGCCGAGGGCGCGGGTCGCGGATCCGGGGATCCACAGCCGGTCCAGGGCGATGCCGATCAGGCCGATGTAGCCGAGGGCGAGCAGCGGCGCCGCCCCGTAGCGGCCCAGAAGGTAGAAGTCGCCGCCGCCGAGGGCGGTCGCGGCGTTCAGCGGCAGTCCGAGGCCCAGGCCCCAGGCGGCCAGCCGGGTCCGGATGCGGCGGCCGTCCTCGGTGGCGGCGAAGGCGCCGGCGCGGTGGAGGCGTACGCCGAGGAGGAAGAGGAGTACCAGCAGCCCGAAGGAGATGACGGGCTCGATGCGCAGGACGAGGAAGTGCTCCAGGCGGAAGGCGACCTGCGCCGGCCAGCTCCCGTGGGCGTAGAGGTCGACGGCGGCCGGGTCCAGGGCCTTCGGCGCACCGTCCGGGCGGGCCGTCGCGTCAAGGGTCAGCAGGCCCAGCAGCACCACGTGCACACTGCCGGCCGTCCACATGGCCGCGCGCCGCACCTTCTCGGAGCGCGCCAGCAGCCAGGCGACGAGCAGGGCGGTCACGGCGTACCCCATCAGCACGTCCCAGGCGAAGACGAGGACGAAGTGGACGGTGCCCTCGGCGAAGAGGAAGGCGGCGCGCTTCGGATAGCGGCCGGGCCACGGTTCGCCGCGCCGGGCGGCGGAGTCGTACTGGATGGCCAGGCCGACACCGAACAGCACCGTGAGCAGGGCCAGGAACTTGCCGTCCGCGAGGAAGCGGAAGACGGCCTCGGCGATGGTGGCGGCGGAGGGGTCGGCGAGTGCGTCGGGAGCTTTCAGTCCGCCCTGGAGCACACCCCACTCCGAGCCGGGGGAGGCGAAGATCCAGACGTTGGTCATGAGCGTGCCGAGGATCGCGGCGCCGCGCAGTACGTCGAGGAGGGGGAGCCGGGTGGTCGTGCGGGCCACCGGGGCAAGGGTGTCGGCCATGACTCCAGGCTCCCGGTGCGCGGGGCCGGGTACGTCCTGCGGGCGGACGAAGCCCCGGTACATCCTTCGGTGCAGGCGGGCGGGGGCGAGGTCGGAGAGCACCCGGGTCCGCCTCCTGCCGCGGGCCGATGCCCTGCCGGGGTCCACATCCCGGACGGGCCAGGTGTTGCACCCCTGTTGTATCTATGCTGTGCGCATGCCTGCCGCCACCAGCACCGCGACCGCCGCCGACCGCGTCTACCGGCACGTCAAGCACGGTGTGCTCGACCGGCGCTACGAAGGCGGCACCCTCCTCACCGAGGGAGAGCTCGCCGAGGCGGTGGGGGTGTCCCGGACCCCGGTCCGGGAGGCGCTGCTGCGCCTGGAGACCGAGGGGCTGCTGAAGCTGTACCCGAAGAAGGGCGCCCTGGTCCTGCCGGTCTCGGCGCAGGAGATCGACGACGTCCTCGAAACCCGGCTGCTGGTCGAGGAGTTCACCGTAGGCAAGGCCGTGCCGGCGCCACCCGGCCTGCTGGACCGGCTCGAAGCGCTGCTCGACGAGCAGCGCCGGCACGCCGCCGCGGGGGACCTCGCCGCGATGACGGCGGCGGACCGGGGCTTCCACGCCGAGATCGTGCGCAGCGCCGGGAACCAGATCCTGTGCCGGCTCTACGACCAACTCCGCGACCGGCAACTGCGGATGGGCGTGGCCCTGCTGCACGCGCACCCCGACCGGCTGGAGCGGACGCTGGCCGAGCACGCCGAGATCCTGGACGCGCTGCGGGCCGGGGACGCCGGGGCGGCCGCCACCGCGGTACGCGGGCACATCGGCCGGGTCGAGTCGCTCGTGCGGCGACCGGGCCTGTGAGCGGCGGGCCTGTGGGCGGCGGGCCTGTGGGTGTCGGGCAGACGCAGGACCCGCCGGGCGGCGGGAGGGCCGTCGCCGTCTGGTGCATAGGCGTCGCCGTCTACTTCGTCGCGGTGATCTTCCGTACCAGCCTGGGCGTGGCCGGTCTCGAAGCGGCGGACCGCTTCCACGTCAACGCCTCCGCCCTGTCCGCCTTCTCCCTGCTCCAGCTCCTCGTCTACGCGGGCATGCAGGTCCCCGTCGGCCTGCTGGTGGACCGGCTCGGCACCAAGAAGGTGCTGACGCTGGGCGCGGTGCTCTTCACCGCCGGGCAGCTCGGCTTCGCGCTCTCCCCCTCCTACGAGATGGCCCTCGCCGCCCGCGCGCTGCTGGGCTGCGGCGACGCGATGACCTTCATCTCCGTGCTGCGGCTCGGCACCCGCTGGTTCCCGGCCCGGCGCGGGCCGCTTGTGGCGCAGCTGGCCGGGCTGGTCGGCATGGCGGGCAACCTCGTCTCCACCCTCGTCCTCGCGCCCGTCCTGCACGGGGTCGGCTGGACCGCGGCCTTCGCGGGCAGCGCGGTGGCCGGGCTGGTGGTGCTGGTGCCGCTGGTGCTGTTCCTGCGCGACCACCCGGAGGGCCACGAGCCGGCGCCGGCGCCGGCCGAGCGGACCGGCGGGGCGGGCTTCGTACGGCGCCAGATCAGGGAGTCCTGGAGCGAGCCCGGAACCCGGCTCGGCCTGTGGGTGCACTTCACCACGCAGTTCCCCGCGATGGTGTTCCTGCTGCTGTGGGGCATGCCCTTCCTGATCGAGGCGCAGGGGCTGACGCGGACCACCGCGGGCGGACTGCTCACGCTGGTCGTCGCCTCGAACATGGCGCTCGGGCTGGTCTACGGCCAGATCATCGGCCGCCGCCAGTCCTCCCGGATACCCCTCGCCCTGGGGACGGTCGGCCTCACGGCCCTGCTCTGGGGCGCGGTCCTCGCCCACCCGGGCGGGCACGCGCCGATGTGGCTGCTGACCACCCTGTGCCTGGTGCTGGGCGGCTGCGGCCCGGCGTCGATGATCGGCTTCGACTTCGCCCGCCCCGCCAACCCGGCCGAACGCCAGGGCACCGCCTCCGGGATCACCAACATGGGCGGCTTCATCGCCTCGATGACGACCCTGCTGACGGTGGGCGTCCTCCTCGACGCCACCGGCGACGACTACCGCATCGCCTTCTCGACGGTCTTCGTGCTCGAAGCGCTCGGCGTCAGCCAGATCCTGCGCCTGCGCCGCAGGGCACTGGCCCGCGAGGCGGCCCGCGGCCGCGCCACCCTCCCCGCGCAGGCACCCGTAGAGGCGCCCGCGCAGGCACCCGTCCAGGCGTCCGGCCCGGGGACGGAACGGCGGCCGCGCTCCACCGCCTGAGCGGTGCCACCAGGCCACCCACCGGACCACCCACCGGGCCGCGGGGCCAGGGGGCAGGGCCGAGGGCCAGGGGATCAGGGGGTCACGGCGAACTGCGTCAGGATGGCCTCCGCCAGCTGCGCGTCCCCCTCCACCTTCACCCGGTCGGCGACCGCGTGCGCCCGCACCCGGCCCGCCGCGAGGCGGACGTACGTCTCCCAGTCCATGGCCAGCGTCACCGCCGGGCCCAGCGACGGGGACTTGTCCACCGTGCCCCGGCCGTCCGCGTCCACCCGTACCGTCCGCATGAACTCCAGCTGCCCGGTCACGTCGATCACCACCGCGGAGTTCGCCGGGGCGCCCGCCCGCTTCGCGACCACCTTCGGCAGCCCGGACAGGAGGATGTCCCGCGCCACGTACGCACCCGGCGCGTCCCAGTTCCCCGGCGACCCCAGCGCCCACCGCAGGTCCTGCTCGTGGATCCACACGTCGAATGCCCGCAGCCGCAGCGCGTGTTCCAGGGTCACCTGGTCGCCCAGCGGCCCCCGCACCATCGTGTCCGGATCCCGCTTCTCGTTGCGCAGCTGCCGCGCGCGGCGGATGACGGTGTACTCCAGCTCCGAGGTCATCTCCGGCGCGGTGTGGTGGCGCCGTACGTCGACCTGCACCTCCATGTACCGGCTGAACTCGTCCACCACGTGCCGCAGGTCCCGCGCCACCGTGTGGATCGGCCGGGGGTCCCCCAGCTGCTCGCATTCGATGCCGATGATGTGGGAGACGACGTCACGCACCGACCAGCCGGGGCACGGCGTGGCCCGGTTCCACTCGCCCTCCGTCAGGGGGAGGACCAGCTCGGATATCGCCTCGATGGAGTGCGTCCACGCGTCGGCATAGGGCTGCAGGCTGGGATGCGGATGGACGGTCAACGGGACCCCTCGCGGTGCTGTTCAGTGGCGTCGTTCAGTGGCGCGTTTCGGAAGCAGTGGACTCAGTTTCCAAAACTACGCTGCCTGTGAGCACCCCGGCAGTGCTTTCGTGTGACGATTCGTAGGCCCGAGTTGACGGCTTGAACGCCAGGACGGTGGTAGTGTGCGCGCCTCGTTGATCCAAATCGCAGTGAACGAGGGCGAGTCGGTGCCTTCCCGGCGCGCCCGAGCGGCCGATCTCGTACGGGAACAGGAAGATTCCGATCTTGTCGTGCTGCCCGAGCTGTGGACGGTCGGGGCGTTCGCCTACGAGCAGTTCGAGACCGAGGCCGAGCCGCTGGACGGACCGACCTACGAGGCCATGTCCAAGGCGGCGCGCGACGCCGGCGTCTGGCTGCACGCGGGCTCGGTCGTGGAGCGCGCGGGCGACGGCTCCCTCTTCAACACCGCCCTGGTCCTCTCCCCGGCCGGCGAGCTGGCCGCCACCTACCGCAAGATCCACCGCTTCGGCTTCGACCAGGGCGAGGCGGTCCTCATGTCCGCCGGCGACTCCCTGACCACGGTGGAGCTGCCGGAACAGACCCTCGGCATCGCCACCTGCTACGACCTGCGCTTCCCGGAACTGTTCCGGGGCCTGGTCGACGCCGGCGCGACCACGATGATCGTCGCCGCGGGCTGGCCCGCGCGCCGCCGCTCGCACTGGACGCTGCTGAACCGGGCGCGCGCCGTCGAGGACCAGTCGTACGTCCTGGCGTGCGGCCTGGCCGGCACCCACGCGGGCGTCGAACAGGCGGGGCACAGCCTGGTCGTGGACCCGTGGGGTGAGGTCCTGGCGGAGGCGGGCCCCGGCGAGGAGGTCCTCACCGTGGACCTGGACCCGGCCAAGGTCGCCGACACCCGCGCGCAGTTCCCGGCCCTCAAGGACCGCCGCCTGGGCCGCTGACCGCTGACCGCTTACCGCTTACCGCTGACGCCTGCCGTCGGCCGCGGGGACGCGGCCGGCCTGCGGACACCGGGAGCGCGGGCCGGGGCGGGGAGCACCGTGGGGCCCGGGGCCCGCACTCAGTCCGGGAGGGCGTCCTCCCGCTCCCTCTCGGCCATCCGGATCACGCACACCGCGACCGCGACCAGCAGCGCCGCGTCCGCGTCCGCCCGGACCACGTCCACCGCGTACGTCTCCCGCACCCGGTACCACTGCCGGGAGACCAGCGCGAGCAGCTCCCCGTCGTACTCGACCTTGAACTCCCGGTCCAGGATCCGCCCGCTGACATCGAGCTCCGTGCCCTCCACCAGCGTCACGCGGAAGTGGTTGCGCAGCAGCGAGAGGCGCTTGCGGCGGATCACCGCGAGCCGCCGCTCGTCCCGCTCCAGGGTCATCGCGTCGCGGAAACCGAAGAGCTTCTCCCGCAGGGTGATCAGGATCCGGCCGTCCGGATCCTTCAGCTCCAGCGTGTCCCGGAACCGCAGCGCCTTCCCGTCGACGAGGAAGGCGTGCCGACCGTCCTCGTCCTCGATCCAGCAGTCGTCCCCGATGGCCAGCATTTTGTCCCGAACGAGGTATTTCATGCGCTGATCAGTGCCCGCGATAGGTTTCCCCCATGCCACTCCTCTACGTGACCGACCTGGCGTACCCCGCACGCGGCCGCCGCTACTGCGACGAGGACATATTCCTCACCTCGCGCCTGCGCGAGCACTTCGATCTGGCCCTGTGCCACCCGGCCGACGCCCGCGCCCTGATGCCCGGCTTCGACGCCGTGATCGTCCGCAACAGCGGCCCGGTCCTGCACTACCAGGAGGAGTACGACGCCTTCCGCGCCGCCGCCCTCGCCGCCGGCACGCCCGTCTACAACCCCCTCACCGGCCGCGCCGACATGGCCGGCAAGCAGTACCTCCTCGACCTGACGGCCGCCGGCTACCCGGTCATCCCGACCGTCGACGACCCGGCCCGGCTCGCGGAACTGCCGCAGGTGCCCGAGTACGTCGTCAAGCCGAGGCAGGGCGCCGACTCCATCGGCCTCACCTTCACCACGACACCGGCCGGCGAGGCCGGGGCCGTGCTGATCCAGCCGCGCATCGACTTCGCGTACGAGGTGTCCTTCTACTTCGTCGACGACGCCTTCCAGTACGCGCTGTACGCCCCCGACCCGGCCCGCCGCTGGGAACTGCGTCCGTACGAGCCGACCGGCGAGGACCTGGCCTTCGCCCGCTCCTTCGTCGAGTGGAACACCCTCTCCCACGGCATCCAGCGGGTGGACGCCTGCCGGGCGCCGTCCGGCGAACTGCTCCTCGTCGAGCTGGAGGACCTCAACCCGTACCTGTCCCTGGACCTGCTCCCGGCAGAGGTCCAGGACGCCTTCGTCACCTCGTTCACGCGATCTCTCCACTCCTTCCTCGGCTGATGTCAGTGCCGGGTGCCAGGCTCTTCCCATGGACAAGCAGATGTTCTGGCAGTTGATCGAGACGGCCCGCACGGAGACGGCGGCGGACGCCGGTGCGGGGGTGGACGCGGTGGCGCGGCGGGCCGGCGAGCTGCTCGCGGCCCGTCCACAGGCGGAGATAGCCGCGGCCCAGCAGGTGCTGTGGGACCTGCTCGCGGAGTCCTACCGCAGCCCGCTCTGGGCCGCGGCTTACATGATCAACGGCGGCTGCTCGGACGACGGCTTCGACTACTTCCGCGGCTGGCTGCTCACCCAGGGCCGTGCGGTCTTCGACGCCGCCCTGGCCGACCCCGACTCCCTCGCGGACCACCCGGCGGTCCGCGAGGCGGCCGCGGAGGGCCTGGAGCTGTGGGACGAGGAGGCCCTCTCGATCGCGTGGAGCGCGTACGAGAGCGCCACCGGCCGCGAGCTCCCGGCGGACTCCTTCACGATCAGCTACCCGCCCCTGGACCCGTCCTGGGACTTCGACTTCGACGACACGGCCGAACTGGCGACCCGACTGCCGCGCCTGAGCGCCCTCTTCACCTGAGGGCCGTCCCGCAATCTCCGGCGCCGGCTACGGCGCCTCGCCGCGTTGTCGGAAGCGCCCATGCACCGCGTCCGACGCCGCGCGCTGATCCGCCACGGATTGCGGGACAGCCCTTACTCGTAGCGGTACAGCAGGGACTCGCGCTCCTGCCGGCGGATGTCCTCGATCGTCAGATGCGGCATGTCCAGGTGGGCGAGGGTGATCTCGGCGGAGCTGGGGGCGGCGTCCTCGGCGAGCCACTGCTCGGGCTTCCACGCGCCGCTGCGCAGGAACGCCTTCGGGCAGTGCTGGTAGGCCTCCTCCACCTCCACGACGATCGCGCTGCGCGGCGGCTTGCCGACGGCGGTCAGCTGCTCCAGCAGCCGCGGGTCGGCACTGACGCAGGCCCGCCCGTTCACGCGCAGTGTGGTGGACCGGCCCGGGATGACGAAGATCAGCCCGGCCCGGCCCGTCTCCACGATGTTGTGGGCGGTGTCGAGCCGCTTGTTGCCGGTGGCGTCGGGGATCGCGAGGGTGAACTCGTCGAGCACGGCGACGAATCCGGGCGGCCCGCCCCGCGGCGTCACGTCGCAGTGCCCGCCCGCCCCGGCGCTCGCGACGAACACCAGCGACGACCGTCCGATGACCGCGCGGGCGGCCTCGTGGATCCGGTCCACGGCCTTGCGCCGCGCCATCTCCCCCGGCTCCTCGTACAGCTCCCTCAACCGCGCGGCACTGCACACCGCTTCGGCGTTCAAGGCCTCGAATATCCGCCCCTTCGGCGGCGTGCTGTCCGTCATGCTCCCGCACGCTACCGGGCGCGTCCGGCCGCGTCCGGGCAAGGGCCGATCGGCGGCCGATGAGGGCCGGGTCAGGGCCCGGTCAGAACCCGGTCAGGGCCCGGCGAAGGCGCCGGCCCGGCCCGCCAGGGCGGCGGTGCGGGCCGTGGTGGCCGGGAGGCGCGGGTCCGGCGGCGTGCCCAGCAGGACCAGCTCGTGGTACATCGGCGCGGTCGCCGCGACCAGCAGCTCCCGCGACCGGGTGCCCGGCGGGAGTTCGCCCCGCTCCTCTGCGCGTACCGCGACCACCGCGCAGCGGTCGTACCGGTCCTCCCAGAAGGCCCGCAGCGCCCGCGCGGCCTGGGCCGAGCGGAACGACGCGGCGATCAGCGCCGTGGTGAGCGGCGGGTCGGCGGTGACCCCGGCCAGGATCTCCTCGTTCAGCGCCGTCAGATCGCCCTCCAGCGTCCCGGTGTCGGCCGGCTCCCAGCCGTCGTCGGCCGCCGCGTCGAGGAGGTCGGCCAGCAGCCCGCCGACGTCCCGCCAGCGGCGGTAGACGGTGGTGCGGTGCACTCCGGCCCGCTCGGCCACGGCGTCGACGGTCAGCCCGTCGTAGCCGTGCTCGACCAGCTGCGCGCCGGTGGCTTCGAGGACCTGGGCGCGGACCCGGGCGCTGCGGCCCCCCGGACGAGAACCGCTTGCGGATGTGGTGGTCGGCATGCCAGCATTCTAACGCAACAGTCGTCGCTTTAGGGAGTCGTCTCGCAGCCCGCCACCGCAACCGGCCGGTCCACCCGGCCCCACCACCTCACCCAGCTCACCCTCCGAGCCGCCACCAAGTCCCACGGCGGACGCCTCGTCCTCGACGCCGTCACCTGCTCCCTCACCCCCGGCGAACGCACCGGGATCATCGGCGAGAACGGCTCCGGCAAGTCCACCCTGCTCCGCCTCCTGGCCGGCCTCGAAGCCCCCGACCAGGGCACCGTCACCGTCCGGGCAGCCGGCGGCCTCGGCCACCTGGCCCAGGAGGAACACCTCCCCGGCCACCTCACCGTCCAGGACGTCATCGACCGCGGCCTCACGGACCTGCGCACCATCAAGACCCGCATGCGCGCCCTGGAACGCGCCATGTCCGAAGGCGACGAGAGCGGCCTGCCGGAGTACGGCGACCTCCTCACCGCCTTCGAACTGCGCGGCGGCTACGACGCCGACGCCCGGCTGGAGCGCGCCCTGCACGGCCTCGGCCTGGTCACACTGGACCGCGACCGCCGCGTCGGCGGCCTCTCCGGCGGCGAACGGGTCCGACTGCGCCTCGCGGCCCTGCTGACCGCCTCCCCCGAGGTCCTGCTGCTCGACGAGCCCACCAACCACCTCGACGACACCGCCCTGACCTGGCTGGAGGAGCACCTGCGCGGCCGGGCCGGCACCACCGTCGCCGTCTCCCACGACCGGACCTTCCTCGACCGCGTGACCACCACCCTCGTCGAGGCCGACGCCGACACCCGCACCCTCACCCGCTACGGCGGCGGCTACACCGGCTACCTCGCGGGGAAGGCCGCCGAACGCGCCCGCCGCGCCCAGGCCCACGACGACTGGCGCGCCGAGACCGAGCGGCTGCGCGAGACCGCAGCCACCACCGCCCGGCGCGTCGCCCCCGGCAGAGCCATGAAGGACGGCAACAAGATGGCGTACGACCGGGCCGCGGGACGCGTCCAGCAGTCCCTGGCCGGCCGCGTCCGCAACGCCGAGGCACGGCTGCGCCGGCTGCTGGCCGCCCCGGTCCCCGCCCCCGCGGCCCCGCTGCGCTTCACCACGGTGCCGCACACGACCGGGGCCGCGTCCGCAGCCGCTGGCCCGGTGCTCGACGCCCGCGGCATCGCCGTCCACGGCCGCCTGCTCCCGCTCGACCTCGCCCTCTCGGCGGGCGACCGGCTGCTGGTCACCGGACCGAACGGGGCCGGCAAGAGCACCCTGCTGCGCGTCCTCGCCGGTGAACTCGCCCCCGACAGCGGCCGGATCACCCGCCGCGGCCGCACCGGGCACCTGCCCCAGCAGCCCGACCCCGGCCCGCCCGCCCGCACCGTCCGCGAGGCGTTCGGCCCCGACGGCACCGAACGGCTTCTCTCCCTGGGGCTGTTCGCGGCCGACCGGCTCGACACCCCCGTCGGGAAGCTCTCCACGGGACAGCGCCAACGGCTCGCGCTGGCCCGCCTCGTGGCCCGGCCGGCCGACGTACTGCTGCTCGACGAGCCGACGAACCACCTGTCCCTCGCGCTGGCGGAGGACCTGGAAGCCGCCCTCGACCACTACCCGGGCGCCCTCGTCGTCGTCAGCCACGACCGGCGCCTGCTCGACCGCTGGTGCGGCGCCCGCCTCGACCTCGCCGCCCCCGCACCCCTCCGAGGAGCCCCGTGACCGACACCCCCACCGCGATCACCGTGGCCGCACCCGGCGAAGGCCCCTACTCGCTCACCGCCGGACCCGACGGCGCCCTGTGGACCACGCTCGTGCACGCGGGCGCGCTCGCCCGGGTCACCACCGCGGGCGAGGTGACCCGGTACGACACGGGAGCCGCCGACTGCGGGCCCTCCGTCATCACCGCGGGCCCCGACGGCGCACTGTGGTTCACCCGCGCCGGGGACCACCGCATCGGCCGCGTCACGGTGTCGGGAGAGCTCCGCGCGTACGACCTGCCCACCCCCGGCAGCGGCCCGTTCGGCATCGCCGCGGGCCCCGACGGCGCGCTCTGGTACACCGCCCTGCACGCCGACCTCATCGGCCGCATCACCCCGGTGGGCGAGGTCACCGAACACCCGCTGCCGGTGCGGGACGCCTTCGCCTCCTTCATCACCACCGGCCCCGACGGGGCGCTGTGGTTCACCCTCAACCGGGCGAACGCCGTCGGCCGCATCACCACCGACGGCCGGATCACCGTCCATCCGCTGCCCACCCCGGACGCCGGCCCCGTGGGCATCACGGCGGGCGGCGACGGAGCGCTGTGGTGCGCGGAGATCGGCGTCGGACGGATCGCCCGGATCACCACCGCGGGCGAGGTCACCGAATACCCGCTGCCCGACCCCGCCTGCCGGCCGCACGCCATCACGGCGGGCCCGGACGGCCGGTGCTGGTTCACCGAGTGGGGCACGAACCGGGTGGGCGCGATCACCCCGGACGGCCACGTCGAGGAACACCACCTCCCGAGCCCCGGCACGGAACCCCACGGCCTCACCTTCGCCGCGGACGGAACCCTGTACGTCGCCCAGGAAACGGGCCACCTGGCCCGCCTGCCCCTGCGGTCCTAGAGCCCACCGGTGTCGAGGTCGACGCCGAACGGCTCCGGTAGCCGTACGACCGTCCCGAACGGATGCGGCCCGTCCACCTTGGTGTAGCCCAGGCTCCCGGGCTCGGCGAACAGGGTGACGGACCGCTCCAGCCGGTCGACGAGCAGGTAGAGCGGCGCACCGTATTCGGCATACCGCCTCCGCTTCACGATGCGGTCGGTGTCGGCGTTGGACTTGGAAGTGATCTCAACGATCAGCAGGGTCTGATCGGGCAGCAGTGCACCCCCGCGGTGGGCGAGTTCCTCGGGCACTACGGCGATGTCCGGGACGTACCAGTTGGCCGATCCGGGCAGATCCAGATTTCCAGAGCCTTCGACGCAGTCGAGATCGTCCACCCTCGCTTCGATCTGGCGACGTACGAGTTTCGCCGCTCGCTCGTGGTCCCAACTCGGCGTCACGTTGGTGATGACCCCTTCGACGATCTCAGTGCGGTCTCCGCTGTGGTGCTGGATGGCGTACTTCAGTGCGCGTTCGGGATCGATGCCTTCGCTGTAGTCGTGCGCGGTGGTCATGCCGGAAGCCTCCTTCGCCGCCCGTCGCCAGGCTCCCACACCCCCGTTCGTTGCGGCCGTGTGGCGGGGGGCGGTCACCCGTGGGGGTGGTGGGGAAAGGAATGGCAAGCTTGAAGGATGAACGATGCTGCCCCGGCGCCCACCTCCGCGCCCGCGCCCCGCCGTGCCCGTGTCCGTGCCCCCGAGCTGATCGGCAAGGGAGGCTGGCTGAACACCGGGGGGAAGGAGCTGACCCTCGCCGACCTGCGGGGACGGGTCACGATCCTCGATTTTTGGACGTTCTGCTGCATCAACTGCCTGCATGTCCTCGACGAGCTGCGCGAGCTGGAGGAGAAGCACCGCGACACCGTCGTGATCATCGGCGTGCACTCGCCGAAGTTCGTGCACGAGGCCGAGCACGCGGCGGTCGTCGACGCCGTCGAGCGCTACGAGGTGCACCACCCCGTCCTCGACGATCCCGAGCTCGCCACCTGGAAGCAGTACGCCGTCCGCGCGTGGCCCACGCTCGTCGTGATCGACCCTGAGGGGTACGTCGTCGCCCAGCACGCCGGGGAGGGGCACGCCCACGCCCTCGCGAAGCTGGTCGAGGAGCTGGAGGCCGAGCACGAGGCCAAGGGCACCCTGCGGCGCGGCGACGGACCGTACGTGGCGCCCGAGCCCGTCGCGAGCGACCTGCGCTTCCCCGGCAAGGCGCTGCTCCTGCCCAGCGGGAACTTCCTCGTCTCGGACTCCACGCGCCACCAGCTCGTGGAGCTGGCCGCCGACGGGGAGAGCGTCGTACGCCGTATCGGCAGCGGCGAGCGCGGCTTCGCCGGCGACAGCTTCAGCGAGCCGCAGGGGCTGGCGCTGCTGCCCGACGGCCGGGTGGTCGTCGCCGACACCGTCAACCACGCGCTGCGCGTCGTCGACCTCGACAGCGGGGCCGTCGAGACGGTCGCCGGCACCGGGCGGCAGTGGTGGCAGGGTTCGCCGACCTCCGGGCCGGCCCTCGAAGTGGACCTGTCCTCGCCGTGGGACGTGGCCTGGTGGCAGGGCAGGGTGTGGATCGCCATGGCCGGCGTCCACCAGCTGTGGACCTGGGACCCGGCGGAAGGGACCGTCGAGGTCGCCGCCGGCACCACCAACGAGGGGCTGCACGACGGGCCGGCCGCCGAGGCCTGGTTCGCGCAGCCGTCGGGGCTCGCCGCCGCCGGGGACCGGCTGTGGATCGCCGACTCCGAGACCAGCGCCCTGCGGTACGTCCACCCCGCCGACACCGGCTACGCCGTCAGCACCGCGGTCGGCACCGGCCTGTTCGACTTCGGGCACCGGGACGGGGACGCCGCCCAGGCCCTGCTGCAGCACCCGCTCGGGGTGACGGCCCTGCCGGACGGCTCGGTCGCGGTGTGCGACACGTACAACCACGCGCTGCGCCGCTACGACCCCGCCACCGGGCAGGTCTCGACCCTGGCGACCGACCTGCGCGAGCCCAGCGACGCCGTGCTGGTCGGCGAGGACATCGTGGTCGTCGAGTCCGCGCGGCACCGCCTGACCCGGCTGCGGCTCCCGGAGGAGGCGGTACGGGTGGACGCGGTCGCCCACCGCACCCAGCGCGCCGCTACCGAGGTGGCGCCCGGCACGCTGCGCCTCGACGTGGTCTTCCAGGCCCCGAGCGGGCAGAAGCTCGACACCCGCTACGGGCCCTCCACCCGCCTGCTCGTCTCCTCGACCCCGCCTGAGCTGCTGGCGGGCGGGGAGGGCGCCGGAACGGACCTGTTCCGGGAGCTGGAGCTGAACCCGGACGTCACCGAGGGCGTGCTGCACGTCTCGGCGATGGCGGCGTCCTGCGACGACGACCCGGCCAACGAGTACCCGGCCTGCCACGTCCACCAGCAGGACTGGGGTGTACCCGTCAAGGTCACCGCCGACGGCGCCGCCCGGCTGCCCCTCGTCCTCGCCGGCATGGACGAAGAGGGCTGAGACCGCTCCCCGCCTTCCTGCGAGGGCTGGGCCCTCGGGCCCAGCCCTCGGGCTCAGCCCTCCAGGAAGGCCACCAGGGCGTTGGCGAGGAGGTACGGGTCGTCCGCGCCGCACAGTTCGCGGGCGCTGTGCATCGAGAGGATCGCGACGCCGATGTCCACGGTCTGGATGCCGTGGCGGGCGGCCGTGATCGGGCCGATCGTCGTGCCGCACGGCATCGCGTTGTTGGAGACGAACGTCTGCCACGGGACGCCGGCGCGCTCGCACGCGGCGGCGAACACCGCGCGCCCGCTGCCGTCGGTGGCGTACCGCTGGTTGACGTTGACCTTCAGGATCGGACCGGCGTTGGCCCTCGGGTGGTGCGTGGGGTCGTGCCGCTCACCGTAGTTGGGGTGCACGGCGTGCCCGGTGTCGGAGGACAGGCAGATGGTGCCGGCGAAGGCCCGCGCGCGGTCCTCGTACGAACCGCCACGGGCGAAGACTGAACGTTCCAGCACGTTCCCCAGCAGAGGGCCGTCGGCGCCGGTGTCCGACTGC
Organism: Streptomyces sp. NPDC060232; assembly: GCF_042726555.1. NCBI lineage: Bacteria > Bacillati > Actinomycetota > Actinomycetes > Kitasatosporales > Streptomycetaceae > Streptomyces > Streptomyces sp. NPDC060232. Next base: position 66,601 of record NZ_JBHXAG010000019.1, on the reverse strand, counting down.
GAGCCGTTCTCCTCGTGGTCGAAGGCGGCCAGCACCGGGATGTGGTCGAGCTTTTCGGCGCCGCAGACGGCGGCCAGCGCCGCGACGCCCGCGTGCACGGACAGCAGGTTGTCCATCCGGGGGCCCGCCACGAGTTCGCGGTCGCGGCCCAGGTAGGCGGGCGGCTCGATCGAGTGGACCATCAGGTCCCAGCCGGCCACCGAGCCGTGTTCCAGGCCCTCTTCCTCCTCCAGGAACGCGATGAGGTCGCCCTCGTGCGCCTCGCCGAGGCCCCAGATCGGCTGCATGTGCCGCTGCTTGTCGAGCTTGAGGCCGTCGCTGTTCACCGACCGGTCCAGGTGCACGGCCAGTTGGGGCACACGCAGCAGCGCCCGGTCGATGTTCACGAGGCGCTCGGTGCCGTCGCGCAGGGTCAGCCGCCCGGCCAGGCCCAGGTCCCGGTCCAGCCAGGTGTTGAGCAGGGTCCCGCCGTAGATCTCGACCGCGATCTGCCGCCAGCCCTGTGAGCCCGTGTCGGGGAGCGGCTTGACCCGGAGGTTCGGCGAGTCGGTGTGGGCGCCGATGATGCGGAAGGGGGTGTGTGCCGCGGCGCCTTCGGGGACGTACCAGGCGATGAGCGCGCCGCCGCGGAGCACGAACTTGCCCCCGGTGCCCGAGTCCCAGGCGTCCGTCTCCGACAACTGCCTGAAGCCTGCCTTCTCCAGCCGCTCGGCCGCGTTGGCCACGGCGTGGTACGGCGACGGACTGGCCGTCAGGAAGGTCATCAGATCGTCGGTGTGGCCGCGGTCGAAGCGGGCGGGAGAGCTCATGTGGTTCACCTTAACGACGGTCGTGTTCGCCATGGCCGGACTGCGACGGATGGCCGGAGGTCCGGGGCCACAGGGCGGGTGATCTGCGGGTCCCGTTGTTCTCAGCCCGGCGGACGGTCGAATCTGCGCTGCAGTTGCCTGCGCTCGCCCCGGCGGATGCGCGGGAGCATCTCCGGGGTGTGCGGGGAGCGCTGCGCGCGTCTTCTGCGTCCGGCGCAGAAGATACAGGCCTCGCCGGGGGGTGCGTCGGGGTCGATGGGGGCGCCGGGGTGCTCGGAGCAGCCCGAGGCGTTGCGCGGGCGGGACAGTTCGCGGGCCACGATGAAGGCGCGGTGGAGGTCGTCCGCGATGCGGACGAAGTCCTCGGCTGGGGAGGACAGTCCCAGGTGGAACCGCTGGTCCTCGACGGTGCGCAGGTAGGCGCGCAGGGCGTGGAGGGTGTACGGGCCGTCCGGTACGGGGTAGCCCAGGCGGCGCTGCTCGGCGGCGGGGGCGGCGCCGGGGCCGCCGCGGTGGCGCTGTCCGAGGCGGCGGCGGTCGTTGCAGATGAGGCAGCGGCCCCAGCCTTCGGGGGCCTCCGGGTCGAGGGCGCCGTTGGGGTGTTCGGGGCAGCCGGTGTAGCTCTTGGCGGGGGCCAGTCCGGCGGCCGTCTGGAAGGCCACGTACAGCGCGTCGGCGATGGTGTCGTACTCGGCGGGGTGGGCGCCGTCGTACAGCTCGCGCAGGTGGTCGCCGAGGCTGCCCAGGCTCGCCTGCAGCTCCTTGAGGGCATACGGCCGCCCGGTGGGGACGGAATACCCCCTGCTGCCGTGCTGATCCTGTGGACTCATGCCTACGAGCGTCCCATGAACGACTGACATCGGGGAAAGCCGCAGTACAGGGCGCCGGTGACGGGGCCCGTGCACGCGGCAGCGGCCGGGTCCCTGTGCGGGGGACCCGGCCGCTGCGTGCGTGCGTGCGTGTGCGTGTGCGGCGTGGCGGTGCCGGGGTTAGAAGGCGGCCTCGTCGAGCTCCATGAGGGAGTTGTCGACGGACTCGGCCAGCTGGCGCTGGACCGAGACGCCCGGGAGGACCTCCGCGGCGAAGAACTTCGCGGCGGCGATCTTGCCGGTGTAGAAGGGGACGTCCTTCGCGGAGGCGCCTGCCAGCTTCTCGGCGGCCACGGCGGCGCCCCTGAGCAGCAGGTATCCGACGACCACGTCGCCGGAGGCCATCAGCAGGCGGGTGGTGTTCTGGCCGACCTTGTAGATGTTCTTGACGTCCTCGCCGGTGGCGGTGAGGTCGACGATCATCTGGCCGACGATGGCCTCCAGGTCCACGGCGGCCTTGGCGAGCGCGTCGCGGGCGCCGGCCAGTTCCTCGCCGCCGACGGCCTCGGCCAGGAACTTCTTGATCGTCTCGGAGAGCATGTTCAGCGAGGCGCCCTGGTCGCGGACGATCTTCCGGAAGAAGAAGTCCTGGCCCTGGATGGCCGTGGTGCCCTCGTACAGGGTGTCGATCTTGGCGTCGCGGATGTACTGCTCGATCGGGTACTCCTGCAGGTAGCCGGAGCCGCCGAAGGTCTGCAGGGACTGCGCGAGCTGCTCGTAGGACTTCTCCGAGCCGTAGCCCTTCACGATCGGCAGGAGCAGGTCGTTCAGGCCGATGAGGGCGGAGGCGTCCTCGCCGGCGGCCTGCTTGACCTGGATCTCGTCCTGGACGGTCGCGGTGTGGAGGACGAGGGCGCGCATGCCCTCGGCGTACGCCTTCTGCGTCATCAGCGAGCGGCGCACGTCGGGGTGGTGCGTGATGGTGACCTTGGGCGCGGTCTTGTCCATGAAGTTCGCCAGGTCCGGGCCCTGCACGCGCTCCTTGGCGTACTCCAGCGCGTTGAGGTAGCCGGTGGAGAGGGTGGCGATGGCCTTCGTGCCGACCATCATGCGGGCGAACTCGATGATCATGAACATCTGGCGGATGCCGTCGTGCTTGTCGCCGATCAGCCAGCCCTTGGCGGGGTGCTGGTCGCCGAAGGTCATCTCGCACGTGTTGGAGGCCTTGAGGCCCATCTTGTGCTCGACGTTCGTGGCGTAGACGCCGTTGCGCTCGCCCAGCTCGCCGGTCTCCCAGTCGAAGTGGAACTTCGGGACGAGGAAGAGGGACAGGCCCTTGGTGCCCGGGCCGTGGCCCTCGGGGCGGGCGAGGACGTAGTGGAGGATGTTCTCCTCCATGTCGTGCTCACCGGAGGTGATGAAGCGCTTCACGCCCTCGATGTGCCAGGAGCCGTCCTCCTGCTGGATGGCCTTGGTGCGGCCGGCGCCCACGTCCGAGCCGGCGTCCGGCTCGGTGAGGACCATGGTGGAGCCCCAGCGCTTCTCGACGGCGATCTGCGCGATCTTCTTCTGCGCCTCGTTGCCCTCCTCGTGGAGGACGCCGGCGAAGGCCGGGCCGGAGGAGTACATCCAGACGGCCGGGTTCGAGCCGAGCAGGAGTTCCGCGTAGGCCCAGACGAGGGAGCGCGGGGAGACGGTGCCGCCGATCTCCTCCGGGATGCCCAGACGCCAGTACTCGGAGTCCATGAAGGCCTTGTAGCTCTTCTTGAACGAGGCCGGAACCGGCGCGGTGTTGGTCTCCGGGTCGAAGACGGGCGGGTTGCGGTCGGCGTCCGCGAAGGACTCGGCCAGCTCGTTCTCGGCGAGGCGGGCTATCTCGGACAGGACGCTCTTGGCGGTCTCGGTGTCCATCTCCTCGAACGGACCGGTGCCGTACTGCTGGTCGCGGCCGAGCACCTCGAAGAGGTTGAACTCGATGTCGCGGAGATTCGACTTGTAGTGCCCCATGGCGACGGCTCCGTTAAGGCTCGGGGAGACAGGTTCCTCGTACATACCAATCGGTAACAACATGATGCTACCCGTCGGTAATAACAGCAACCCTTCCGCGCCGACTGTGACCAGGGTCAAAGCTCGCACCACACGGTCTTGGTGCCGTGCCCCCGCGTGACGCCCCACCGCACCGCCAGGGCGTCGAGCAGCGCAAGCCCGCGCCCGGACTCGTCGGTCGCGTCCGCCTCGCGCCGTACGGGCCGTGCCCCCGGTGCGGGGTCGGTGAGCTCGACCCGCGTACGGGCTGCCCTTCCGCTGATCCGCAGGGTGACGGGCGTGCCCTCGCCGAGGTGGTTGATGACGTTGGCCAGCAGCTCGGTGACGCACAGCGCGGCGTCGGGGTGGCCGTCGGGACCGAGGTGCTCGCGCACGGCGTGCCGGAGCATCGGAGCCGCCTGCGGGGTGGCGAGCAGGCGGACCGTGAGCGTGTTCACCGGTCGCCGGCCAGGGCGGCGGCCAGCCGCTGCGCGGTGGCGGCGTTGCAGTTGCCGAGGGTGATGAGGGGCGGCGAGCCGTACCGCCCGGCGTAGGAGGGCAGGTGCAGGTCCAGCGAGGGCAGGGTGATCCCGTGCGCGGCGAGCGCGCCGCGCAGCGCGTCGAGGGCGGCGAGGGCCTCACGGTCGTGGGGGTGGTCGCTCATGGCAAACCCTTCCGTGGCGGAGTGTGACGAAGCCCTCACAGGCTGGCGCCCCGCCGCGTACCGTGGGAAGGGTTTCCGGTTGCGCAGGACAAGTGGCAAATGGTGGTGGTGGGTTGTGCCGGCTCGCAAGGACCCGGACGCGTCGGCGAACGTGCCGTCCTTCTACGGCGCGGAGCTCCGCTACAAGCGGGAGGCGGCCGGGCTCACGCTCGACCAGCTGGCCGAGGGCAGTTTCCGGGGCGTGCCCTTCCTGAGCCAGATCGAGCGCGGCGAACGCCGGATGCCCCCGGATCTGGCCCGGCATGTGGACGCGAAGCTGGGCACGGACGGCTTTTTCGAGCGCCGCTGTGAAGATGCGCGCCGCGCGAAGCAGTCGGGGTACGCGGAGTACTTCGCGGACGTCGCGGAGATGGAGCCGTACGCCGAGACCATCGAGGAATGGGCGCCGATGCTGGTGCCGGGGCTGCTCCAGACCCCCGCCTACGCGCGGGCGATCAGCCGCGCCGCCATGCCCCGGGCGGCCGACGAGACGATCGAGAAGCTGGTGGCCGCCCGGATGGGGCGGGCCAAGCTCTTTGACGGGGAGTGCCCGCCGGACTTCTGGGTGGTGCTGGACGAGTCGGTGATCCGCCGCCCGGCCCTGCCCGCGCCGCAGATGGCGGAGCTGCTGGAGCACATCGCGGCCGTGGTCCGCCGGACCCGGTCCATTCTGCAAGTGGTCCCGGAAACGACCGCAACGCACGCCCTCATGATGGGCATGGCGAAGCTGATGACCTTCCCGGACGCGCCGCCCGTCGTGTACGTGGAGAGCCTGCACAGCGGCCAACTCGTCGACTTTCCGGCCCTCGTGAAGGAGTACCGCAGGTCTTACGATCTGTTGAGGGCCGCCGCCTTGCCGCCGGAGGCGTCCCTGGCCCTCCTCGACGCCGCGGCAGAGGACTACCGAGATGGCAAGCAGCGGAATTGACCTGAGCGCCGCGACCTGGCGCAAGAGCAGCTACAGCAACGGCACCGGCGGCGACTGCGTCGAGGTGGCTGACGAGGTAGTGGGACTCGTGCAGGTGCGGGATTCCAAGAGGCCCGACGGCAGTGTCGTCGTGGTCACGGCGGCGGCCTGGGGGCCCTTCGTGGCCGCCCTCAAGGCCTCCTGACCGCACCCCGCCGGGCAGCGGTGGCCGGTACCGGCCGGTACGCCTTCGGCCGCTCGGTAGGGTGGGCCGCATGTACGGCTACGACCAGAATCCGGGCGCCCAGCAGCAGTACGCCCCTCAGCAGCCCCAGCAGGGCTATGGGCAGGCGCCGCTGTACCCCGAGCCGTCCCCGCCCTCCCTCACGGACGCGGTACGCGCCTTCACCACCGGGTCGCTGTCCGCCGAGGACTTCCAGCAGATCTTCGCGACCTCGAAGGTCTACTGCCCGCGTGGCGAGACCCCGGGCTTCCTGGCGCTGCACAACACGCAGCACCCGGTCATCCCCATGTTCTCCACGCTGAAGGAGCTGCGCCGGTACGCCGGCAAGGAGTCCAAGTACTTCGTGATCACTGGCGCCGAGGTGATCGACCTGCTGCCGACCGGGTACGGCTTCGTCCTCGACATGGAGGGCGACCACCGCATGGTCTTCGACGCGAAGGCGGTCGAGCAGATGGTCGACTTCGCGATGCGCCGCATGTACGGCTAGAAGCCATTGCCACGCAGACGGCTGACAGCGGTACGCCGTAGCCACACGGGGGGCGGGCGCGATGCTGAGAGTGCACTTCACGGCCGAGGACCTGTTCAACGTCACCTTCGCCGACGGGCCGCTCCCCATGGTGGAGCTGGCGATGGCCCTGGTGGCCTGGCAGCGGACCGACGAGGCGGCGGTCTTCGGCCGCTGGCGGGCGCGCGTCGGCCAGGAGCTCCCCCGACGGGCGCGGCCCCTGCTGGACCTGCTGCGCCCGGACGGTGACAACCCGCCGTTCGTCGAACCGTACGCCCGCACCCTGGAGGAGGGCCTGGCCGCCGTACGGGCGGCCGCGCCGCTGCTGACCGGCGAACAGCTCGCCCGCGCCGCCGCCCGCGCCCCCGGACCGGATTCCTGGCTGCGGGCGCTGTGGGGCCGGGACCGTGAGGCGTGGAACCAGCTCGGCGGCGCGCTCACGGCGGCCCACGAGAGCGTGGTGGCCCCTTACTGGGCCCGGATCCGGCAGTCCTTCCAGGCGGACGTCGTCTGGCGCACCCGGCTCCTGGCCACCCACGGCATCAGGGCGTGCCTGGCCAGCACGCATCCGGCGGCCGGCTGGTCGGGGACCGTCTTCGAGGTGGCCCGGCCGCCGCACTACGAGGTCCGCCTCGGCGGGCGCGGCCTGATACTGATGCCCTCGCCGTTCTGGACGGGCCGCCCGCTGGTGGCCGAGCACCCCGACGGCCCGCACGTCCTGCTCTACCCGGCGATGACCCCGCTGCCCCTGACCTCCGCCGGCCCCGCCGAAGGGGCGCTGGACGCGCTGCTGGGCCGCACCCGGGCGGCCGTGCTGCAGCGGCTGGTGCAGCGGCGCACGACCAGTGAGCTGGCCCGGGACCTCGACATCAGCCTCCCCTCGGTCTCGGAGCACACCCGCACCCTGCGCGCGGCCGGCCTGATCACCACCGAGCGGGACGGCAAAGCGGTCCTGCACTCGGTGACGGGCCTGGGCGCGGACCTCCTCCACAGCGGAGGCTGAAGCTTTCGGCGACGCCCGAAAGCATCGCGGCGGGGCCGGCCGGTCCGGAGTATCGGTGCTGCGGGAGAACCCGCTCCTACCGAAGGGGGAGAGTGCGATGTCACGTACGTCCTTGCGCACGAAGCTGGCGGCGGTCGCGGCCACGGGGGTGATGGCGCTGGGCACGGGGGTCCTGGCGGCGTCCCCGGCCGGCGCGGCAGCCGCGGGCGACACCTATGCGAACTGCTCCTACGGTGCCGCGTGCATCTACGGGGGTGCGAACTGGAACGGCTGGCCGAAGGAGTACTTCACGCGCGGGAACCACCCCTTCTGGGGCCAGAACGGGATGAAGCGCGTCTTCAACAACCAGTCGCCCGGCTGGTACGCGCAGCTCTGCCGCAACGGCAACGGCACCGACTGCGACATCACCATCGCACCGTGGACGTACGTCGACGTGGACCTCACTCCGTACAACTCGCTGCGCATCGTCGGGCCGTAACCGCAGGTCAGGCAGCCCGAGGCCCCGGAGGAACGCCTCCGGGGCCTCGGGCCGGAGGCGGGCCGGAGCGGATGCCGCAGACTCGGTCCTGCGGCCGCGCGCCGGGCCCCTCGCGGTCTGCCAGGCGGGTGGTGTCCTCGACGGCCTTCTTCCCCGCGCTGTCGGTCTGGGTCCTGACATCGCCGGACAGCTTGCCGGCCGCCAGCTTCTTCTGGGCCGCGTCGGTGCCGAAGCCGGACGCGCCGCCTCCGCCGGCTGTGCGGATCGAGATGGCGGTGTCGCCTTGGACGTCTGTTCTATCAAGGCGTCCGCGGCGTGGATCACGGCGTGACGGGGCCCTGGGCGCGCGGCGGGCGCCGGGGAATGTCCCGGGGGGCCGCTCTGTTCTGAGGGGTGTGGCAGAAAGTTCGAGTTTCAACTAAACTCGGATCAGAAGGAGGTCCTGACCATGCCCGCAGTGACTGTTGAGAACCCGTTGACGCTTCCGCGCGTGGCCGAGCCGCAGGCGGTCGTCCCGCGCAAGGTGCTGGCCGTCGTCTCCGCTCCGAGTGGCTTCGAGGGTGAGGGATTCCCGGTGCGGCGCGCCTTCGCCGGGATCAACTACCAGTACCTCGACCCGTTCATCATGATGGATCAGATGGGCGAGGTGGAGTACGCGCCGGGCGAGCCGAAAGGGACCCCGTGGCACCCGCACCGCGGCTTCGAGACCGTCACGTACCTGATCGACGGAACCTTCGTCCACCAGGACAGCAACGGCGGCGGCGGCGTCATCAACGGCGGCGACACCCAGTGGATGACCGCCGGTTCGGGCCTGCTGCACATCGAGGCCCCGCCGGAGTCCCTCGTCGTCAGCGGCGGGCTCTTCCACGGCCTCCAGCTGTGGGTGAACCTGCCGGCCTCCGACAAGATGATGCCCCCGCGCTACCAGGACATCGGCGGCGGCAAGGTCACCCTGCTGTCCACCCCGGACGGCGGCTCCCTGCTCCGCGTCATCGCGGGTGAGATCGACGGCCACGAGGGCCCCGGCATCACCCACACGCCCATCACGATGATCCACGCGACCGTCGCTCCGGGGGCGCGGATCACCCTGCCGTGGCGTGAGGAATTCAACGCGCTGGCGTACGTGATGGCCGGGCGCGGCACGGTCGGCGAGGACCGCAGGCCCGTCCACACCGGGCAGACGGCCGTCTTCGGCGAGGGCGGATCCCTCACGGTGCGGGCGGACGAGTCCCAGGACTCCAACGCCCCGGACCTGGAGATCGTCATCCTCGGCGGGCGCCCGATCCGGGAGCCGATGGCGCACTACGGGCCGTTCGTCATGAACAGCAAGCACGAGCTCCAGCAGGCCTTCGACGACTTCCAGGCGGGCCGCCTGGGCCGCATCCCCACCACCGCCCGCACGGGCCTCGGCCACCGCGGCGCGGGCCAGGCGGACGAGGACTGACGCCGAGGGCCACGACGCGCACCACGGGCCGCGCCCCTCAACAGGGGGGCGCGGCCCGTGCCGTCGCATCGCCCGTCCCGTCAGGCGGGGTCCGCGGGCTGCGGCTGCGGCATCGGGTCCGCTTCCACCTCCGCCTCCGCCCTGGCGTAGCGGTCGCGCAGCTCGGAGACCACGCCGAAGAACGCCGCCGTCAGGGGGACCGCGAGGAGCATGCCGAGGATGCCGGCGACGCTCGCGCCGGCGGTGATGGCCAGCATCACCACGGCCGGGTGCATCTGCACCGTGCGGCTCTGCACCACGGGCTGCAGCACGTACCCCTCGATCATCTGGACCAGCAGCACCAGGCCCAGCGCCCACAGGCCGATGGCCCAGCCGCGGTCGGCGAAGGCCACGAGGACGGCGACGGCGCCCGAGAGGATGGCGCCGAGGTAGGGGATGTACGCCGTCACGAAGACCAGCGCGGCCAGGCCCAGCGCGCCCGGCACGTCGAGGACCAGCAGCCCCGCTCCGATCAGCACGCCGTCGATCAGGGCCACGAAGGTGGTGCCCCGCATGAAGCCCTCGACGGCCTCGAAGGCGCGCCGCGCCATCGCCTCCATCAGGTCGCCGGAGCGGCTCGGCGCGATCGAGCGCAGCGTGCCCACGGCCCGGTCGGAGTCGCGCAGGAAGAAGAAGATAAGCACCATCGCGAGCAGGGCCATCGCCAGCATCGAGCCCACCACGCTGAGCCCGGCGACCACGCCGGACGCGGCCGTGCCGCCGAACTTCGCCAGCAGGTCCTTGGAGTTCGCGGTGATGTCCTCCAGCGAGGTGCCCACCGCCCCGAAGTGCTCGGCGAGGGTCTCGCCGGCCCGCCGCAGCGCGTCGACGATCTGGTCACCGGTCTCGATGAGCGCCAGGACGACGATGTACGAGGCCCCGCCGACGACGGCGACCACGGCCAGGCAGGTCAGTGCCGCGGCCAGCGAGCGGTTCACGCCCATGCCCACCAGCCGCCGGTGCATCGGCCCGAGCAGGGCCGTGCCGAGCACGGCCAGCAGGACGGGCGTGACCGCGGTCTGGAAGACGATGCACAGCCATACGCCGACGGCGAGGACCGCGGTGACCAGCAGGACGACGGCGCACCAGGCGGCGAGCCGCCGCACCGGTTCGGGGAGCAGGGAGTTCGGCACGGCGTCATCCAACCACGGGCCGCCGCGGCGGCCCCGGCCCGTACCGCGCTACGCGTCCGGCTGCTTGGACTGCTCGTGCAGTTCGAACCAGATCGTCTTGCCCTCCCCGCGCGGGTCCACGCCCCACGCGTCGGCCAGCATCTCCGTCAGCAGCACCCCGCGGCCGCTGGAGGCCATCTCGCCCGGGTGCCGCTTGTGCGGGAGCTCGTCGCTGGAGTCCGCGACCTCCACGCGCAACCGGCGCCCGCCCAGCTCGCCGACCGCCTCCGCGACCAGCAGGGCGTCGCCGTCCGTGTGCGTGAGGACGTTGGTGACCATCTCGGAGACCATCAGCACCGCGGAGTCGACCTGCTCCTCGTCGGCCCAGTCGTGCAGCAGCTCCCGGACCTGCCGGCGCGCGCCGGCGATGCGTTCCGGTTCCGCCTGGGCCACGGTCAGCATCGTGCGGCGGGTCGGGCGGACCGGGTGCGCCGACGGGGCGCCGCAGCCGCAGCCCGCGCCCTCGCGGCACAGCAGCACCACGGCTATGTCGTCCTCGCGGCGGTCGGCCAGCGGGCCGGTGGTGTGGTGCGAGGACGGCCCGTGCACGGCCTGGACCAGCAGGTCCGCCAGCTTTTCCAGATGCCCGGGCTCATGGCCGCCGGCCTCGTGCGTGTCGGCCTCCAGGACGGCCCGCAGCCGGGCCCAGCCGGTGTCCAGGTCGTGCCCGCCGGTCTCGATGAGCCCGTCGGTGCAGAGCATCATCGTCTCGCCGGGCTCCAGCGTGAACCGGGTCGTCGGGTAGTCGGTGTCGGGGACGATCCCGAGGGGGAGCCCGCCGGCGGTGGGCCGCATCAGCACCGTGCCGTCGGTCATCCGCACCACGGGGTCGGGGTGGCCGGCGCGGGCCACCTCCAGCGTTCCGGTCTGCGGGTCGCACTCCACGTACAGGCAGGTCGCGAACCGCGGGCTCTGAGCGTCCGGGTCCTCCTGCGCGGCGGGCTCCTGGGAGGCGCACAGCCCGGCGAGGAAGCGGGAGGCGCGGGAGAGCACAGCGTCCGGCCGGTGCCCTTCGGACGCGTACGCCCGTACGGCGATCCGCAGCTGGCCCATCAGGCCGGCCGCCCGGACGTCGTGGCCCTGCACGTCGCCGATGACCAGCGCGAACCGGCCCGACGGCAGCGGGATCATGTCGTACCAGTCGCCGCCGACCTGGAGCCCGCCGCCCGTGGGGACGTAGCGTGCGGCGATCCGCATGCCGGGGATCTCCGGGCCGAGCTGCGGCATCATCGACCGTTGCAGGCCCGTGGTGAGTTCCCGCTCGGATTCGGCCACCCCGGCCCGCTGGAGCGCCTGGGCCAGCATCCGGGCCACAGTCGTCAGGACGGACCGCTCGTCGGGCGAGAAGGACGCCGGCTGCCTGAAGGCGGCCATCCAGGCGCCCATGGTCCTTCCGGCCACGATCAGCGGCAGGAAGGCCCAGGACACCCGGTCGAAGCGCTGAGCGAGCGGCCAGGTGGCCGGGAAGCGCCGTTTGTAGTCCTCGGGGGAGGACAGGTAGATCGCCCGGCCGGTACGGACGGCCTCCGCGGCCGGGTAGTCCGTCTCCAGCGGCATGTCCGTGAAGGGTCCCTCGTCCCCGGCGTCGTGCCCGTGGTGCCCGATGACGGACAGCCGGTCCCCGGCCACGCCGAAGACGGCGAGCCCGTCGGGGTTGAAGCCGGGCATGGACAGCGAGGCCGCGACCCGCAGCACCTCCGCCGTGGACCGGGCCTCCGCCAGCGCCCGCCCCGCGTCGAGCAGGAAGGCCTCGCGGGAGCGCCGCCAGTCGCCCGTGATGGGCGTGTGGGCGGCGGTGGTGCCCGGCTGGGGCTCGGCGATCTCCTGGATGGTGCCGATCAGCTCGTAGTCCAGGCTCCCGTCGGCCGACCACCTCTCCAGAGGCTTGGAGCGGCTGCGCACGGTCCGCATGACCCGGCCGTCCACGTCCATGATCCGCAGCCGGGCCTCGGCGAGGGTGCCCTCGGCGACGGCCAGGTTCACGATCCCGTTGATCTCGTTCCAGTCCACGGGGTGGAAGCGGGAGCGTACGGCGACCTCCGGCAGCACCACCGGTTCGGCGGGCAGCCCGAGGAGCCGGGCGGCCTCCGCGTCGAGCGAGACCGTCCCGGAGGCGTTGTCCCATTTCCACAGGCCTGTCGCGACGGCGGCCAGGACATCCTCGGTGCGCACCCGGTCATCTTTACAGGTCGCATCCGGTACGTGCCTGTTCGCGCGATGTCGGTCGCATTTGCGCAGGCGGACGCCAGTGCCCGACCCGTCACCGTCCCGGACGGTAACCTTGGGACGGTTGAATCCACCCTGGTATCGCGTAGAACTGGATGACTGATGCATCGGTACAGGTCCCACACCTGCGGCGAGCTCCGCGCCTCTGACGTCGCCGCCGACGTCCGACTGAGCGGCTGGCTGCACAACCGTCGAGACCTGGGCGGCATCCTCTTCATCGATCTGCGCGACCACTACGGCATCACGCAGCTGGTCGCCCGCCCCGGCACCGCGGCGAACGAGGCCCTCAGCAGCGTCTCCAAGGAGACCGTCGTCCGCATCGACGGCAAGGTCGTCTCCCGCGGTGCGGACAACGTGAACCCGGACCTGCCGACCGGCGAGATCGAGATCGAGGTCGCCGAGGTCGAGGTGCTCGGCGCTGCCGCCCCGCTGCCCTTCACGATCAACACCGACGACGGTGTGAACGAGGAGCGCCGCCTGGAGTACCGCTTCCTCGACCTGCGCCGCGAGCGCATGCACCGCAACATCATGCTGCGGTCGGCGGTCATCGCCTCGATCCGCTCGAAGATGGTGGCGCTCGGCTTCAACGAGATGGCGACCCCGATCCTCACCGCGACCTCCCCCGAGGGCGCCCGTGACTTCGTGGTGCCGTCCCGTCTGAACCCGGGCAAGTTCTACGCGCTGCCGCAGGCCCCGCAGCAGTTCAAGCAGCTGCTGATGATCTCCGGCTTCGACCGGTACTTCCAGATCGCGCCCTGCTTCCGCGACGAGGACGCCCGCGCCGACCGCTCGCCGGGCGAGTTCTACCAGCTCGACGTGGAAATGTCCTTCGTCGAGCAGGAGGACGTCTTCCAGCCGATCGAGACGCTCATGACCGAGCTCTTCGAGGAGTTCGGCAACGGCCGCCACGTCACCTCCCCCTTCCCGCGGATCCCCTTCCGCGAGTCGATGCTGAAGTACGGCAACGACAAGCCCGACCTGCGCGCCAAGCTGGAGCTCGTCGACATCACCGACGTCTTCGAGGGCTCGGAGTTCAAGGCGTTCGCCGGCAAGCACGTGCGCGCCCTGGCCGTCCCGGACACCGCCGCCCAGCCGCGCAAGTTCTTCGACGGCCTCGGCGATTACGCGGTCTCGCTCGGCGCGAAGGGCCTGGCCTGGGTCCGCGTCGGCGAGGACGGCACGCTGACCGGCCCGATCGCGAAGTTCCTCACCGAGGAGAACGTCAAGGTCCTCACCGAGCGCCTGGGCCTGGTCCCCGGCCACGCCGTGTTCTTCGGCGCGGGCGAGTTCGACGAGGTCTCCAAGATCATGGGCCCGGTCCGGGTCGAGGCCGCCAAGCGCGCCGGCCACTTCGAGGAGAACGTCTTCCGCTTCTGCTGGATCGTCGACTTCCCGATGTACGAGAAGGACGAGGAGACCGGCAGGATCGACTTCTCCCACAACCCGTTCTCCATGCCGCAGGGCGGCATGAAGGACCTGGAGGAGAAGGACCCGCTGGACATCCTGGCCTGGCAGTACGACATCGTCTGCAACGGCATCGAGCTGTCCTCCGGCGCCATCCGCAACCACGAGCCCGAGGTCATGCTGAAGGCCTTTGCGATTGCCGGTTACGAGGCCGAGACCGTCGAGCGCGAGTTCGCGGGCATGCTGCGCGCGTTCCGCCTCGGCGCCCCGCCGCACGGCGGTATCGCCCCGGGCGTGGACCGCATCGTGATGCTGCTGGCCGACGAGCCGAACATCCGCGAGACCATCGCCTTCCCGCTCAACGGCAACGCGCAGGACCTGATGATGGGCGCGCCGACGGTGCTGGAGGAGAGCCGCCTGCGCGAGCTGAACATCGCGCTGCGCAAGCCGGTCGAGACGAAGGCGGCCGACGCCAAGCCGGTCAGCGAGTCCGTCCACCCGGACGCTGCGCGCTAGGCGGCAGCCGGCGGCACGGCCACACAGCGGAAGGGCCCGGGGGCGACGACGCCCCCGGGCCCTTCCGCTGTGTCCGGACTTGTGTCCGGACCTGACCTGCGTCTGGAAGCTGTGGCTAGAACTTCTCCAGGACACCCTTGAGGAGGGCGGCGGAGGTCAGCTCGGTGGGGGCGGGCCCCGCGTGGAAGAAGCCGGCGTTCTCGGCGTCCAGCTTGCGCAGGAAGTCGAAGGCCTTGGAGTCGTGGTCGCCGAAGGCGACGAACTGCCAGTGGATCCCGGGGGCCGTGGAGGCGGCCTCGGTCAGCGCCTGCCGGGCGGGCTGGCGGTTGTCGGGGGCGCCGTCCGTCTGGAAGACGACCAGGGCCGGGCCCTCGCCGCCGTCCTTGCGGTACTGCTCGACGACGGCCTCGACGGCCACGTGGTAGCTGGTGCGGCCCATCCGGCCGAGCTCGGCGTGGCGGCCCTCGACCCAGGAGCCGTAGTGGCTGTCGAGGGTCAGGTCGGCGGTGCCGTCCACCTCCGTGGAGAAGAACACGGTGTGCACGGTCGCCGCTTCGTCCAGGTGCGCGGCGAGGGCGAGGGCGTGGTCGGCGAGGTACTGGGCGCTGCCGTCCTTGTAGAACCCGCGCATCGACCCGGAGCGGTCGAGGACGAGGTAGACCTTGGCGCGGGCGCCGGCCTTCCCCTTGCTCCGGAGCACCTGCCCGGCCGCCTTGTACGCGGCGGCGACCTCAGGCGCCCGGCGCCGCACGGCCGCAGCCGCATGCGCAGGCCCTTCCGCCTCCGCTTCCGGCCCGGCCTCGTCCTGAGCCTGCGGCTCGGCGGCTTCGGGCTTCGCAGGAGCGGCAGCCTCGGGCTCGGCTTCCACCTGCTCCGCGGTGGCGGCCGGGGCCTCGGTGGCAGCCTGCTCGGTGGCCGTGGCTGCGTCCGCGGCCGGCGCCTCAGCCGTGACGGCGGTACCGGCCTGCTCCGCAGCCGGTTCGGTGCCCTGGGCGGGCTCCTCGGGGGCGGGGGTCGCTGCCTGGACGGCGTCGGCCTGCGGTGCGGCCTCGGCGGGCTGTTC
>NZ_JBHXAG010000019.1:0-51158 GCF_042726555.1 Streptomyces sp. NPDC060232 | reverse complement strand
GTTCCGCGGGAGCGGGGGTCTCGTCCTGAGCCTGCGGCTCGGCGGCTTCGGGCTCCGCAGGAGCGGCAGCCTCCGGCTCGGCTTCCACCTGCTCCGCCGTGGCGGCCGGGGCCTCGGTGGCAGCCTGCTCGGTGGCCGTGGCCGCGTCCGCGGCCGGCGGCTCGGCCGTGACGGTGGCTTCGGCCTGCTCCGCAGGGGTGGGGGTCTCCGGCTCGGCAGGAGCAGCAGCTTCCGCCTCCGGCGATGCGGCCTCCGGCTCGGCGGCACCGGCCTGTTCCGCGGGAGCGGGGGTCTCGTCCTGAGCCTGCGGCTCGGCGGTTTCCGCCTCCGGCGCGTCGGCGGTGACCTGCTCCGCAGCCGGTTCGGTGCCCTGTGCGGGCTCCTCGGGGGCGGGAGTCTCTGCCTGGACAGCGTCGGCCTGCGGTGCGGCCTCGGCGGGCTGTTCCGCGGGAGCGGGGGTCTCGTCCTGAGCCTGCGGCTCGGCGGCTTCGGGCTCCGCAGGAGCGGCAGCCTCCGGCTCGGCTTCCACCTGCTCCGCGGTGGCGGCCGGGGCCTCGGTGGCAGCCTGCTCGGCAGCGGCGGTAGGAGCGGGGGTCTCCGGCTCCGCAGGAGCAGCAGTTTCCGTCTGCGGCGATGCAGGCTCCGCGGGAGCGGGGGCCTTCGCCTCGGCGGCAGCCGGCTCGGCCTGCTCCGCAGGAGCGGGGATGGTCGGGTCGGGCTTCGCCGCAGGCGATCCCGCAGGCGATCCCGCAGGCGAGGGGCGGCGGGCCTCCGGGACCGTGGGGTCGGCGGCCGGTGCGGGGGCCGTCAGGACCGTGCCCGCCTCGCGGTCCCGCGTGGTCTGCGGAGGAACCGTCGGATTGTCGAAGGACGCCGCCACGAGTTCGGCGGCGGCGTCCAGGGGGTTGCGTTCCGCCTGGTTCGGTACAGCCGCCGAGGTGGCGTCCGAAGTTTCCGGAACCGGTTCCGCAGACCGTCCGAACACCTTGCGCAACAAGCTCCGAATACCCATGGGCCAGGCCTTTCGCATGAGTGCGTGCGTCATTTGTCCGTGCTGCGCGGTTGATCCCTGCCCAGAGTGGACACGTAAGGTTATCGGCCGCCCGGCTGGATCTTCGGCAGGGGCGCCTTTCGTGGCGCCCGGCTCCCAGAGGTGATCACGCCGTTCCCGAACTGCCGCTCCGACGTGCCGGGTTCACTCACCGTTCATCCCTGCGCCGCCGCTTCGGCGCAACCCGGGCCTACCGTCGCGGCTGGATTGTTCCGACACGTTGTCGGCGGCCACGCAGCTACTCGGAGGACACTCGTGCGCAAGCTTCTGCCGTTCATCGGCAACCCGCATGGGAGCGGCCGTTCCGCTCTCACCTGTCGTTACCGCTGTGGCGACGCCTGCTTCCACGAGGTGCCGAACACAAGCGACAACGAGTACGCGGGCGATGTCATAGCCCGCGCCTACTCCCGCCGCTCGATGCTGCGCTCCGCCGCCGTCGTGACGGTCGCCACCGCAGCCGGCTCCGCCGTCGCGCTCAGCGGCCCGGGGCAGATCGCCAACGCGGCGCCCGCCGCCGAGGCCTCCGGCGCCGGCAAGGTCGGCAAGGGCGGCGAGGCCGCCCGCGGCCTGCGCTTCAAGGCCGTCGCGCCGAACACCGACGACAAGGTCACCATCCCCGAGGGCCACGAGCAGAACGTGGTCATCCGCTGGGGTGACCCGATCATCAAGGGCGCCCCCGGCTTCAACGCCGACAAGCAGACCGCCGCGGCGCAGGCCGGTCAGTTCGGCTACAACAACGACTTCCTGAGCCTCCTCCCGCTCGGCGGAGACTACGAGCGCCAGCAGTTGCTCGTGGCCAACCACGAGTACACGGACGAAGTCCTGATGTTCAAGGCGTACGACCCGGCCAACCCGACCCGCGAGCAGGTCGAGATCGCCTGGGCCGCGCACGGCCTGTCCGTGGTCGTCGTCCAGGAGGACCACCGCAGCGGCAAGCTGACCGCGGTCTCCCGCCACCACCTCAACCGCCGCCTGACGGCCACCAGCGAGTTCCGGATGACCGGTCCCGCCGCGGGCGGCGCCCTGCTGAAGACCTCCGCCGACCCCACCGGCACCAAGGTGCTCGGCACCCTCAACAACTGCGCAGGCGGCACCACCCCGTGGGGGACCACCCTCCACGGCGAGGAGAACTTCAACCAGTACTTCGGCAACGCCGGCCAGGTCACCGACCCCACCGCCGCCGCCCGCCTGAAGCGCTACGGTGTGACCGCCGGGGCCACCGAGCGCAAGTGGGAGCGTTTCGACAAGCGCTTCGACGTCGCCCGGGAGCCCAACGAGTCCCACCGCCACGGCTGGGTCGTCGAGCTGGACCCCTACGACCCGAACTCCGTGCCGCGCAAGCGCACCGCGCTGGGCCGCTTCAAGCACGAGGCCGCGGCGCCCCGTCTGACCGAGGACGGACGTCCGGTCGTCTACATGGGCGACGACGAGCGCTTCGACTACTTCTACAAGTTCGTCTCGTCGAAGCGGATGAAAAAGGGCAATTCCCGTGCGGCGAAGGAGCACAACCTCACGCTGCTCGACGAGGGCACCCTCTATGTCGCCAAACTCACCGGCGACTCCCCGGCCACCGAGCTCGACGGCACCGGCAAGCTCCCCTCCGACGGCGAGTTCGACGGCTCCGGCGTCTGGATCAAGCTCGCCACCGGCAACGTCTCGCACGTCGAGGGAATGACCGCCGAGGAGGTGTACGTCTTGACGCGGCAGGCCGCCGACAAGGTGGGCGCCACCAAGATGGACCGCCCCGAGGACGTCGAGCCCTCCCCGCGCACCGGCCGCGTCTACGTCGCGCTGACCAACAACACGGACCGCGGCAAGCCCGGCAAGGCGGAGGGGGCGACCGAGGCCAATCCGCGCAACCTGAACAAGCACGGCCAGATCCTGGAGCTCGCCGAGAACTTCGACGACCCGGCCGGCGACGGCTTCGCCTGGCGGCTCTTCCTGGTCGCCGGCGACCCGAACGACCCGGCGACCTACTTCGCGGGCTTCCCGAAGGACAAGGTCAGCCCGATCTCCTGCCCGGACAATGTGGCCTTCGACCCGCACGGCAACCTGTGGATCTCCACCGACGGCAACCAGCTCGGCTCCCACGACGGCCTGTTCGGCGTCGCGACCAGCGGTGAGCGCCGCGGTGAGCTCAAGCAGTTCCTGACCGTGCCGCGTGGCGCCGAGACCTGCGGCCCGATCATTCAGGACAAGCGCGTCCTGGTGGCCGTCCAGCACCCGGGCGAGATCGACGGCGCGTCCGTGGAGAAGCCGCAGTCGGTGTGGCCCGACGGCCCCGGCAAGATCGTCCGCCCGGCCGTCGTCTCGGTCTGGCGCAAGGACGGCAAGAACATCGGCGTCTGATCCCTGCGCCGGGCAGATGTTTCACGTGAAACACCATCACCGCGCGTGTGGAACGCCTGCCCGGCGCGTCAACTTCCCCCCGGCAGACGCCCGACGGGAAGCCTGAGCGTCGTCAACGCGCCCCCGTCCGGGGCGTTGGCGAAGATCAGCGCGATCTCCAGGACCGCCGCCTGTCCTGCCGCGATCGTCAGCCCCAGTCCGTGGCCGCGCCCCCGTCCGGGGTCTCCGGTGCGGAAGCGCTGCGGGCCCTGCTCGATCAGTTCGGGCGGATAGCCGGGCCCGTGGTCGCGGACCGTCACCACCGGGCCCTCCACGGTCACCTCGATCGGCGGCCGGCCGTGTTTGTGGGCGTTGCCCAGCAGGTTCGTCAGGATCCGGTCCAGGCGCCGCCGGTCGGTGAGCACCGCCGCGTCGCGGATCACCCGTACCGAGACGGCGGGCCCGGCTCCGGCGACGGCCCGCTCCACCGCCCGGCCCAGTTCCACCAGGGCGAGGTCGGCCCGCTCCACGCCCGATTCCAGCCGGGAGATCTCCAGCAGGTCCTCGGTCAGCAGGTGCAGGGCCTTCAGCCGGTCGTTGATCATTTCCTTGGGGCGGCCCTCCGGCAGCAGCGCCGCCGCGGCCAGCGAGCCGGTGAGCGGTGTCCGCAGCTCGTGCGCCACGTCCGCCGTGAAGCGCTTCTCGGCCTCCAGCCGTTCCTGGAGGGACCCGGCCATCAAGTCCAGTGCCTGCGCCACGTCCCGTACCTCGTCCCGGTCCCGGGAGCGGCGGCCCTGCCGCCGCTCGGCCGCGCGGGAGGGGAAGTCCACCCGGGCGTCCAGGTCCCCGGCGCTGATCCGGCGGGCCACGGCGGCGGTGGTCGCGAGGCGCCGGCTGATCCGGTCGGCGAGGAAGAGCCCGGCCAGCGCCACCACCCCGGCGGCCAGCGCGGCGGAGGCGAGGATCGCGGTGTCGATGTCCCGCAGCCGCTCGCGGGTGCCCTGGAACGGGATCCACACGGCGAGGGCCTGCTGGTCGGCCGGAGCCGCGGCCCACATCACGGGCTTGCCGTCGAACGAGCCGACCATGCTGCCGGTGTCGCCGCGGGCGACCAGGTCGCGCAGCGGGCGGGGCAGTTGGGGCGGGGCGAGGACGACGTTCACGTCGCCGTGCGTGGTGCCGTACTCGTAGTGGCTGAGGGCGTGCTCCAGGGCCGTGTCCGCATCCTTGCGGACCTCGCCGACGATCTGCCGGGAGACCACGTTGTGCACCAGGATCCCGAGTGCCGCGGCCACCATGCAGCACACCGCCGTGGTGGTCAGCGCGATCTTCCAGCGCAGGCTGCTCAGCGCGTGCATCGCCGCGCGTCCGGGCTGAGCGGGACGCCGGTGAGGGACGCGCAGTCGTCGAGCGTGAGCTGGCTGAGGTTCATGATCCCGGCCTTGGGGTCCCACACGTAGTCGAAGACGGCGAAGTAGGCGGGGTTCGAGGTGGGTTCGCGGACGGCCAGGTGTTCCGCGGCCACCTCCACTCCCTCCAGCACTGCCCGGCGGGACAGGATCCGGGCGATCCGCCCGTCGGCCTGGACGGTGTAGACGCGCAGTTCGCTGAGCCGGCCGTCGAGGTCCAGGGCGGTGATCAGCTCCTCCCGGCCGTTGCCCGTCAGGTCGTGGAAGACCGCGGGGCGCACCGGGCAGTCGGGCCCGCCGTCCACAGCCTGTGTGCACCGCGCGAGCCGCTGGGCGGCCCGGGGGTCGACGAGCCGGCCGGTACCGCCGTCCTGTTCCGTGGCGGAGGTGACGTCGGCGCGTAGGACGCTCACCGGGTTCACGCTGCGCACACGCAGGTCGGGCACCTCGGGCAGGCCGGGGACGACGGAGGCCGTGCCCGGCCTCTGGGCCGCGTCGGGCGGGTCGGGGCGGATGTCCTTCCACAGGCGCTGCGGGGCGTGCACCGTGCCCAGGTCGCCCTCGTTCTGGAGTCCTTCCACGTCGGCGCACCCCGCCAGGGCCAGGACGAGGACCAGGGCGGCCGGGGCGCGGTACATGCTCCGATGCTCCCCCGTCCGGCCCGGCCCGGCCCGGTCAGCGCTCCGGCTGGGTGATGGCGCGGGCCGCCGCGAGTTCCTGGTGGACGGGTGCCAGGACGCCCGACTCCTCGCCCGCCGGTTCGCCCTCGCTCCGTACCGGGGTGGTGCTGCTGCGTACGCGGACGGCCAGTTCCCGCAGCTGTCGGGCGATGCCCGCCACCTCCTCGGCGGCCGGGGGCGGGGCGCCGTGGTCGACGCGGACCCGGGCCGCGGTGACCGCGTCGACGATCCGTTCGACGGCGACGACCAGCGGCCACCAGGCGGCCGCCCGGGTGCCGGTCGGCGGCGGCTCGGTCAGCGCCCGCTGGAACTCGCTGCGCACGCCTGACAGGTCGCGGTAGAGCCGCCGCCGGGCCTGGAGGCGGCCGGTCCGCGCCGCCGCTCGCGCCGCGTCGTCCGCGGCCGGCGCGAAGGCCCGTTCCACGTAGCGGGCGGCGTCGTCCACGGTGTCGGCGAGGCGGTCCCCGATCCGGGTGTGCCAGCTCTCGGGCCACAGCAGGTACCCGGCGATCAGGGTGATGGCGCAGCCGATCAGGCTGTCGAGCAGCCGGGGGCGGATCAGGTCGAAGCCCTGGTGGTTGAGCAGGTCCGAGAGCAGCAGGATCACCGGGGTGATCGCGGCGGTCTGGAAGGCGTATCCCTTGGCGGAGAAGACCGGGATCAGCGCCCCGAGCACCATCATCACCGGCACGTCCCACCAGCCGCGCGGTACCTCGGCGAGCACGGCGGCGGCGGTGACCAGCCCGATCGCGGTGCCGAGCGCGCGCAGCAGGGCCCGGGAGAACACCGAGCCGAAGTCCGGTTTGAGGACGAAGGTGACGGTCAGCGCGACCCAGTAGGACCGCTCGATCTCGACCACCGACACGAGGGACTGGGCGAGGCCCACACACAGCGCGAGCCGCAGCCCGTAGCGCCAGGAGGTCTCGGACATCATCATGTCGCGCACCGCCCGGCGGGCGCGCACGCGCAGCGCGGCGGGCCGGCCGAGGCGGTCGTCCACGTTGTGCGGGTCCGGTTCGCGGAGGTGCACGATGGTCGCGGCGTGCCGCAGTGCCGCGTCAAGGGCCCGTTCGGCGGGGGTGCGGGCGACAGGCAGGTCCAGTACGGGCGCCTCGGTGCGGCCCTCCTCGACGACCGCCGCGAGCTCGCGTACGGCCGCGGGGATCTCCGGGGGCAGCGGCCGGCCGCGCAGGTGGGCGGCGGGCGCGGCCTCCACCAGCGGGATCACCACGTTGAGCTGGGCGAGCATGCGGACGAGCGACCGGCTGCGGCCGTGCACCCGGGCCCGGCGGCCCAGGATCAGGTCGTAGGCCTGGTTGAGTTCCTGGGTGACCTGGCGGCGCCGTTCGTCGTAGAGGTCGCTCGGGCCGCCGGCGGCTTCCAGGGTGTCGGCCAGGGCCCGGTAGGCGGCGGCGACCGCGGCCCGTTCGGGCTGGCGTCCGCGCAGGGGCCAGCCCAGCAGGGTCAGGGCGAGGACGAAGAGTCCGCCCGCGGCCAGCAGCAGCGGGGCCGTCCACCAGGGCTGCGGCAGCGGGAGCCCGGCGCCGACCACGGCGTCGAGCAGGAGCAGCAGTCCGGACACGGAGGCGACCGTGCCGATGGAGGAGATCATCCCGGAGACCAGGGCGATGAGGGTGAGTACCCCGACGGCCACCCAGCCGTGGCCGTAGACGAGGGTGCCGAGGGCCACGCCGACCGCGCCGAAGAACTGCGGGACGGCGATGTTGAGGACGCGCATCCGGTAGGCGTCGGCGGTGTCGCCGATGACCCCGGACAGGGCACCCATGGAGGCGAGCGCGCCGTACTCGGGCTCGTTCAGGGCGAAGCCGACGGCGAGCGGGACGGACAGCGCGACCGCCGCTCGCGCCGCGGCGGCCCAGGGGACGGGGGCGGTGGTCGGCTTCAGTCCTTCGAGCAGCCAGGCGGGCGGAGCCAGCGGGTGGTGCCGGGGGCGCCGCGACGATATGTGTTCGGTGCGTTCGGTGCTCATTCCCGCTTCCGTGCCGCCGCTCGCGAATCGGTTCTTCTGGGCTCTTCTGCGCCGTTCTGCGCGTGTTGTACCTTCCGAGCTTATGGGGTGCGGCGTAGTCGTCCCGTCACCCATGCCGCGAGAGCCGCCGCGAGCCCGATCAGCAGCACGACCCAGGCGGTGGTCCGCAGGAACGCGGTGAGGGCGTCGTACACCGCGCCGGCCGCGGCGCGGTCGATGTCGGCGGGCAGGTCGTCCAGCGTGAGGCGGCGGCACACCTCCACCGTGAGCCAGAGCAGCACGGCCCCGACCGCCAGTCCCAGGCCGGTGGCGATCACGGCGCGCTGCCGGCGGACGGCGACCGCGACGGCCGCCACGGCCAGGAGCAGGGTCAGTACGGGGAGCCAGACGCCGGCGATCTCGAGCATGCGGAACCCCTTCCGGAGAGCGCCGAGGTTGTCGTACTCCATGACTTCCACGGACAGCCGGGTCACCGGGATGCGGTCCGCGAAGGGCACCTCGTCGGCCAGGAGTTCGCTCTTGATCTGGGCGACGACGGGCGCGAGGTCGATGGTGACGGCGTTGCCGTGGCCGGTGGTGAGGGCGTCGAGGAAGGCGGCGTGGGCGGCGCGGTTGGCCGCGTCCCAGGCCGTCCGGTAGGCGGCGGTGTCGGCGAAGGAGTGCAGCGCCTCGCCGAGCAGGGAGTCCACTCCCGCCTGGAACGGGCCGGCGTCGATCTGCCCGGTGAGGGCGCGGGCGGTGTGGGTGACGACGACGTCCCGCACGGCCGTGTTCTCGGCGAGGGGTGACATGGCGGCGGTGTAGCGGTCGGCGTCGCCCAGATCGCGGTCGGCCCAGTACGCGACGGCGCTCGCGGGCACGAGGAGGGCCACGAGCACGATGAGTACCGCCGACAGGATGGTGCGCACGTCACCAGGGAAAGCGGGGACGGGCCGGGGCGCGAGCGGTGTTGCTGCGGGCGGGTGGTGGGCTCGGTGACGCCGTGGGATCCTTGCCCTTTCAATTCTGGATATTTAATATCCAGAATTATGAAGATGAGCGAGGGCGTCGAGTGGGCGCTGCACAGCTGCGTCAACCTGGCCTGGAGCGGACCGGACCGGGCGGTGTCGGCGGCGAGGCTCGCCGCGTGGCACGACCTGCCCGCGGCCTACCTCAACAAGCAGCTCCAGGCGCTGGCCCGGGCGGGCATCCTCACCTCCAGCCCCGGCCCGCGCGGCGGCTTCCGGCTCGCGCGCCCGCTCGCCGCCGTCTCGCTCATGGACGTGGTCGCCGCCGTCGAGGGGCCCGAAGAGGCCTTCCGCTGCGCGGAGATCCGCAGGCAGGGACCCGGCGCGGGCGACCCGGCGGCCGAGGGCTCCGACGCCGCCGACTGCGCCATCGCGCACGCCATGACCCGGGCCGAACTGGCCTGGCGCAAGGCGCTCGCGGCCCAGAACCTCGACGAGATCCGGCAGCAGGCCGAACGGCAGGCCCCCCAGGCCCCGCAGCGGCTCCGCGCCTGGCTCGCCGCGCCATAGCGCACGCACGAGCCAGGACAAGCAAGGGCGAACAAAACCACGCACGGGCACGCACGGACACGCACGGACACGCACGGACACGCGAACGGAAGCAGGGAGCTCGGCATGACGCGCAGCATCATCAACCCGGCAGGACTCCACACCCCGACCGGCTACGGCTACAGCCACATCGTCTCCGCCCCCGGCGAACAGGTCTTCATAGCCGGCCAGTACGGCTCCGACGAGAGCGGCCACGTCGTCTCCGACGACTTCGCCGACCAGGTGGAGCGGGCCTTCGCCAACCTCCGCACCGCCCTCGCCGCAGTCGGCCTCGGCCCCGCCGACGTGGTCCGGATCGGTACCTACGTCGTCGGCCACGACCAGCGGAAGCTGGAGGTGCTGCTGGGGCACCTGCACGCCACCTGGGGCACCGAACTTCCCGCGCAGACCCTCATCGGCGTGGCCGCCCTGGCCCTGCCCGGAATGCTCTTCGAGATCGACGCCGTGGCGGTGCGCACGCCCTGACCGCTGATCCACTTGCCGGTCGGTGGCAGCGGGTGTGCCCTGGATGATGGGAGAGAGGAGCCCGTCATGGCACATGCGGCACCCGCTGCCCCCCGGCGGCACCGGCAGATGGCGGACATGACCCACCTGAGCAAGGGCGCCTACGTGAGGCCACTGCTCCTCGGACTCGTCTACGGCGTCTGGTGCGCCTTCATCGAGCGCCAGGAAGGCCCGGTGACGGCGGCCAACGTCTTCTACGGGATCCTGTGCGGCGCGATCTTCGCCGGGATCATGTTCGCCCTGGCCCGGATCGGCCCGCGGATGATGCGCGAGGTCCACGCCACCGCCTACGGAGCCTTCGGCGGCATCGCGGTGGGCTATCTGCACAGCCTCACCGACGAGTCGATCCTGACGTCCGTCGTGATCGGCCTGGCGGTCGCCGTGGGCGTAGGCGCCACCGCCTT
This sequence comes from Streptomyces sp. NPDC060232, assembly GCF_042726555.1. NCBI lineage: Bacteria > Bacillati > Actinomycetota > Actinomycetes > Kitasatosporales > Streptomycetaceae > Streptomyces > Streptomyces sp. NPDC060232. Next base: position 41,236 of record NZ_JBHXAG010000019.1, on the reverse strand, counting down.
CTACCGCTACTACACGCACGAGGACTGAGCGGGGCCGTACGGCCCCGACGCGCAGGGGCGCCGGCTCCCCCGCCCGTGACCGGGGCGGAGGAGCCGGCGCCCTCATGTCTGCCGACAGGTCCTACGCGGCCGGCGTCTGCTGCGGATCACCCTCGTCCTCGGCTGCGGGCGCCGGGGTCTTCGGCGGAGCGCTCGGCTCGGCCTGGCGTACGGGCGGCGCGAAGCGGGAGACCTCGGCGCGAAGCATGGCGTTCAGTGCGGCGTACGGGTCGATGGGCATGGCGGAACCTCACGGTGCTCAGGGGGGTGTGGGGGATGCGCTGGGGACCCGGTCCGCTCAGCAGCGCAGGACCACACTCCGCACCGTCCGCAGGGACAGGGCCGGTTCGGCCGCCGCTCCCGCGCGAGCCCCGCACCCCGGGGCCTCGCCCTGTTTCACGTGAAACAGGGCGAACGGGGTCCGCTGTACGCCGGCGAGCCCGCGCGCGGGTGCCCGTACGGCCGCGCGTGCCTCGGGGTCGGCGGCCGGATCGGTGGAGCCCTCCGTGGGCTCCGAGGGCTCGGCGGGAGCCATGGGCTCCATGGGTGCCGAGGAGGCCGGGCGGTGCTCCGCGGCGACCGCGCCGGCCGGACCGGCACCGAAGACGCACAGCAGCACGACGCAGGTCGCGGTGAGCGCCCTTGTCAGTGCCGCGCGTGCGTGTCGCCTCCAGGTCATGCGAGGGGTCTGCCCCGCCACGCCGGACGGCTCCCGGACGCACCGCCAGAAGCCCCCGACCGGGGGACGAAGACACACCACACGGCTGACAGGCCGCCAGGCGTCAACTGCTGCTGCGGTGCCCGGTCAGCCGGGCCAGCACGGCGGTCTCGCCGCCGATCACGCGCAGTTGGGCCGGGCCGGGCAGGTCCTCTCGCCCGGAAGTCCTGCCGGGCGAGACCCCCACGACGGTGAACACGGCCGTGCGGCGGTCCGCACGCGGGATCTCGATGGTCCGGCCCCGGCGCAACTCCCCCAGCCGCAGCCCGGTTCCGGTGACCACGGCGGTTCCGGCCGCACCGGGCGCGGGCCCTCCGGAGTCCCAGGAGGCATCCTCGCCCTCGCCGCCGAACGGCACGTCGACGCCCAGGCTCGGGATGCGCAACCGCAGCGGCCGGGCCGCCCGCAGGGGTCCTGAGACCGTCCTCAGCGGCCCGGCGGCGATCCTGCGCGGCCGCGTCACCTCACCGGGGTCGTTCTCGCCGGACTGTTCCAGCTCCCGTACGAGACGGCGGTGACCGGACAGCCCCAACGCCCGGGAGGGCAGTGCATCGTCGGTGGTCGCGGCTGCAGGCGGCGCGGCCCCCTCGGTCCGCTGCAACACCACGACGGTGGTGGCCAGCAGAGCCACCGTCAGAGAGGCGACGACCCACTTGGCGCGGGGCATGGGATTCCCTCCTGTCCGGCTCGTGCGGCCGGGTCATGTGAGCAGTGGACACTTCCTCTGCCCATCGGCACACCGTGAAACACGAGAGACTGACAAGGAGTCACGGGCGTGTCGTCGCACGATCGGGGAGTCTTCGCAGCTCGCCCCGGTCCGGGGCGCCGGCCGCCGGGTTCGGCGCGGGTACGCCCGAACGGGTGAGGGTCCGACGGCGCCGGGGCGGGTCGCGACGGCGCCGTCGGGCCGGTGTGGCGGCGCTCCGCGGCCCCGACCCGCGGGCTCACATGACGACGGCCGCCGTGCCCGCCCCCATGGCCACGGCGGCCAGGTGCACGGCCGGGTGTCCGTAGTCGCCGTACCAGAGGTGGCGGGCCAGGCCACCGAGTGCGGCCAGGCCGGCGATGATGCCGATCTGGCCGAACAGCGTGACGGCGCAGCAGGGGGCCAGGAGCAGCAGGAAGGAATTCAGCCAGAAGGGTGCGGCACCCGTCCAGCCCCGCCATTCCCTGATCGCCGTCGCCATGGATTATCGGCCCTTTCATCGTCAACTTGTCGGCTGCACAGCCTCCTTGGGTGCGCGGGTGGGCACAAGGGTCCGTTCGGCTAGAAAACCGAAGGCCAGGCCGAAAGTAGTCCACAGTGCGGTCTGGATGGCCAGGGACGCCAGGCGGAAGTCCCAGATCAGCGCGGCCGGGAAGCCCGTCGGCACCTCGCCTACGCCGGGCAGGACCGCGTAGGAGATCCCGATGGCGACGACGAAGCCGCCCCCGGCGGCGACCGACGCGTTCCAGCCGCCGAGCCTCGGTGCGAGCCGGCGCCCGAGGATCACCGCGCCCGCCGCCAGCAGCGCGCTCAGCACGATCATCAGGAGGTAGAGGGCGGTCCGCCGGGCGGCCGTGTCGGGATCGCCGACGGCCGGTGGATTGGCGGGGTACTTGAAGAAGGGCACCAGGGTCACGGCGACCCACAGCCCCGCGGTGACCAGTGCCGCCGTGGCCCGCGGGCCGAAGCGGCCGATGCGGCCGAGCGCGAAGCAGTAGGCGAGCGCGGCGATGCCGCCGAGCGCGACCCCGTAGAGCACGACGCCGGTACCGAGACCGGCCGTGGCCTGGAGGGCCCGACTGACCGGGGCCTCCCCGCCGTGGTCGTGTCCGGCCCCGGCGGCGGCCTCTTCGATGGCGATGGCCGCGTCCACCTTGGACTCACCGAGGAGGTACGCGACGAGGAAGGCGGCCACGCCGGCCAGCAGGCCGGCGAGCATGCCCCGGACGAGCAGGGTGCGGGGGGACGGGGATGCGGAGTTCATGGTTCGGTTCCCTTGCCGAGACGGAGGCCGGTGAGCAGGGGAAGCGGATCAGTGGCAGGGGAACCCGAGCAGGTGGCGGCCGTCGTGCAGCCACTCGTGGACGGTCTCGCCCTCGAAGACGGCGGTGGCGCCCTGTTCGGCGCCGACGAAGTAGAGCAGGACCAGCATCAGGATGCCGACGAACACCGCCCAGGGGGCGAGCACGGAGAGCGAGATGGGGGCGATGGCGGGGGCATTCGTCGTGGGTACGGCGGAGTTGGCCATTGCAGAACCTCCAGAGGGAACACGCGTCCCGGTCAGTGGTGCATTCGACGACGGTGGCGGGTCTGACTTGCCTCCCCCTCCGGGAGGATTCACAGTGGCGCGACCGTGCCGGATTCTCACCGGTGCTTCCGCGTCCCGTCGTCATGGACTTGTCTCGTTCGTGACGGTACCGCGCTTAGGCTCCCCTTATGAAGAGTCAGTCGGTGCGCGTCCACCTCGTGCGCCCCCCACTGGACACTGCCGCCCGCCAGGGCCGCTTCGGTCACGCGCGGCCGTGCCCCGGGTACGGGGGCCTGCGCGGTCTGGACACGGGGGAGTGGGCCGGCCGCACCCTGGACGAGGTGGCGGCCGAGGCCCCGGCGGCCCTGCACGCCTGGCTGACCGACCCCGGCTACGCGCCACCGGGCGGCGAGTCCGTGGACGCGCTGATCGCCCGCGTCGGGGCGGAACTGGCCGGCCTGGCCCCGGGCACGCACCGGGCCGAGGTCGAGCAGGCCGTCGTGCGGGCGGCCGTGGTGCACGCCCTGGAGCTCCCGGCGGCGGCCTTCTGGCGCCTCGACGTACGGCCGGACTCGGTGACCACCCTGACCGGGCGGGCCGGGCGCTGGAACCTCCTCGTGGGCCGTCCGCAGGAGGAGCTGCCCGGGGCGTAGCGGGGCAGCCACGAGAACGGGCCCGGACCCCGCGACGCGGTCCGGGCCCGGCTCACGACCGGCGCGGGCTGCCGGACACGCCCTACGCCACGATCCAGTCGGACGTCGCGATCACGGGCTGTACGCCGTCACGGTGGACGGTGCCCTCGATCAGGCCGTACATGCGGTCCGCCGCGAAGTAGACCTCGTTGTCGTTCTCCAGGCCGAAGGGCTCCAGGTCGACGAGGAAGTGGTGCTTGTTGGGCAGGTTGAGCCGTACCTCGTTGACCTTGGGGCAGTGGTCGAGCACGCGCTCGGCCATCTGGTTCAGGGTCTGCTGGAGCGAGTACGAGTACGTCTCCGCGAAGGCCTCCAGCAGGTTCTTGCGGACCTTCTTGTACGCCTGGTCCCAGTCGTGGCCGGGGTCGTCGGCGGCCAGCGCCGAGTGCGCCCACCGCGCGGTGACCTTGGTCGCCAGGATGCGGTCGTACGCCTCCTTGAGCGTCGTGTACGCGTCCTTGACGTACCCGTGGAACTCGGAGTTCGTCGAGTTCATCACCGTGAGGTCCTTCAGACCCGAGATGACCTGCAGGCCCGTCGTCTCGCTGTAGGTGATCTGCGCGGTGCGCACCTCCTGGCCCTTGAGGACGAAGGAGTGCTGCTCCTTGCGCGTGGGGACCGGGGTGCGCTCCCAGGCGAACTCCTCGATGCGGATCTGGGCCTCGCGGATCGGCCGCTGCGAGGTGACGAAGTGCTTGGCGAGCAGGATGCCGAAGGCCTCCGGGGACTCGATGCCGTGCTCCTTGCCGAAGGCGTACACCGTGTTCTTGGTGGTGTCGGTCGGCAGGCAGTTGGCGTTGTCGCCGGTGAGGTGGACGTCGCGGAACTCACCGCGGAGCGCGACCGAGACGTTGAGGTCGCGGATCTCGTGCCAGGAGCCGTCGTTGCCCTTGCGGGTGACCTTCACGATGCGGTTCTCGGCCTTGCCGTACTGGTTCTGTGCCAGGACGTGCTTGCTCATGCTGTCTTCCTTCGGGTACTCGGGAACACGGAGTCCGTACTTCTGGATCCCGTACGCCCGGCGTCCAGCGGTCGTCCCGCTCCCCGCCGTTCGGCCCCGAGGGGCCGCCCCGGGACTGACGTGCATCCCGGTCCGTAGGTGCTCGGCCTGTTCTGGCATGGGTGGCCTGCACGGATTGCAGCATGCGCACGGCGGGATGACCACCGCACGGATCCTCCGAACACCGGCACCAGCGGATTGGGCGACCCCACAGATGTGCAGGTCAGGCGGTGTGCGCGTCGGCCACCGTGAGGGCCTCGTCCAGGATCCGCAGACCCTTCTCCACGTCCTGCGGCGAGATGTTGCAGGACGGGGCGATGTGGATCCGGTTGCCCGCGACGAGCGGCCAGAGCCCGCCCTTCTTGCAGGCGGCTGCGAACTCCGCCATCGGCGCGTTGTCCGCCCCGGCGGCGTTGTACGGGACCAGCGGCTCGCGCGTCTGCCTGCTGCGGACGAGTTCGAGCGCCCAGAACGTGCCGAGGCCGCGGACCTCCCCGACCGAGGGGTGGCGTTCGGCGAGCGCCCGCAGGCCGGGGCCGAGGAGTTCGGCGCCGGTGCGCGCGGACTGTTCGACGACGCCCTCCTCCTCCATGACGTTGATCGTGGCGACGGCGGCCGCGCAGGCCAGCACGTGCCCGGAGTACGTCAGCCCGCCCGGGTAGGGCCGGCGGGCGAAGGTCTCGGCGATGGCCGCCGAGACGGCCACACCGCCGAGCGGCACGTAGCCGCTGGTCACCCCCTTGGCGAAGCAGATCAGGTCGGGGGTGACGTCCCAGTGCTCGGAGGCGAACCACTTACCGGTGCGCCCGAAGCCGACCATGATCTCGTCGAGGACGAAGACGATGCCGTAGCGGTCGCAGAGCGCGCGCACCCCGGCCAGGTAGCCGTCGGGGTGCACGAGGACGCCGGGGGCACCGCCGACGGTCTCCAGGATGATCGCGGCGATGGACTGCGGGCCCTCGAAGACGATGGTGTCCTCCAGGTGGCGCAGGGCCCGCTCGCACTCCTCGCCCTCCGTCGCCGCGTAGAAGGGCGAGCGGTAGGCGAAGGGCCCCCAGAAGTGCACGACGCCGGCGGTCGCGGAGTCGTTGCCGAAGCGGCGGGCGTCGCCGGTCAGGTTGATCGCGGTGGAGGTGGCACCGTGGTACGACCGGTACGCGGACAGCACCTTGGGGCGCCCGGTGTGCAGCCGCGCCATGCGGACGGCGTTCTCCACGGCCTCGGCGCCGGCGTTGGTGAAGAAGATCTTGTCGAGGTCGCCCGGGGTGCGCTCGGCGATCAGCCTGGCCGCCTCGGAACGCGCGTCGACGGCGAAGCCGGGCGCGACGGTGCACAGCCTGGCCGCCTGCTCCTGGATGGCCGCGGTGACCTTGGGGTGCTGATAGCCGATGTTGGTGTAGACCAGGGCGCTGGAGAAGTCGAGGTAGCGGTTGCCCTGGTAGTCCCAGAAATACGACCCTTCGGCGCCGGCCACGGCGAGCGGATCGATGAGTTCCTGCGCCGACCAGGAGTGGAAGACGTGCTTCCGGTCAGCGTCTTTCACGGTCGTGAGGGCGTCGGCTTCTGCGTTCATAAAGCGAGGGTAATCGTCCAGGATATGGACAGGGCGGGGGTGGACCGGAGCCCTCTCCCGCGGGGCGGCTCGGCGGTATCCCGTCATTCGGCCGGTCGGCGATGCCGCACCGGACGCCGATCCGATCGGGCGGTGCGTGCATTCAGGTAAGTCGTCACGACTCGGCGGAGGGCAATTCCGGGCGCGTGCGCCTGGCGCAGCCCTGTCAGTGGCCGGCCGGTCCGGGACGGCCTCCGCGCGGGCGCGCGGGGCCGTCCGCGGTGTGCGGGCAGGGGTGTGCGGGCAGGGGTGTAGGGGCGGGGTGGCGGCTACTTGTCGGAGTAGCTGAAGTCCCCGACGGTCCAGGCGCTGACGTTGTCGAGGGCGATCCGGTACATCCCGCCGGTCTCGGGGATGCCCACCGGGCCCTGGAGGATGCGCGCCACGTGGAAGTGCAGGTGCGAGGGCGGGCCGCCGGGCTGTCTGGCCGTGCCTTCGGGAGAGCTGAACACCTCGGCGAACGGGCCGAGCTGGTCGGAGTCCCGCAGGACCTCCGCCACGCGCTGGCGCCAGACGCGTTCGGGGGCGAGGCGGCCGGTGATGACGGCGCCGTTCACGACGACCGTCAAGGACATCTGATTGGTCTGTTCCGACTCGACCATGGCGGCGAGGTCGCGGAGCAGGTCGTCAGGGATCGACATGGGCAGGGACTCTAGCAAGCGGGCCCGGCCCCGGGCAGTGCTTCCGGCGCGGCGGCGGCCGATTCCCGCCGGGCGGGCAGACGGGCCCGCGGCCCGCACGCAGTGGGTGCGGGCCGCGGGCCCGTTCGTTCACGCGCCGGCACCGGTTGTCAGGGCTGGCGCGGCGACCGCCTCAGAGTCAGGCGGGAACGATGTTCTCGGCCTGCGGGCCCTTCTGGCCCTGCGTGACGTCGAAGGTGACCTTCTGGCCTTCCTGGAGCTCACGGAAGCCGGACGTGGCGATGTTCGAGTAGTGGGCGAAGACGTCCGCGCCGCCGCCCTCCTGCTCGATGAAGCCGAAACCCTTTTCCGCGTTGAACCACTTCACGGTGCCGGATGCCATGCGAGTTCTCCTTTGGGGCAGTGCCCGGGCCGCACTGTGCGGACCCGGCGTCGACGAGATGATTGCCCCGACCGGAAATCTGAACCGGAAATGAAAAGTGCACCCACCGGAACATCAGGTGAGAGCACTTGTAAGCTTTTTGGGGACCACAACCGCAACTGGCGTCACCGTAGCACAAGGGAAACGGGTGGGCCGGGAAGGTCTTTCCGTTCTGATAGCGCCGCGTCGCGATATCGGATACCCGGTTATTAAATCCTATGAACGCGCCGTCGGCTTTCGGGTGGTCCTCAGGCCGCACAGCCCCCATCAGGCCCCTCATCAGCCTCTCAGGCGCCGATGCGGACCAGTGCGAGCGTGATGTTGTCGGGACCTCCCGCGTCGATCGCGGCCTTCCACAGCTCGAACGCCGCCCTGCCGTCGTCGTGCACCCGCAGCAGTTCCTCGATCGCGTCGTCCGGCACGGGATCGGTCAGCCCGTCGCTGCACACCAGGTACCGGTCGCCCTCGGCCAGCGGGAAGGTCTCGATGTGCGGGGTGACGGCACTGTGCCTGCGGCTGCCGCCGAGCACCTGCGTGACGGCGGAGGTGGTGCGGTGCCCGGGCGCCGGGGGCGGGCTGTCGTCCACGCTCACCTGGCGCAGGCCGTCGCGCGCCGCGTGGAACACCTTGCTGTCGCCCACGTTGAAGGCCAGCAGCGACTCGGCCAGGAGGAGGGCGCCCGCGACCGTGGTCCCCATGGCGGTCAGGTCCGGCCGGCCGTCGGCGGCCGAGTACACCGCGTCGTTGCAGAGGTCCAGGGCGCCGGCGACGGCCTCCGCACAGTCCAGTGAGGGGCCGAGCGAGGACAGCTGGCGCACCACGAGCTCGCTGGCCACCTCCCCGGCCGGCTGCCCGCCGAGCCCGTCGGCGATCGCGACGACGAGCGGTCTGCCGAAGGGGAAGACCAGCGTCTGGGGGTTCTGGGTCACGGTCCCGCACAGGGTCCACGGCCCGATGACGAGGCTGTCCTCGTTGTGCTCGCGGACCAGCCCGACATGGCTCAGGGCGGTCACAGCTATGTATGTCACCTCGACGTCCCGCCTCTCCGTGAAGGCACCGGCAGACGCGTACTCGCCACCATTGTCGCGCCGCTCCGGCATGCGCGGCGCGGCCTGCCGGAGCACGCTGGTCGTGGAGCCGCCTGTCCCCCGACGGCGGCCCGGTCAAGGAAGGACTGCCGTTGATGTTCGCGAGGCTGAGCACCTACCAGGGATCACCCGTCCCCGCGGAGGGAGACCTGGGCGCGCATTCGGAGGAGATCGTCCGGCAGGTGCAGGACGCGCCCGGTTTCCGGGGGGTCTACTACCTGGTCGACCGGGCCACCGGAGAGGCGAAGTCGCTGACCCTGTGGGAGGACGAGCAGAGCATGCGGGACAGCGAGGAACTCGCCCACCGGATCCGCGAGGAGACCGCCCGGCGGGAGGGTCAGCAGGTCGTCACGGTCGAGCATTTCGAGGTGGGCTTCAGCCACCTGGGGCCCTAGGGGCAGCACCCGGCGCACGCGGTTCGGCGCGGCGTGGGAGCGAGGCACGAGCGACGAGGAGCGATGGTCATGGGCAATCTCGCGATCGACCAGCTGCGGGAACGGGTACGCGGGGCGGTCGTCGCCCCCGGCGACGCCGCCTACGAGGAGGCGCGCGCGGTCCACAACGCCATGATCGACCGGAGGCCGGCCGTCGTCGTGCGCTGCGCCAACGCCGGTGACGTCATGGCCGCGGTCGACTTCGCGCGGGAGAACGCGCTGGACCTCGCGGTCCGCGGCGGCGGGCACAGCGTGCCCGGCTTCGGCACCTGCGACGACGGGGTCGTCGCCGACCTGTCGGGGATGCGCGGGGTACGCGTCGACGCCGCGCGCCGCACGGCGCGTGCGGAGGGCGGCGCCACCTGGGGCGACCTCAACGCGGCGACCTACGCCTACGGGCTGGCCACCACCGGCGGGATCATATCCACCACCGGCATCGGCGGTCTCACCCTCGGCGGCGGCATCGGCTACCTGTGCCGCGGACTGGGTCTGAGCTGCGACAACCTGATCTCGGCCGATGTGGTGACGGCGGACGGCCGGATCCTCGTGGCGAGCGAGGAGGAGAACCCGGACCTCTTCTGGGCGCTGCGCGGCGGCGGCGGGAACTTCGGTGCGGTGACCTCCTTCGCATACCGGCTCAGCCCGGTCAAGGACATCTACGGCGGCCCGATGCTCTTCGAGCTGGACGACGCGGCCACCGTGCTGAGGTCCTTCGCCGACTACATCGCCGACGCCCCGGAGCAGCTCGGCGGCTTCCCGGCCTTCCAGCTGGCCCCGCCGCTGCCGTTCATCCCGGCGGACCGGCACGGCGATCCGTTCGCCCTGATCGTGGGCTGCTGGGCCGGGCCGCTCGACGAGGGCGAGAAGGCCTTCCGGGCCTTCCACGACTTCGCCCCGGTGGTCGCGGAGCACGTCGGCCCCATGCCGTATCCGGCGCTCAACAGTGCCTTCGACGCTCTGGTGCCGCCCGGCCTCCAGCACTACTGGAAGGCCAACTTCGTGACCGAGCTGAGCGACTCCGCGATCGAGGCGCACCTGGTGCACGGCCCGAGGCTGCCCGCCGTCAACTCGACGGTCCACATCTACCCGATCAACGGCGCCTGCCACCGCGTGGGGCCGCAGGAGACGGCCTTCGCCTACCGCGACGCCTCGTTCGCCACCGTCATCGCGGGAATGTGGCCGGACCCCGCGGACAACGAGGCGAACACCGCCTGGGTCCGCGACTACTACGAGGCCACCGCACCCCACTCGGAGGAGGGCGGCTACATCAACTTCATGGCCGAGGACGACCAGAGCCGGATCAGGGCCAACTACAAGGGGAACTACGACCGTCTGGCCGAGGTCAAGCGGACCTACGACCCGGACAACCTCTTCCACCTGAACCAGAACATCCAGCCCGCCGCCTGAGGGGTCTGCGGCCGGCGCGGCCGGTGGCGCGGCGGTTGGCGGGACCGGTGGTGGGCGGTGGCGGGGCGAATCGGCGGGAATGCGGAGTGTGTCCGCTTGTGCATATTTTGTCGTAGTACCGGATGGTCCCGTACACCTGGTTTGCCCTGATCGAGGAAGGCCCCCTCCATGAAGCGTTTCCCGGTGATCGGTGTGCTCTGCCTGAGCGCGGTGTTCGGTCTCAGCGCGTGCTCCGACGACAGTCCCTCGCCCGCCGAGGAGGCCTCCGAGGCCGCGGCCGACCTGTGCACCGACCTGAACGCCCTGAAGGCCGACACCGCCAAGCTGAAGGCCCTGAACCCCGCCGTCGCGACCAAGGACCAGATCGAGGAAGCCCACGACGCCGTCCAGCAGGACTGGGAGAGCGTCAAGGAGAACGCGAGCAAGATGAAGGACGCGGAGCGGTCCGCGGTGCAGTCGGCCGCCGAGAACCTGAAGAAGGGCTACGAGGACCTGCCGGGCGACACGACCGGCAAGGACGCGCTCACCCAGCTCCAGCCCCAGATCCAGCAGCTGGGCGACGCCGCGTCCACCGCCTCCTCCGGCCTCAAGTGCGGGTGACCGCTCCCGTCCCCTGCCGCCGCTCCGCGCAGAAGACCCCGCCCGGCCCCCCGGGCGGGGTCTTCTGCCGCGTCAGGGCTCGTGGTCCTGGTCCTCGAACGGGAGCCGCCCTCCGCTCCGCCTGCGCATGCCGATCCTCACAGCGCCGAAGAGGGCCTTGGCGATGACGCCGACCACGACCAGGTCGGCGACCATCTGCACGATGGCCAGCACGCGCCCGGTCCCGGTGACCGGGACGATGTCGCCGAAGCCCACGGTCGCGAACACCGTGACCGTGAAGTAGAGGGCGTCCGTGCGGTTCAGCGGCTCGGAGAAACTGCCCGGCACGCTATCGGAGAGCATGTGGTACGTCGCCGAGAAGACGACGAGGAACAGCGGTACGGCGGTGGCCATCGCTTCGAGAGCGGACAGCCGCGGATACTCCGAACGGGCGATGGCGGAGACCTGCCAGGCCGTCAGCAGACCGAAAGCCACCAGTCCCAGCACGAGCGTCAGGACCGTCAGGACGCCGAAGCCGCCGTCCAGGGGCGCCACGTAGTAGAGGGTCGTGAGCAGGCCCGCAGCGGCCGTGGCGCGCACGCCGTGGATCAGCAGGGCGCGCCGGCGGCGACGGGCTGCGTTGCGTTCCATGCCTTCAGGAGAACGGCCCTGACCTCATACGGCGACCGGAGACGCTGCCCTACGCGCGCCGCGTTGATGCCGTGATGCCGTGATGCCGTGCTGCCGTCAGCGCGTGAGGTCGTAGAGGCTCGTGCCGCCCAGCCACAGGCCGAGGGAGAGACAGGCGAAGACGATCGCCGGGTCCTTGTGGTTCGAGAGCCATGCCCGCATGTCCGCCAGCGCCCGCGCCGCCCGCTCGGGGGCGAACACCATGTACAGCTCCATCGCCAGCAGGGTGGAGGAGGCCAGGACGCAGAAGCCGAACAGGGCCAGGTACGTGGCGCTGTCGGAGAGGTTCGCCTCCATGACCGTGGTGGCGGCCGCACCGACCATGCCCCACGGCTGGAGCAGCACCGCGAGCCCGGCGGCGGACCACGCGGACGCCTGGTCCATACGGGAGGCGATGGGGTGCGCGTCGTCGTCGGCGGCGGGGCCGGGCCGGGGCCCTTCGGGGCCCGGTGTGCCGGCGGCCCCGGTCCGCCGCCGTCGCCGGTGTTCGGCGTAGGCGACCAGCCCGATGCCGATGACCAGCCGGACCGCGAGCCCGGCGGTGGACGGCGGGGAGCGCGGCGGCGGGGGCTGGCCGCCGGTGAGGAGCAGGACGACGGCGATCACGGCGACGAGGCAGCCGAGCCAGGCCAGGATGAAGGCGAGCCCCTTCCACAGGCCGCCGGGCGCGGACACCACCAGCACGAAGGCCATGATGGGCAGCGGATAGAGCGTGATGATCAGCCCGATGACGATCAGGTCAAGCACCATCGGCTTTTCCCCGTCGGTGTATTGCCCCCTCCTCAGGTCGGGAGGGGAATGCTCACGCGTCCATGGTTGCCCTGCCCCACGGACGGGTGCAAAAGATGCGGCATGCGCGCCAGGGCCAGGATCCTGGCCCGAGCCCCGCGAGCCCCACGAGCGCCGACGGGTTCACTCGCGGTCCGGGGGCGGGGCCGGGCGGTCAGCAGGGCCGACGGCGCCGCTCGCGGCGTCGGCGACGCGGCCGCCGGCCGCGAGCAGGGCCAGGACGGCGAGCACCGCGAGCAGGATCAGCACCAGCAGCAGCACCGTCAGCACGGTCGGGTGGTTCCACAACGCGAACACGAGCGCGATGACGAGCAGCACGCCCACGGTGAGCGCGTGCCGGTGGGCTTCCACCCACCGGCCCGCGGAGCCCGTGTGCACCCCGTGTCCGGCGCCCCAGCGGGCGGCGGAGTCGGCCGTACGGTCGGCCCGGCCGCGCACCCCGCGCGGCAGCCGGCCGGCGCCGGACAGGTAGGCGCCGAGCGCCACGACGACCCCGAGGACGATCGCGGTCCGCAGACTGACCCGCAGGAACCGCACCAGGGTGTCGAAGACGGCCGCCGCCGCGGCCGGGGACTGGACCTCCGGGGGAAGGTGGTCGAGGTAGTAGCGGCGGCCGACGACCAGGGCGATGGCGACCAGCAGGCAGGCGAACGCCGCGCACAGGGCGGTGGTCACCAGGGCCCTCCGCCGGCGCCGGGCCAGCAGTACGCCGGCCGCGCCGAGGACGACCGTGAGCACGGGCAGCCAGTTGCCGAGAACGTCGAGCAGCCGCACCGCGCCCCTGATCTGCCCCAGCTTGTCGTTCTGGAAGAGCACCATCTTCTTGTCGACCTCAGGGATCTTCTCCGCCGGGGAGACCCCGGCGGCCACGAGCTCTTCCTTGACCTTGTCCACCGCCTCGCCGACGTCGAGGGTGACGGTGCCTCCGTCGACGCCGACCGCACCGCGCCCCTGGCCGGTGAGCGCGTGCACCACCGCGTTGTGGGCGGCGCGGTTGGCCCCGGTCCACACCTTCTCGAACCGGTCGCTCTCGACGAACCGGGTCGCCACCTTGGAGACGACCTGGTCGACGGCCGAGTCCAGCTGCGGGCCCAGCGCCTTGACCGCCGCGCCCACGCGCGGCGGCAGCCCCTGCGACTCCAGCCACTTCGCCAGGTCGGCCGTGATCTGGGAGCCGTCCACGCGTGCGTCGGCCGCCTTCGTGATGCGGCCCACGGCGGCTTGCTCGATCGCCGGGTTCGAGGCGAGCGGCTTGACTGTCGAGACGTACCGGTCGGTGTCCAGCACGATGTCGTGCACCCAGACGGTGAGCAGGGAGATCGGTACGAAGATGCACGTCAGCGTGATCAGTACCGCCGACACGGCGCTCTTCGCGATGCGCCCGCCACGGGATCCGCCGCCCTGCGCGGCGGTCGGCCGGGCGGTCGGCGCCGTGCCGGGCGGATCGCCGGGTGACGCGGACGGCTCGCTCATGGCACTCCCGGGGACGACGGGGCACGGCAGGGCGCGGCGGACAGCCGCTCCCTGCCATTGGACCCAGGCCGTCACCGGACGCGCCTGTTCAGCTGGGCCCTACAGGTGACGTCGCCTCAGCCGGCTCAACCGCCTCAACCGCCTCGCTCGTCTCAGGCGCGGGGCGCCGCAGGCGAGCATCGCGTCCTGCGGGGAGCGGCAGGGGATCGGAGACGAGGGGGGCTGAGGATCAGAAGGGAACGGAATCGGCCGGTCCGACGATGCCGAACAGCGCCCCCTCGGGATCGCGCAGAGTGATCTCGTGCGGGCGCGGACCGGAGTCCGCCGCGGAGACGGTGCTGCCGCCCAGACCGATCGCGGCCTTCACCGCGGTTTCGAGGTCGGGCACCCGGAAGTGGACGTGCCAGTGCGGCCGCAGGTTCGGGTCGGGGGCCTGCGCGAGCGTCCCGCCGTGCAGGCGGGCCACCGTACGGCCCGCGTGGCGCAGCAGGATGCGGTTGTCCTCCTCCACGTAGGCGACCTCGCAGCACCCCGCCTGGGAGCAGGCCCAGTCCAGGACCTCGCCGTAGAAGATGGCGGCGTCGAAGGCGTTCCTGGTGCGCAGTTCCAGCCAGGCCGGCGCCGCATCGCCGCCCATGCCCCAGTCGGGGATGGCGTCGCCCTGCCAGATCCCGAAGACCGCGCCGTCGAGGTCGGCGGCGAGCGCCGCCCGTCCCGTACCGAAGGCGAGGGGGCCGACGGCGACGGTCCCGCTGCGCTCCAGGATGCGTGCGGCCGTGACGTCGGCGTCGTCCACGGCGAAGTACGGGGTCCAGGCGACCGGGATCGTGACGCCGGTGGGCATGGAACCGAGGCCGGCCACCGGGATCCCGTCGCTGAAGCCGACGGCGAACCCCCCGCCGAGGCGGTCGTTCCCGAACCGCCAGCCGAGGACCGCGCTGTAGAAGGCCTGCGCCGCGCCGATGTCGCGCGCCATGAGGCTGACCCAGCAGGGTGCGCCGAATGTTTCGTGACTCGATGTCGACACGCCTGTCATCCCCATCCGCCGGTGCGGCCCCGGATGCCCCTCCCACGGTACTCGCGGGAGCTCCCGGGAAACGTCGGCCACATCCTCGTGGCGCCGCCGCCCGCGCCCGCGCCGACACGGCGGCCGGCGCCGCCACCCCACCCGGCGGAACGCATCCGGCGCAACGCATCCGGACCGGCCGGGTCAGGACTGCCGGAGCTCGGCGGCGGGACCCGTACCGTGCGGTGCCCGGCGGGCAGCGCGTGCCGGCCGGAGCCGGGAGGGCCGGTAGGGCCGGAGGAGCCGGGGCTGCACCCGGCCTGGTCCGTCAGGCGCCCTTGTCCGCCGACGTGTCATCCCGCGTGTCATCCGGAGCGTCCTGCGGATCGTTCCGCAGCCACAGCGGGTGCTCCCGTTTCGCCCAGACGCGCTCGACCGACCCGGTACGCATGCCCCTGCGTGCCTCCGGGTCGGCGAGCGCCATGCGGATGTGCCCGGCCACCACGATGCCGATGGCCAGGGCCAGCCAGTCGTGCACGAAGGTGGCGCTCGTGCGCCACACCAGCGGCGTCAGGTGCGTGAACCACATCAGCAGACCGGTCGCCAGCATCACGAGGACGGCGCCCGCCACCCACGACGCGTAGATCTTCTGCCCGGCGTTGAACTTGCCCGCGGGCCGGGACCCGGAGCGGCGGTCGCGCCGCCGTACCGCGCGCAGCCACTTCCGGTCGTGCGGCCCGAAGCGGTTCAGCCTGCGCAGATCGGTCCGGAAGGCGGGAGAGGCCAGACCGAGCAGGAAGGGTGCGGGCAGCAGGATCCCGGCCCATTCGTGGACGGTGACGACGAGAGCGCGGCGGCCGACGAGTTCGGCGACCTGCGGTATGTAGAGAGCGGCCGCGGTCGCCACACAGAGCAGCATCAGGCCGGCCGTCGTGCGGTGGATCCAGCGCTCGGCGCGGGTGAACCTGCCCACCCGCCCGGCCGGTTCAGACCGTGGGTGTGTCACTGCGCCCATTGGATCCGCCGACCCAGGCGTCGACGTCATAGCCCCGCTCCTCCCAGTAGCCGGGCCGCACCTCGGACGTGAGAGTGATCCCGGAAAGCCATTTCGCCGACTTGTAGAAGTACATCGGCGCCACATAGAGCCGGACCGGGCCGCCGTGGGAGTGGCTGACCGGCTTGTCCTGCATCTGCAGAGCGACCAGCACGTCGTCGCGCCGGGCCTGCGGGAGGGTGAGGCTCTCGCTGTACGTGCCGTCGAAGCAGGTGAAGCGGATCGCCTTCGCCTCCGGTCGGACCCCGGCCGCGTCCAGCAGGAGGGACAGCCTGACGCCGGAGAAGGGCGTCTGGGGGACCCGCCAGCCGGTGACGCACTGCACGTCCCGTACGACACGGGTCTGCGGCAGTTCCCGCAGCGCGTCGAGGGTGTACGTCGTGGGGTGGTCGACCAGGCCGTCCACGGTGAGCCGGAAGTTCTGCTCGTTCTTGCGGGGGACGGAGGAGACGACGGAGTAGTAGCGGAAGCCGCCGCCGTTGGGCAGCAGTCCGGTGAGTCCGGTCGGGTCCTTGTCCGAGGCCGCGCCGAGGAAGGTCTCCGTCGCGCGCTGCACATACGGCGCGGCGACGAGGCTCCCGGCGCCGAGCCCGATCATGCCGAGCACCAGACGGCGCCCGACGGGGGCGCCCTCGGTGTCGTCGGGGTTGTCTGTCGTCACCCCTTCAGTCGACCACCACGGGGTGCGGATGGCCAGGGAGGTCCGGGCGACGTCAGACTTTCGTCACAGACGGTCCGAGGCCGGTGGCGTGCCGGATTCCGCGGCACGGCGGTACTCGGCGTTGATGCGCTGGGCTTCTTCGAGCTGGTCTTCGAGGATGATGATGCGGCAGGCGGCTTCGATGGGGGTGCCCTGGTCGACGAGCTCCCGGGCGCGTGCGGCGATGCGCAGCTGGTAGCGGGAGTAGCGGCGGTGGCCGCCCTCGGAGCGGAGCGGGGTGATGAGGCGGGCTTCGCCGATGGCGCGGAGGAAGCCCTGGGTGGTGCCGATCATCTCGGCAGCCCTGCCCATGGTGTAGGCGGGGTAGTCGTCGTCGTCGAGTCGCCCGTACGAGTCGTCTGCTGTCATTTGCACCTCTCTGTGAAACGCGTAGAGGGGCCCTGGTGCCGTACGGCACCAGGGCCCCGAAGGAACTACTACACCACCTGCCGGCCCTGATACTGCGCCGGCCTTCTGTGTCCGCCGACCCGACCCAGTGGCTGTCGGGTGTGCGGGGATCGCGGTTGCTTGACCGGAGACCACCTCACTATCGATGTCCTGCGGTACCCGGTCGCGAGACTTCCGACCGGGCGATCCTGATGGCGCCGCGTTCCTCCGTTCTTCCCTCGGTGATCAGTTTCTTACCATGGGGTACTGCTCACTGACATCACTGCTGGGTACTGCTGGGTACTGCGTACTGCCGTCACGGGCCCGCATCCGTCATGCCCGCGGTCCCGCTCTAGGCGGCCCCTGATCACTGCGGGCCACCCGGTCCAGCCGTCAGTTCCGTCGCCATCCTGCGAAAGCCCCGGCTTCGGAACTCCACCGCCGCACCGTCCTGCGTACTGCGATTTCTCTCTACTGCTGATCCTGCTTGCCGGCAGTTCGTCTCTGCCAGGCCCTGCTGTCTCTCTGGGCTACGTGAGAAACCATACCCAGGCCACCACCCGATGTCTACTCCGGCCGACATAGATTTTCGTGTGTCCGATGGGCAGGTAATCGACCTCGACGAGTGACCCCGAGGGCGCGGAGCGCCACATGGCGCGGTCGCTCCCCGATACGCGGGAGGGCCCGGCCGGCGTGTGCCGGTCGGGCCCTCTGGGCTGACCGCAGTCAGCGCACGTTCGCTCGTGGGTCGCGGTCAGGCCACCGCGGGAACGCCGAGCAGCGCGGAGGCGCGCTGGAAGGGGTCGAACCCGCGGGCGGGTTCGACAGCCTGGGGAAGGCCGCGGCAGGTGAAGCCGAGCTTGGTCATGGCCCGGACGACCTCGCCGGCGCTGAAATCGCGGCGGTCCTGGCGCGTGAGGATCTGACCGACCTGTTTGACGGGGTAGGTGCGGCGGCCGATGACCACGCACTCGCCGGTGGCCTCCTCGGGCTTGACGCCCTTCATGGAGTCCAGGACGCCGCTCTTGGTGAGCTCGAAGGGGAAGCGGGCGATGACACAGCGCACGATCGATGCCTCACAGGAAGAGGAAGGGGAGGGTTCCGCCGGGGTGAGGCGGGTCAGGCGAGGGCGAGGGCGAGGGCGGGCGCGGGGGTGCCCGGGGGGCCTTCCTGTCCGCCGGTGGCGGTCGGGGCGCCGAGCCGGCGCAGGCGCAGGGCCCGCCCGGCCGTGAGGGCGGTGGCCGGGGTGAGCGGCTCGCCGTCGCCGGAGACGTCGCGCAGCCGGAGCCGGTCGGTGTAGGCGGAGCTTTCGCGGACGGCGGTGAGCCGGGCCAGGGTGACGCGGCCGGCGGCGAGGCCGTCGCCGTCGCAGACGAGGAGGTGGGCGCTGCGGGCGCCCGCCATGACGGCCAGCGCCACCTCGACGGTCATGTCGTCGCAGACCTGGAGTTCCGCCGGGTCCATGGGGTCCCAGTTCCTCACCGTCCCGGGCGCGGGGGCGGTCTGGGCCGAGCGGGGCTGCATCTGGACCAACATCACGACGTGCCTCCTGAGGAGATGGGTCAGCTTCCGGATCACGCGGCGCTCAGGCCGCCGCCTTGACGGTGGACCGTCGCGTGCCCACGCGCTGGGCAGCCGAAGCGGAACCGCGTCGACCGCGGGAGGGGGTGCCGCCGCCCCTACGCCCCTCGGCCGGCGGAGCGGTGATCGTCACGGGGACGCCCGACGGCGCCTGGGCGCCGGTGATCCTGCGGAGTGCTTCCTCGCCGGAGCGGACCTGAGTGGTCTTCGGCACGATGCCGGCGTCCTGCATGAGCCGGGTCATCCCGCGACGCTGGTTGCCGGTGACCAGGGTGACGACACTGCCGGACTCGCCGGCTCGCGCCGTACGGCCGCCTCGGTGCAGGTAGTCCTTGTGGTCGGTCGGCGGGTCCACGTTGACGACGAGGTCGAGGTTGTCGACGTGGATGCCGCGCGCGGCGACGTTCGTGGCGACCAGGACGGTGACGTGCCCGGTCTTGAAGCGGGCGAGGGTGCGGGTGCGCTGCGGCTGCGACTTTCCGCCGTGGAGGGCGGCGGCCCGGACACCGCTGTTGAGGAGCTCCTCGGTGAGGCGGTCCACGGCGTGCTTGGTGTCCAGGAACATGATCACTCGGCCGTCGCGCGCCGCGATCTCCGTCGTCAGCCGCTGCTTGTCGGCGCCGTGCACGTGCAGGATGTGGTGCTCCATCGTGGTGACCGCGCCCTGGGACGGATCGACGGAGTGGACGACGGGGTCGGTGAGGTAGCGGCGGACCAGGAGGTCGACGTTGCGGTCCAGGGTCGCGGAGAACAGCATCCGCTGGCCCTCGGGGCGGACCTGGTTCAGGAGCGCGGTGACCTGCGGCATGAAGCCCATGTCGGCCATCTGGTCGGCCTCGTCGAGGACGGTGGTGGCGACCTGCTCCAGCCGGCAGTCACCGCGGTCGATGAGGTCCTTGAGGCGGCCGGGCGTGGCCACGACGACTTCCGCACCACCGCGCAGTGCGGCCGCCTGCCTGCCGATCGGCATCCCGCCGACGACGGTGGCCAGGCGCAGCTTCACGGCGCGGGCGTAGGGGGTGAGGGCCTCGGTGACCTGCTGGGCGAGTTCCCGGGTGGGGACCAGGACCAGGGCCAGCGGCTGCCGCGGCTCGGCACGCCGACCGGCCGTGCGGGCCAGCAGGGCCAGGCCGAAGGCGAGGGTCTTGCCGGAGCCGGTCCGGCCGCGGCCGAGGACGTCGCGGCCCGCCAGGGAGTTGGGCAGTGTCGCCCCCTGGATCGGGAACGGCACGGACACGCCCTGCGCGGTGAGCGCGGCCAGGAGCTCGCCGGGCATGTCGAGGTCGGCGAACGCCTCGACGGCGGGCAGCGCCGGGGTGATCGTCTTCGGCAGGGCGAACTCTCCCCGCACCGCGGCAGGACGCGGGCCGTAGCCGCCTGAGCGGCTCGGGCCTCCCGAGCGGTTCGGGGCGGACGAACCGGAGCGACCGCCTCGGCCGGAGGCGCCGGGGGCGCCGTACGTGTGGCTGCCGCCGCTGCGGCGGGCGAGGGGAGAACGACTGTTCGTGCGTGTGGGGTTCATGCAGAACCTTCCTTGATACGGCGCGTATCGAGGAATTCCCGCAGCGGATGGACAGCAAGGGGAATCACAGGCACGGGCCGAATGAAATGTGAAAGCGAGCGGATTTGCTCAGACGGAGAACCGTCGGCGCACGGGCGGGCGGGATGAAAAGCCGCGGCCGCGCAGGCGCAGGTGAGAAGGTGCTCAATGCACGCAGCTGGGGCCCGCACCCCGAGGGATGCGGGCCCCAGCTACGAATCGTGCGTCAGCGTCAGGCGGAAACGATGTTCTCGGCCGTCGGGCCCTTCTGGCCCTGCGCGATGTCGAAGCTCACCTTCTGGCCTTCCTGCAGCTCGCGGAAGCCCTGGGCGGCGATGTTCGAGAAGTGGGCGAACACGTCGGCGCCGCCACCGTCCTGCTCGATGAAGCCGAAGCCCTTTTCCGCGTTGAACCACTTCACAGTGCCAGTAGCCATGCCATGTCTCCTTTGGGGCAGTACGCCGGCCTCCGTACCGTACGGACGCCGTGTCGCCGCGATGATGCCCTGCCCGGAAAATGACCGGAAATAAGCGCTTCCGTTCGGCGTGTGCCGGCCGGAGGCGCTTGAAGTTTTACGGGTACCAAAACTGCAACTGACTTCGACAGTAGCATGCATCCATAAAATGTGTGCGTCGAATGTTTCCCCTACGTGGTGCCGACAAAAAGCCTGGCCGCCGGGGCGGCTAAATTCTCAGGCCGCGAGCACAGGTATTCATTCGGCCTCAGGCGTTCTCGGGGGCGGACGGAGTGACCCACTCGACGAACTGGACGATCACGCCGTTGGGGTCGGTGACCTGGAAGAGGCGCTCGCCCCAGGGCTCCTCGCGCAGCGGCATGGTGATCTCGACGCCCTCGGCGCGCAGCCGCCCCTCCTCACCCTCGATGCCGGTGGCGGTGAAGGCGAGGATCAGGCCGGAGGCGCGCCGGTCGCGCTGGTCGGCCGGCAGCACCTCGGTGCCCCGCGCGAGCAGGACGATGTCCACCGCCGCGTCGTCGCGCGACAGCGAGGCGAATCCCTCGGCGGCGGCCTGCTCGGTGTAGCCGAGGTGGGTGGTGAAGAACCGCTGGGAGGCGGCGACGTCGTCGACGGTGAGCGAGACGGTGGACGCGGTGATCTGCAAGGCGCTTCTCCTCATGGATCTTCGGACGGCGGGGGCACGGGCCGACGCCTGCAGGCCGGGGGTAAACTTGCGACGGACGTAAAATTAGCCCGAGGGTGGTAAGGGTGTCAATATAAAAATGCTACGGATGTAAGATTGCTCCATGACCGCTGACGCCACTTCGCCCGCACCCCTTCCCGGCCTGCGGGAATCGAAGAAGCAGGAGACCCGGCAGCTCATCTCCGACGTCGCCACCGGCTTGTTCCTCACCCAGGGGTTCGAACGGACCACCATCGCCGAGATCGCCGCTGCCGCGCGGGTGGCGAAGAAGACGGTGACCAACTACTTCCCCCACAAGGAGGACCTGGCCCTGGACAGCCAGGACGCCTTCACCGCCTCGCTGGCCGATACGGTGACCGGCCGCCGGGCCGGCGAATCGGCGCTCTCGGCCCTGCGCCGCGCCTTCGCCGACGCGGCCGCGGACGCCGACCCGGTCGCCGGGTTCTCCGGCCCCGACTTCGCCCGCATGATCGCCGACAGCCCCACCCTCACCACCCGCCTGCGCGACCTGCACGACCTGCGGGAAACCGCCCTGGCGGACGCCTTGGCCGACGCCACCGGCACCCCCCGCGGCGACATCACCCCCCGCACCGCCGCCGCCCTGCTCGGTGCCGTGCACCGCACCCTGTTCCAGCGCATCCAGGAACTCACCCTCGCCGGCCAGGACAACGCCCGTATCCGCGCCACCGTCGCCACGGAGGCGGACAGCGCCTTCGCCCTGCTGGAACCCTCGCTCGCCGACTACGCCACAGCCTGACCGGACGAGGGGGCCGGGACGCGCAGGTGTGCTTCCCCTTCGTTCTCCGGGCCACCGTTCTCCGGACCACCGGGCCGTTCGCCGGCTCCCGAGCACGTCAGAGAGGGTGCATTCCCTGACGAAGCCCTCCTGGTCGATGCGGTGGTGCGTCGAGGCCCGCCTCAGCGGCTTCCCGGTGCTGCCTGACACTCCGACAGTCGTTAAACCACAGAGCGACCACGCACACCGTCCCCGACGTCGCTGCCGAGCCGGAGGTCCGCAGGGACCCCCGGCTCGCTGAGACGCTCGGGGCCATGGGGTGCGCCCGTCGCCTCGGCCTGGCCGCAGCCCACTGCTCGTGTGGTGGCAGATCGGCCACGGTCGGGTGAGCCATCCGACGAACCAGGAGCCGTAGTGACCGTTCAACGCATCGACGTGATTCACCCTGCCGACCTGAGCCCGGCGGACCTGGAGCTGTGGGGCGAACTGCGGGCGATGACGGCACCGGAGGCCAACCCCTTCATGAGCCCGGAGTTCTGCCAGGCGGTCGGCCGTGTCCGGCCGGGTGCCAAGGTCGCGGTGGTGCGACAGGACGGCGAGCCGGTCGGGTTCTTCCCCTTCGAGCGCGGCCGGTGGGGCCGCGGCCGTGCGATCGGCCTGGGTGTCTCCGACTGCCAGGGCGCCGTCCTGCGCCCCGGACTGGCCGTGGACCCGCACGAGCTGCTGCGTGCCAGCTCCCTGTCCGTCTGGGAGTTCAACCACCTGGAAAGCGGCCAGGACGTGTTCCTGCCGTTCGCGACGGGGCGGTTCGCCTCGCCCGTCATCGATCTCACCGGCGGGTACGCCGGCTACGAAAGCCTGCTCCGGGCCGGCTCCCGCACCTTCTTGAAGTCGACCCGGGCACAGGAACGCCGCCTGGCACGGCAGGTCGGGCCGCTGAGGTTCGTGTTCGACGAACGGAACCCGGCGGCCCTGCGAACGCTGATGACGTGGAAGTCCGCCCAGTACCGCCGAACCGGCCGGCGCGACCGGTTCGCACAGGACTGGATCAACAACCTGGTGCGCATGCTCGCCGAGACGGACGCCCTCGCCTGCTCGGGCCTGCTGTCGGTGCTCTATGCGGGCGAGCGGCCGGTCGCCGCACACTTCGGTCTGCGCTCGCGCACCGTGCTGTCGTGCTGGTTCCCCGCTTACGACCGGGCCCTGGCCACGTTCTCCCCCGGACGCGTCCTCTACCTCCGCATGATCGAGGCAGCTGCCGCCGCGGGCATCGACCTGCTCGACCTCGGCAGGGGCGACGCCGTCTACAAGGACTCCCTCAAAACGCGGGAGCTGATCGTGCACGAGGGCGCCGTACTCCGGGCCGGACCCGGGGCGGCTCTGCACTGGCTCAGCCACGAGCCACCGCGAGCCGTCCGCGGGTTCGTTCGTGAGCGGCCCCGGCTCAAGGCCGCAGCACTGCGCACCCTGAAAGCAGTCGGCAAGATCCGTGACCGTTGCCCGTGAACAGCATGCGGGCAACGGTCCCGCCCTCACGGACCGGGCATCGGCACCTCCCGCCGAGACCCCGTGGTTCCCGGCCGCTGCGGTCCGGCGGGCGCCGTGGGATCCCAGTCGCTGACGGACCCCCGCGGCGCGGGAGTCCGTCAGCGCCGTCAGGCGCTGGGGTCGTGTGCGGCGCCGACGAGTTCTTCGAGGAGGTCTTCCATGGTGACGAAGCCGAGGACGGTGCCCTTGCTGCCGGTGACGGCCGCGAGGTGGGTGCCCGCCGCGCGCATCGCGGTCATGGTGTCGTCCAGCGGTGTGTCGAGTGCGACCTTGGTGATCGGGTGCAGCGACGTACGCGGGAAGGGCTGGTCGCGCTCGGGTGCGCCGAGGGCGTCCTTGATGTGCAGGTAGCCCCAGATCTCCTCGCCCGGTCCGGTGACCGGAAGGCGGGAGAAGCCGTGGTCGGAGGCCGTGCGTTCCAACTGTCGCGGGGTGATGTCGTGGCCGACGGTCGCCACGCGCTCCAGGGGCACCATCACCTCGCCGACCGGGCGGGTGCCGAGCTCCAGGGCGTCCTGGAGGCGCTCGCCGTCCTCGGGGCCGAGGAGACCGGCCGCGGAGGAGTCCTTGACCAGGCGGGCGAGTTCGTCGTCGGTGAAGACGGAGCCGACCTCGTCCTTGGGCTCCACCTTCAGCAGCCGCAGCAGCGCGTTGGCGAAGGCGTTGATGCCGAACACGAACGGGCGCAGCGCCCGGGTCAGCGCGACCAGCGGCGGCCCGAGGAGCAGCGCGGTGGGCGCCGGCGCGGCGAGCGCGATGTTCTTGGGGACCATCTCGCCGATCAGCATGTGCAGGTAGGTCGCGAGGGTGAGCGCGATGACGAAGGCGATCGGGTGGATCAGGCCCTCCGGCACGCCGATGGCGTGGAACGGCGGCTCCAGCAGGTGCGCGATGGCCGGCTCGGCGACCGCGCCCAGGACCAGCGAGGAGACGGTGATGCCGAGCTGGGCGGTGGCCATCATCGCCGAGAGGTGTTCCAGCCCCCAGAGAGTGGTCCTGGCCCGCAGGTGGCCCTTGAGCGCGGCGGGTTCGATCTGGCTGCGGCGTACGGAGATCAGGGCGAACTCGGCGCCGACGAAGAAGGCGTTGGTGATCAGCGTGAAGGCGCCGATCAGCAGCTGGATCGCGGTCATCGGACATCCTCCCCGGAGGCGGTCTCATCGTCGGCGGCGGGCGCGGGTGCGGTGATCGTGACCCGGTCCGCGCGGTGGTGCTCTATGTCGAGCACGGTGAGTTCCCATCCGGCGACGGTGACGGTGTCGCCTTCGGCGGGGATGCGTTCCAGCTCGGTGGCGAGCAGGCCGGCGAGGGTCTCGTACGGGCCCTCGGGCACGTCGAAGCCGATCTCCTGCAGTTCGTCGAGGCGTACGCTGCCATCGGCCTCCCAGCCCTTGCGGCCGTCCTGCTCGGGTGCCTCGATGAGGTCGGGCACCTCGATCGGGTCGTGCTCGTCGCGGACCTCGCCGACGACCTCCTCCACGATGTCCTCGACGGTCGCGACACCGGCGGTGCCGCCGTACTCGTCGATCACCACCGCCATCGTGCGGGCCTTGCGCAGCCGCCCCAGCAGGGTGTCCACGGGGAGCGAGTGCGGCACCAGCAGGGCGGAGGTCATCAGGTCCGTGACCGGGGTCTTGATCCGCTGTTCCTCCTCCAGGGCGAGGACGTCGCGGATGTGGAGGGTGCCGATCACCTCGTCGAGGGTGTCGCGGTAGACGGGGAAGCGGGAGACTCCGGTGGCCAGGGTCAGGTTCGCCGCGTCGGCGGCGGTGGCCTGGGCCTCCAGCGCCCGGACGTCCACGCGCGGGGTCATCACGTTCTCCGCGGTGAGCTCGGCCAGCTGCAGGGACTTCACGAACAGTTCCGCCGAGTCCGCCTCGATGGCTCCCTCACGGGCCGAGTGCCGGGCGAGAGCGACCAGTTCCTCCGGGGTACGGGCGGAGGCCAGCTCCTCCGCGGGCTCCAGTCCGAAGCGGCGTACGAGACGGTTCGCGGTGTTGTTCAGGTGCCGGATCAGGGGGCCGAAAGCAGCCGTGAAAGCGCGCTGCGGACCGGCGACGACCTTCGCGACGGCCAGCGGGCGGGAGATCGCCCAGTTCTTCGGCACCAGTTCGCCGACCACCATCAGCACCACGGTCGAGAGCGCGACGCCCAGGAGCGTCGCCGTGGTGGACACCGCCCCGGAGGGCAGGCCGACGGCTTCCAGCGGGCCGCGCAGCAGCGCGGAGACGGACGGCTCGGCCAGCATGCCGATGACCAGCGAGGTCACCGTGATGCCCAGCTGGGCGCCGGAAAGCTGGAAGGTGAGCCGCTTGGCGGCCTTGAGGGCGCTCTCGGCGCCTCGCTCACCGGCCGCGGCGGCCCGTTCGAGTTCACTGCGCTCGACGGTGGTCAGCGAGAACTCGGCGGCGACGAACACCGCACACGCCAGCGTCAGAGCGAGCGCGAGGAGCAGCAGCAGGACTTCGGTCACCGTGCCACCCCCGCTCCCGGCTCAGTGGTTCTCGGGCAGGGCGTGGCACGGCTGGGACTGGGAGGTTCACCCATTGCGGGTCTGCTGCTCCTTCTTTGCTCGGTGGACCGGGCGGGATCCACGGGGGTCGTCTGGTGGGGAGTAGGGTCCCCGAACTCATAGTAAAGGGATCGCAAAGCCCCCCGCTCGCAGAGTGGTGTGGCTCACGACGGCGCCGCTTTCGGACTTTCTCCGGCAGATCGTCCGATCCGCTCCTGTGGCGACCGCTCCGACTCTATGCTTCTACAGTTGTGTAGAGAACGCGAGGGTCGGCGGGATCATTCCCGTCCGCGGGCCTGCTGCCCGCACGTCCCGTGTTCTTCCGCGATCCACTGGGAGGGGTAGTCATGGCTTCGATCGACCTGGACAAGGTGCTGGACAAGGCGTGGGCGGACAAGGGTCTGGCGGAGATACTCGCCGCGCCCGTCTCCGCTCTCAAGGGTGTCTCCGACCGGCAGGGTGACCTGCTCCAGGAGGCGTTCGGCATCAAGACCGTCGCCGACCTGGCCGAGCTGAAGTACGCGCGCTGGGCGCAGGCCCTGGCCGCGCTGGACACCTCCGCGAAGTAATCCCTGCCCGGGCCGGTGCCCCGCCGCGGTGACGGCGGGGCACCGGCCCGCTGCTTCGACGCACCGTACGCATCACATGAAGGAGTGAACGCCACGATGGTGTTCAAGCGACTGCTCGGCTCGCTCGGCGTGGGCGGCCCGTCCGTGGACACGGTCCTGGACCCGGTCTCCGCCGTCCCCGGCGGAACCCTGTCCGGGCAGGTCGACCTCAAGGGCGGCAACGCCGACTTCACGATCGACCACATCACGCTGGAGCTGATCGCCCGCGTCGAGGCCGAGCACGGCCACCGCGAGTCCGAGGGCGCGGTCGTCTTCCACCGGATCGCCGTAGGCGGGAACTTCCGCCTCGCCGAGGGCGAGCACCGCAGCCTCCCCTTCGCGTTCCCGCTGCCGTGGGAGACCCCCATCACCGAGCTGTACGGCCAGCCGCTCGGCATCGTCCTGGGCGTGCGCACGGAGCTCGGCGTGGCCGGCGCCAAGGACAAGGGCGACCTCGACCCGCTCACCGTCCGCCCCCTCCCGGCGCAGGAGGCGATCCTCGACGCCCTCGGCCGGCTCGGCTTCGGCTTCAAGTCCGCCGACCTCGAGTACGGGCAGATCCGCGGCACCGGCCAGCAGCTGCCCTTCTACCAGGAGATCGAGCTCAGCCCCCCGCCCGCTCACGCGCACCTGGTCAACGAGATCGAGGTGACCTTCCTCGCCGGCCCGGCGGGACTGGAGGTCGTCCTCGAAGCCGACAAGCGCGGCGGCTTCTTCTCCGAGGGCCACGATGCCCTCTCCCGCCACACCGTGCCCCACGCCGACGTGCACAGCCGGAACTGGAACGCCGAGGTCGACGCCTGGATCCGCCGGCTCGTCGAGCACCGCGCCTCCCACGCCCCGCAGGGAGCGCATGGCGCGTACGGGCACAGTGACCCGTACGCGGACAAGGACCACGGCCATCACGGGCACGACGACCACCATCACGGCCACCGCCCCGGCCCCGGCACGGGCACGGTCGTCGCCGCAGGCGCGGCAGGTCTGGCCGTCGGCGTGGTCGGCGGGATGGCCGCCGCCGAGGTCGTCGACGAGGTGGGCGACTTCTTCGAGGGGGACGACGAAGACGGCGGGGACGACGAGGCGTAGCGACCTCTCGGCGGCCAAGGCGGCGGCCCCGTGCGCTTCGACGCGGACGGCGGGGCCGCCCTACCCGGTCTACAGAGGGGTGGCGGCTTCCAGGATGAAGAACAGGGTGACGGCCGAGTTCGCCGAGGACAGCGCCGATACGGCCGTCCCGGCAGCGGCCCCCCAGGCCGCCATGCCCACCGGCGTGAGGGCGCGCGGCCACCACGAGGTGCTCGGCGCAGGCCCCAGCAGCGCGGCCACCCGGCGCGGCACCGGCCCCGCATCGGCGAAACCGGCCAGCGTCGCAGCCGGGGCGCCGCGCGAGACCAGAGCCGCCTTGCCGACCGCCCGCGCCACGGTGCGCCGGCTGCCCACCGAAGAGGCGGCTTCCTCGTCCGCCCACCGCTCGGCGGTGAACGCCACCGCCGTCCGCAGCGGACGCAGGAACGGATTGGCCCGCGCGGCCAGCTGGACCGCCAGCAGGAACCGGTGATGCCGCCCCGCCAGATGCGCGCGCTCATGCGCGAAAAGGGCCCGCCGCTCCCGCGAGCTGAGCAGCGCCAGCATCCCCGTCGTCACCACGACCCGGCCCCGGCGGCCCGGCAGCGCGTACGCGTACGGATCCTCGTCGGCAAGGACCGCCACCGAGGTGGTCGGCAGCCCGGCCAGGGCTTGGCCGGCGCGCAGCCGGATCCGGTGGTGCCGCCACGCCGTCCGTGCACAGGAAGCGACCACGACCAGCAGGGCCGGAATCGCGGCCCTGCCCGCGACCTCGTCGTAGGGGACCGCCTCACGCACCTCCGGATCGGACCAGCCGTCCGGCAGCGGATTGCCCGGCAGCTGCGCGGTGCCGACCACCATCAGCAGGGCGAGGCACAGCGTGCTGCACACCGCCAGCACACCCGCCACGGCGGTCAGCAGCCATGTCGCCGCCCGCGGGTGCAGGTGGTGCTCGGCGAGGCGCGCGATCGGCCACGCCGTCAAGGGAAGGACCAGCGGCAGGAAGACGAAGACCCCCATGGGTGTCAGTCTTCCCCTTCCTCGGCGGCCTGCGCCAGCAGCTCCCGCAGCAGCTGCTCATCTCCCGGAGGCAGTGCGGTCACGAAGCTCGCCAGCACGGCCTCGCGGTCCGGTTCCGCGTCCAGCACTCTGCGCATCCGCAGTGCGGCCAGACCCGCCTCGTCCGCCACCGGCGTCCACTCGAACGACCGTCCGGCCCGCTGCCGGGTGACCGCGCCCTTGGCCTGCAAGCGGGTCAGGATCGTCACCACGGTCGTGTACGCGAGGCCGCCGCCGAGCCGCTCCTGCACCCAGGCGGCGTTCACCGGCCCCGGAGCCTCGTTGAGCGCGGCCAGTACCTGGCCTTCCAGCTCGCCCTGCCCCCGCCGGCGGGAATCCTGTCCGGCACCGCCCTTGACCTGGTCCGCCATGCCGTCGACCTCCCGTCATCAGCCCGCCGCGACCGCGGGGCGGTTCATCGTACTGGTGGCGTACTCCTGGGCATCCGACGATGTTCCCGCGCCGTTCGTTCCACCGGGGCCAGGCTGTGGGCACCCTGCAGCTCGCCTGCCCGACCGACGCACGGCGCGGTGCGGCACGGTTCGCCGCCGCTTGTGGGGGAGCGGCGCGCGTGCTTGTGCCGGAAGAGCCCGCGTCTCTGGGAATGTTGACGTGGGCTGGCGCAACACTGCGACCGTGTGCCGCGCACCGCGCCCTTCGTCGACTGGGAGAGACATATGACCATCAAGGACATCGGGCCGGAACCACAGAGTTTCGACCTGGAGAAGGCGACGCTTGAGAACACGGACTACCGCGCGGTCGCCTGGTCCGGTAAGTACCTTCAGCTGACCCTCATGTCGATCCCGGTGGGTGAGGACATCGGCTTGGAGGCGCACCCGGAGACCGACCAGTTCCTGCGACTCGATGCGGGCCGGGGCCGCGTCCAGATGGGCCCCACGAAGGACCGACTCGACTTCGACCGGGAGGTCGAGGACGGCTGGGCGATCTTCGTACCCGCCGGCACGTGGCACAACGTCACCAACATCGGTGACGAGCCCCTGCAGCTGTACGCCGTCTACGCGCCGGTCCACCACGCGGCGGGCAAGGTCCATGCGACAGCCGCCGACGCGGAGCGCGACGAGGACTCGGGCGACGACGAGCCGGCAAGCTGGTCGGTCCAGCCCGCCCGGCAGCCGTCGGACGAGCACGCCTGACCGGAGAGGGCCCATCGCGACAGCAGGGCTTGGAACCGCTGCGGTCGAAGAGGCTGTGGCCCTGCTCGGGTGGACAGGGCCACGACGTCCCCACCTCGCCGAGCGGCGGCCGATCTGCCGGACCGCCGCGAGGGCCGAGCCGGCGCCTACGCGGGCGTCCCCCGCGCCAGAACCGGTGTCCGAGGGCTCGGCGATACTGCCGGAGGCAACGCGGAAGCCCCACACCTGTGAGACATGAGGAAACACCACATGAGCACGGCCATGCCCGGATCCGTCCCGGCCCCACCGCCCGCTCCGGCCGGCCCGTCCCTCCGAGGCTTCCACCCCAAGGCCCTCGCCGTCGACGCCGCGGTCACCGTCGTGGCAGCCCTGGAACTGATCACCCTGCACGGCCAGCTCGACACCACGGCCGCGCTTGTCTGTCCGCCCGCACTGGTCGCCCTGATGCTGCGGCGCAGGTTCCCCGTGACGGTGCTCCTGGCCACCCTGCCGTCGATGGCCACCGGCTTCCTGTGGCTCGCCCCCATGGTCGCCATGTTCACGGTGGCCGCGTGCACCGCCCGCCGCCGCGTGGTCCTGGGCGCTGGATCGGCCCTCTTCGCGGCGACCATGTGGGCCGGCGTCACCGTCGACGACTCGGCCATGACGTGGAGTGACCACCTGATCGTCGTCCAGGTGGCCCTCATGTTCAGCCTCGGCCCGGCCGGCCTGGGTCTGCTGGCCCGTACCAGGTCCGAGCTGCGGGCCCACATCGCCGAGCTGTCCGCGTCCCAGGCGCATGGGCGCCGCCTGGAGGCCGAGCGGGCCGTCGCGCAGGAGCGCACGCGCATGGCCCGCGAGATGCACGACACCGTCTCGTACCACCTCGGCATCATCGCCGCCCAGTCCGGCGCCCTGTGGACCACCGCCCCGGACGACGCGGTTCGCGAGGACGCCGAGGTGATCCGCCGGCACAGCGCCGACGCCCTGGCCGAACTCCGCGACATCGTCGGCGTCCTGCGCCACTCGGCGGGCCGGGCCGAGGACGGCGACCCCGCCAGCCTGGCGAACCTGCGGACTCTGGTTCAGGAGGCCCGCCTGGACACGGCCCTCGCCCTCGACCTGGACCTCCCCGAGGGCCGGAGCTGCGGCCCGGCCGTCGAGCAGGCCGCCTACCGCACCGTCCAGGAGGCCCTCACCAACGTCCGCAAGTACGCCCTTGGTTCCCGCGTTCAGGTCACCGTGGGTCCGTCCGCCGCAGGCGACGCCCTCCTCGTCGAGGTCCGCAACGGGCCCGCCCCGCACGCCCCGGCTTCCGCCGCCGCCGCGCCCGCCGGCGGCTTCGGACTCACCGGCCTGGAGGAGCGCACCGCCCTCGTCGGTGGTTCCTTCCGTGCCGGAGCCACCCCGGAGGGCGGCTTCGCCGTCTGCGCCGAGCTGCCGCTGCGTCAGCGTGCCGTCGCCCAGGGGGAGTCCGGGTCCGCCTCGTACACCGACACGTGCCGCAGGCTGGAGGAGGTGTACGGGGTCCCCGCCCAGTCCTCCGCGCGCTCCAGCAGGCGAAGTCCGGACAGTTCAGCCAGCAGGTCGATCTCGAAGGGGAAGGCGTAGCGCAGCAGGTGCTCGCGGGTCTCCGGTGCGCTGCCGTCGATGATCGTGTGGGTCGACAGCATGAGCTGCTGGGAGCGGTCCACGGTCAGCGTGTCCAGCATCACGGACCGCTCGTCGAGGTGGCGCATCGAGTGGTCCGGCTTGTCCATGTGGTGATACGGCGCCGGGTCGAAGGCCTCCAGCACGAACCGTCCGCCGGGCGCCAACTGCTCCCGGACGCGCCGCAGGCAGCCGAGCTGCTGCTCTTTGCTGATCGCCACGAAGAACGTGTTCAGTACCAGGGTCACGGTGTCGAAGGTGCGCCCGGTGCTCTCCTGCGTGAAGTCGCCGAGCTGCGTGGTCACTGTGCCCTCCGGGTCCCGCGCGCGCAGCTCGTCGAGCATCGGCGCGGAGCCGTCGATGCCGTGCACGGCGAAGCCGAGGCCGGCCAGCGGGACGGCGATGCGGCCGGTGCCGACGCCGAGTTCGAGCACGCTGCCGCCCGGCGGGGTGATCGACGCGACGAAGGCGACTGCCTGCTCGGTGTCGTGGTCGATCGGGTACATGCGGTCGTACACGCTCGCCAGCTTCTGGTCGTACAGCGCGTTGCCGAGGGTCATGAGGGTGTCACTCCAAACGGGTGCCCTGGGGCACGGTCGGGGCCGGGCCGAAGGAGACGGTCCGGTGGTGTTCGAGGCGGTGGTGGTCGGGTCCCGGCCCGGCAACCCACGCTGCCTCGGCCCGGGTGGACCTCAGCCCGACTCAGCGCGTGCTGACGAGGGCCGGCGCGTGGTGCCGGCCCGGAGCGGAGGAGGCGCGGTGCGCCACCACGGCCGCCTGCACGCGGTTGGCCAGGCCCAGCTTGGCCAGGATGGCGCTGACGTGCTCCTTGGCCGTCGACGCGCTCAGCAGCAGCCGGCGCCCGATGTCGGCATTGGTCAGGCCCTCCGCAAGCAGGTCCAGCACCTGGAGCTCCCGCTCGGTGAGCGAGTCCAGTCGGGCGTCCGCACCGGTGTCCGGGTGTGTGTGCGCGTGCGTGTTCGGTCCGTCGTGGCCAGGCCCGCCGCTGAGGTAGCCGTCCACCACGATGCGCGCCGCCTGCGGGGACAGCACCGTCCCGCCGGAGGCCAGCACCCGTACCGCATGGATGAGTTCCTGCGGCGTCGCGTCCTTCAGCAGGAAGCCTCGGGCACCGGAACCGAGCGCGGCCGCGATGTCCTCGTCGGCCAGGAAGGTCGTCAGGATCGCCACGGCCGGCGGGTGCGGCAGGGTGCTCAGGCCGGCCAGGACCGTGAACCCGTCCACGTCCGGCATGCGCAGGTCGAGCAGCACCACGTCCGGCCGGTGGACCTCGATGGCCTCCAGAGCCGCCGCCCCGTCACAGACGACCGGCACGTCGACGTCCGGTTCGCCCTCCAGAATGCGCTGCATGCACGACCGCAGCAGGACCTCGTCGTCGACGACCATCACGCGTATCACCACGCCCCCTTAGAGCGGCCACCCCGTTTGGCCGCACGCCGATCAAGGTATCAACTCGGTAAAGGGGGTTGACGTCGCGGGGGTGGACGCGGTGGAACGCGGGGTACCGCTTTACCGGTCCGGCCGGCTGTTCCGCGCGCTGGGGTTCAGGCGCGCGCGTCGACTCGCTCCTTGATGAGCGCGACCAGGGTGGAGTCCCAGGTGAGGAGCAGCAGTTCGGCGCGCTCGCCCTGGGCGGTCGCGCAGACCAGGACCGTACCGCCGCGCCCGCCTCCGGTGGCCGCCTCGGTCGGTCCGGTCAGCTGCAGCCCGTTGGCGCGGGGCCCGTCCAGCGTGGCGCCGGACCGGTTCACCATGAGCTTCCCGGGCTGCATCCCGGACGCCTGGGCGCCGGTGCGGTACCGGCAGCGCAGCGTCACCGGCTCACCGTTGCGCAGCGCGGCGATGCGGCGGGCCGAACGGGCCCGGTCGAGCCCCTTGCCGCCGACCCACAACACCAGATCCATCAGGGAATGCAAGGCGAGTTCCAGCAACAGCATGTGTTCGATCGCTCCTCAACTCGGACGACTCATGGAAGGCGCGGGCGGATGCCGTCCGCCGGCTTGTGCGTGCGAGCACGCACAGGGCGGTCACCGGACGCGGGCCGCCGCCCTGTCGCCTGCCGCCTCGGAGATGGCCCGCACATCGGCCAGTGCCGCCTCGGGACCCTCGGTCAGCAGGACCCCCGCGCAGCTCAACGCGATCTCGGTCGCCCCCGCCTCACCGTAACCGGTGAGGTGGTCGGCCACCTCGTCGGGTGTCCCGTACGCGAAGACGCCGCCGTCGACCAGCGCGCCCGCCCCCGCCCATGGGTCGGACACGTCCACGTCGAGACCGGCCGAGCGCAGCATGGCCGCGTAGTGCGCGCCCTCCAGGTGCAGTTGGTGCGCCGCGTACGCCAGCTTCCTGGGATCCCGGCCGGGCCTGCGCACCGCGCACGGCACGATCGACGTCACGCCGGGCGCCGTCCGCCCGCGGGACGCGGCGCCCCGCGCCAGGGCGGGGACGATCTCGTCCGCCAGGTGGGCGGCCGGGGTCAGCAGGGTGATCGCCACGTCGGCGACCTGCCCGGCCACGTAGGCCATGCGCGGGCGGAGCACGCCCACGCCGAGCGACACGGCAGGACGGGGTACGCCCGGGTGCGGCTCCGGCAGCGGCCCGCCGTCGAGCCGTACGTACCGTCCCCGGAAGTCCTCCACCACCTCGCCGTCCAGCAGCCGCCGCATCACGCTCAGGTACTCGGTGACGGCGGTCAGCGGGCTCTCGTACGGCTCGCCGCGCAGCGCCGCCACGAAGTCGGGGTCCCCGGTGCCGAACCCGGCGACCACCGGCTGCCCGGTCAGCAGTGCCAGGGACCGTGCCTGCACGGCCGCGTCCAGGGGATGGCGCAGCGCGGTCAGCGCGACGCTGGTACCCGCGGGCACCTGGATGCCGAGCCCGGCGAGATGGGCGAACGCCTGGTGGGTGTCGACGACCAGCGACTGCCCCAGGTACAGGCGCTCCAGCGACAGCTCACGGACGGTCCGGCCGAAGGCGGCGAGCTCGCCGAGGTCGCAGACCATCAGCGGGTACATCAGGGCCAGCGGCGGCGGGGCGCTCGGCGTGCTCCGGGCGGCCGGGGTGTTCGAGGTCATGGGCGTCTTTCGTGGACATCGGGGGTGCCGGTGCCGGCACTGGTGCGGGGGCGGGGCGGGGGCGGGGCCGGCCGGTCACGCGAGGGCCTGGGCGCGCTCGGACCCCAGCGGCGTCGGCGCCAGGTACGCGTCGGCCTGGAGCCGGAAGAGCCGGGCGTACGTTCCGTCGAGGGCCAGCAGCTCTTCGTGGCTGCCCTCCTCGATGAGCGAGCCGTCGTCCATCACGAGGATCCTGTCGGCGACCCGGACGGTCGAGAACCGGTGCGAGACCACCAGGGAGGTCGCCCGCGCGCAGATGGTGCGCAGCCGGCCGAAGACGTCCGCCTCCGCCTCCGGGTCGATCGCGGCCGTCGGCTCGTCCAGGATCGCGATCGGCGCGTCCCGCAGGAACGCCCGGGCGAGGGCGATCTTCTGCCACTGCCCGCCGGACAGTTGGTGGCCGCCCTCGAAGTGGCGACCCAGCACGGTGTCGTACGCGGCGCCGAGCCGGTCGACGAACGGTGCGGCCCCGCTGGCCTCGGCGGCCGCGCGAATGCGGTCGGTGTCGTCGAGCTCCTCGACGCGCCCGAAGCCGATGTTGTGGCGGACGGGCATCTCGTAGCGGATGAAGTCCTGGAAGACGACGCCGATGTTCCGCTGGAGGTCGGTCGTGTCGTACTCCTCGATGGGCACGCCGTCGATGAGGATGCGGCCGCTGGTGGGCTCGTAGAGCCGGGTCAGCAGCTTGACGATCGTGCTCTTGCCGGCGCCGTTGGCGCCGACGAGGGCGCAGCAGGTGCCGGCGGGGATGAAGCAGCTGAACCGGTTCAGGGCGGTGGTCTCGGTACCCGGGTAGGTGAAGGTCACGTCCTGGAACTCGATGCCATGGGTGAGGCGGCGCGGGAACGGCCGGGTGCCGCCCGTGATGCTCCCCTCCGGCAGGGAGAGGTAGTCGAAGAGATTCCCGGTGAACAGCGTGTTCTGGTACAGGGTGGCCACGCCGAGCAGCAGCC
Source organism: Streptomyces sp. NPDC060232 (assembly GCF_042726555.1). Taxonomy (NCBI): domain Bacteria; kingdom Bacillati; phylum Actinomycetota; class Actinomycetes; order Kitasatosporales; family Streptomycetaceae; genus Streptomyces; species Streptomyces sp. NPDC060232. The sequence continues at coordinate 5,596 of NZ_JBHXAG010000019.1, read as the reverse complement.
CGCCGGCCGCCACGTGCACGGCGCCGAGGGCCTGCAGGTACCCGGCCAGCTCGCCGAGGCGCCCCGTCGACACGGTCGAGGTCAGCGCGAAGACCAGCGCTCCGGCCGAGCCGGCCACGCTGACCAGTCCCAGCACCGCCGACCAGCCGTGGCGCCGTCGGGCCAGCCTGCGGTCCACCCGGAAGAACTCCTGGACCAGCGCACGGTAGCGGCCCACGAAATACGGGCCCAGCTGGTACAGCTTCACCTCCTTGTAGGAGGAGTCCGTGGTCGTCAGGTCCTGGTAGTAGAAGACACGGCGGCGGTCCTGGGCGCGGTGGTACTCGACCGCGTACCCCTCCTTGCTGAACACGATGTGCGCGGCGAGCGCGGGCACCGGGGCGAGCAGGATGACGACCGCGAGCCACGGGTTCCAGGAGAACAGCACCGAGCTGACCATCACGAGCGACGCCAGCGAGGTGAAGGTGCGGAGCATCTCCTCGAAGACTTCGAAGGCCGTGCCGCCGCCGCTCTCGCGCAGGGCGCGCTGGAGCCGGTCGTAGGCCTCGGGGTCCTCGTAGGCGCTGAGGTCCATGCGGGTGCCCTTGACCATCACCTGCTCGCCGATCTCCGCACTGAACTCCAGCTGGAGCAGGGAGCTCAGATACTGCGCGACCGACGACAGGACGTGCTCGGCGACTGCCACCACGACCAGCCCGGCGGCCGCCGCGGCGAGCCGGTCCCCGGCGCCCGGGACGTGCTCGACGGCGTCGGCGACGGCCTGCACCGCGTCGGCGGTGAGCCAGATCCCGGCCGCCGGAACGCCGGCGGTCAGCAGCGTGAGCAGGGTCAGGGCGCTCACCCGCAGCGGGCTGAGCCCCCAGAAGGAGCGCAGCACCTGCCACCAGTAGCGCAGATCCCGGGAGAGCCGCCGGTGCTCCTGCGACACGGCGTCCTGGTCCGCGGTGGTGGGCCCGCCGGTCACTGGGGCCTCCCGCGCAGACAGTTCAGGACGTGCCCCCACACCAGGTAGCAGCGGTTCTCGGCGGGCCGGTCCATGGGCAGCAGCCGGTTCACCTGCATGTGCGCCAGGCTGGCCAGGATGGCGTCCCGGGTACCCCACAGCGTGCCTGCGGCCTCCGCCTCGGCGACTGCGCGGGCGGCCCGGCCCACGGCAGCGGCCTGTGCGTCGAGGACGGCGGTCAGCCGCTCGTGGTGGGCGCGGCCGAGCGGGTGCGGCCGGCGGTCCCAGGGCCGGAGCAGCTCGCACAGGTAGTCGCGGTCCTTCCGGTACCACTCGCGGGCCTCCGGGTCCTCGGCCGGGCGGGGCATGACGGCCAGCCGCTCGCGGACGTCGAGCCCCCACTGCGCGTACAGCGCGTCGACGGCGGCGACGGCGACGGCCCCGGGCTCCAGGCCGGGCTCCTTGTCCCACAGCAGGCGCAGCAGCCCGCAGGAGACCGCCGAGTTCGCGGCGAAGAGGTTCTCCAGGTGGTCGTACACGGCGGGACCGCCGTAGCGGCTGATCTCCGGGTGGTACGTGGCCACTTCGAGGCGCTCGGCGAGCCCGCGCCGTACGAGTCCCTCGCCCCAGGCGAACAGCGCGGGCAGCGCGGGCAGCGCGGCCGTACCGGAGTCCGGGGCCGGCGCCGTACGGGTCCTGATGCGCAGGTGCGGATCGGGATCGGCGTACCGGATGTAGAACCAGCGGTCCGGGTCGGCGCCCGCCTCCCGCATCTGCTCGATCAGGGCGGGGAGTTCGGTGGCGGCGATCTCGTCGTGGAGGTCCCGGGCCGCGTACAGCTTGAGGTACGACCATGCAGAGCCCGGCAGGTGGGCGGGGTGCGCGTCGGGCGCGGCCCTGCGCCGGATCTCCTCCGGGGCACGCGGACGGTCCTGCGCCGCCGCCTCCTGCGGGGTGGCTATGAGCGGGACGACCACCTCGGACAGGTGGCCGTGCCCCGAGCCGTCGCGCAGCCACACCGCGTCCGGGCCGGGCAGGGCCTCCTGCAGGGTGATGCGGCCGGTGGCGGTGCGCAGGTCGGCGAGCAGCTCGTCGACGCAGGCCGGGTGGTCGAGGTCGAGCAGCAGCCGGTTGTCGTCGTCCGCGAGGTAGACGTGGCGGGGCACCCCCCAGGTGCGGCGCCACCCGGCCACGTCGTCCGCCGTGCGCGGCACGGCCACCGGCCCCGCCGCGGCGGGGGAGGCCTGCGCGCCGGCCGGATACAGGTTCCACTCGGCGGGGCGCACGACGACCCGGCCGCGCACGACGCGCGGCAGGTGCGGGGCGCCCTCGACGGGGCCCCAGCCGAAGCCGGCGGGGGTGGCGTAGCGGGCCCGGGAGACTTCCAGGAGGAAGCGGCAGACGTTGGGTGCCCCGAAGGGGCTGAGCATGTGGTTCTGGACGACGACCAGTTCGCGCCCGAGCCGGGCCGAGTAGAGGCGCAAGCCTTCGTCGGTGGCGCCGACGTGGACGTCGGCGAGGCCGATGGTCCGCTCGGGGTCACCCGAGGGGGCGACGTTGACGGGGATCTCGTAGGCGTGGACCGCGGGCCTGATCGCCACATTCGCGCCGCGGCCGTTGGCGGGAAGGTACGCCAGCTCGGCGACGACGACGTCCGGCTCCAGGGCCTCGCGGGCCCGCGCGTATGCACGGAGGCGGTCGGTGGCGTCCGGTCCGAGGAGGTGGAAGAACCGGCCGAAGGTACGGCCGCCTTCGCCGAGGCCGTCGCCGTTGAGCACCGCCCGCCACTCGCCCCGGTCGACGGCCTCGGGGCTGTCGGCGCTGATCTGGACGTACGCGTCGACGCCGGGGCAGGCGGGGCGGCCGGGAGCGTCGTCGGTCCGGGCACCACGGGTGTTCGGGGTGTCCTGTGCGGCAGGGGGCAGCAGCCGCCGGAGCACCTCGTCGGTCAGTTCGACCTCGTCCGCACCGCGGCGCCAGGCATCGGCCGCCAGGGCGAGGAGCGCCCGGTCCGTGTGCGGATCGCCCTCCCCCGCGTGCTGGTTCATGACCATGGCGCGAGGCGGGGTGAGGTAGCCGTTGGGCGCGTCCAGGCCGTGTTCGGCGCCGAGGAGGTCCAGGACGGGCACGAGGGCGTCGGTGCCGTACCGCTCCATGAACGCCTGGTGGTACGCCGCGAGGTGGTCGTATCCGGCGGGCGCGGCCCGGTTCAGCCGGGCCAGGCACCCGACGGCCTCGGCGACCTCGTCGGCGACCTGCCGGTTGAGTGTGCCCGCGGTGAGGTCGAGGGCGGAGTCGACCTGGAACGGCTGGGCCTTGTGGCCGGGGACGAGGGCGCGCTGGACGGTGCGCAGCCGCTGGAGGGTGGCGGTGTCACCGTACGCCGCGGGGCCGGTCAGCCCGACGACCTCCCGGAGCGCGGCCACCGCGGGATGGTCGACGCCGGCGGCGCAGAGGCGGTCCAGGACGTACGCCTCGGGGCGCGGCTCGGTGACGGGCGGGCGCAGGTCGGTGACGAGCACCCCCAGGCCGACCAGTTCGGTGACGAACGCGCCGATCCGCTGACGGCCGGCCGCGGGGAAGCTCGCGGTCAGTTCGGTGACCAGCGTGGCGTACGGGGCGGGGGCGGCGGGCGGGGCGAGGCTTCGGATCCGGGCGAGGGGCGCGGTGAGGCGGACGCGGACCGCTCGGCGGTCGGCGGAGTCACCGTGCACTCCGCAGGAGGGCAGCACCAGCCGGTCGCCCACCGGGCGCGCCATACCGTTCACGCAGACGCCGAGCCGGGCCAGGACCTCCGGATCCCCTTCCAGGCGTTGCACCAGGGCGAGCAGCCAGGCCATGTCGGTCCGTACGTGCGCGCCGCCGAGCGCGGTGCCGCCGAGGCGCGCGGTGGTGGTGTCGCCGAACGTGCCGAGGGCGACGCCGGAGAAGGCGCCGAAGGGGGTGGGACGGGTGCTCATGCGGGTGAGGTAGCGCAGGGCGCGCGAGTGGACCCGCCGGGCCTCCTTGCTGCCGCTGTCCGTGCCGGCGGCCCGGTCGGCCCGGTCGGTCCCGTCGAGCTTCGCGAGCCCGTCGAGCAGCCCGCTCCCGGCCGCGACGAGCCCGTGCCGGACCCGGGGGTCGTCGGTGAGGTCGCGCAGCCGGGCTCGGGTGCGGTCGCGGTCGCCCCCGTCGAGGGCGTTCCGCCACACGTCGACGGGCAGGGCCGGTGCGCGCAGAAGGTGGAAGTCGAGGGCGTGGTACCGCTGCATGGCGCGGGTCGGGTCCTTGTGGGTCTCGGGCACGGTCGGGTCACCGCACGGTCGGGTCACTGGGGGAGCAGCGCGGTCCACCAGGTGGGCCGGTGGCCGGTGGCGAGGGTCCGGAGGGTGAGCGCGACACCGGCGGCGCCCGTCAGGAGACCGGGGTTGTCGACGACGTGCCCGGTGGTCTCGTGGTCGCGGTAGACCAGGGGAAGGTCCGGGTCGGCGGCGTCCACCAGCCGTCGGGCGAGGCGGGGAAGGGCGCGGGCTGCCCCGGTACTGCCGTGGGCGGCGAACTCGTGGGCGAGCGCGGCCAGGCCGGCGAGGCCGTGGCACACGGTGGGCGAGCGCGGTACGTCCCCGGCGTCGACCCGGTCGAGGAGCCCGTCCAGCGCGGCGAACGCCCGGTCCTGCAGGCTCCGGTCACCGGTCGCGCGGGCCACGGCGAGCAGCCCGGCGGCGACGCCCCCGGTGCCGTGGCACCAGGAGGGTACGGCTTCGCCGTCGTCCGTCGGCACGGCCCGCGGCCACTGCAGACGGCGCCCGTCACCGCGGCCGACGGCCAGCAGCCACCCGGTCAGCCCGTCCAGGGCGGCGCGGTGCCCGGGCACCCGGCGGTCCAGGCGCCAGGCGGTGGCGAGGGCGGCGGCGATCCCGGCGGCGCCGTGGGACATGCCGGTGTCGAGACGGCCTGCGACGGCCCGGTTCGGGGTGGCGGCACCCCACACGAGGTACCGCAGGCACCGTTCGAGGGCCTCCTCGACGACCGGGGAGGTCGGGGCGGCGCACAACTGGACGGCGATTCCGGCGGCCCCGTAGACGAGGTCGTAATGGTGGTCGGCGACGGCACCGGGCTGCTCGGGCCAGTCGGCGGCGAGCACCTGCCGGGCGAGCTGTTCGTGGAGCCGGCCGAGACTGGGGCGCAAGCGCGGCTCGTCGCGGCAGAGGTCCTGGAGGGCGAACGCCAACCCGGCCGTCCCGTCGAACAGACCGGGGTGGTCCAGGGGTTCCTCCCGGGTGGCACAGAAGGCGGCACGCATGAAGGCGCAGGCGCGCTCGACCCCCTTCTCACGTTCACCGGTCCCGGCTTTCGCCGTGCTGCGCGCGGCATGCAGGTGCAGGAGGGCGAGACCGGCGTGGCCCTCGCTGAGGGAGGCACCGGCCCAGAAGGGCGTGTCGGTCTGCCGGGCGGCCCGCACGGCCGCGGCGTCGGCGCGCGCCGGCGTGTCCAGGCGCTCCCCGATCAGGTCGGCCACGGCGGTGGCGCGACCGGCGAGGTCGGCCGGAAGGAGCGATGCGTCGGTCATGTACGGCCTAGGTCCTGTCTGGAGTTCCCCCGCGGCGTTGCGGTGTCTGGTGCCGCCGCTTCCGGCGTTGTCGTCAGTCGCCGACGCTCCGCGTCGACTCCCTC
>NZ_JBHXAG010000018.1:0-151396 GCF_042726555.1 Streptomyces sp. NPDC060232 | reverse complement strand
CCGAGACGTGCCCGCACGCGCCGAGCCGAGGAGAGCCCCCGGAGGGGCACCACCCCACCCGAAGCCACCGTCCAGCCCGACGGGTCACGCCCCCGGCCAGGGACACCACCCCAGCCCCGCCGGCGCTTGAGGCGCGGCCACCGGCCCGCAGCCGGGGAACAAGGGCACCACCCCACCCGAAGCCACCGTCCAGCCCGACGGGTCACGCCCCCGGCCAGGGACACCACCCCAGCCCCGCCGGCGCTTGAGGCGCGGCCACCAGCCCGCAGTCGGGAAGCAAGGGCCGGGCCCCGCAAACGGCAGACCGGGCCGGAGGCCAGGGTCAGGCGTCCGGGCGGACCACTGCCTTGATCGGCATGGAGCCCGCTCCTGCCAGCGTCACGTTGCGGCCGGGGCGGGGGGCGTGGATCATCGCGCCGTCGCCCACGTACATGCCGACGTGGCTCGCGTCGTCGAAGTAGATGATCAGGTCGCCCGGCCGCATGTCCTTGAGCGCGATCTTCGGCAGCAGCCGCAGCTGCTCCTGCGAGGTGCGCGGGATACCGCGCCCCGCCGCGCGCCAGGCCTGTGAGGTCAGCCCGGAGCAGTCGAAGGAGTCCGGGCCCACCGCGCCCCACTTGTACGGCTTCCCCATCTGGGCGGTGGCGAACTGCACGGCCTGCTTGCCGGCGTCCGTCGCCTTGCCGCCCACGTCCTTCATCGCGCCCGTGGACAGCCATGCCGTCTGTGCCCGGTACTGGGCTTCCTGCTCCAGCTGGATGAGCCGGGCCTTCTCCTCGGCCTCCAGCTTGCTCTCCAGCTCCTCCGCGGCCTTGATCTTCTCCTCGATCTGCTTCTTGGACTCCTCCTGCTTGACCCGGTTCGCCTCCAGCTTCTTCCAGCGCTCGCTCGCCTCCTCCGCGTAGCGCTGCAAGTCCGTCTGGGTGCGGTCCAGTTCGGACAGGAGGTCCGAGGCGGCCTTCTCGCCCTGCCGCAACCGGTCCGCCCCGTCCAGGAACTGGTTCGGGTCCTCGCTCAACGCCAGCCGCGCGCCCGGCGGCAGGCCGCCCGAGCGGTACTGCGCGCGGGCCGCGGCGCCGGCGCGGCTCTTGAGCGTGGCGATCCGCTCCTTGCCCGCGACGACCAGATTGGCGATCTCGACGATCTTGTCCGACTGGGTCTTGGTCTCGGCCTCGGCGAGGTTGTAGGCGTCCGTCGCGGTGCCCGCCTGCCGGTAGAGCTCGTCGATGTCCTTGCGGACCTGTTCCAGGGACTTGCCGCCCGGCCCCGGCAGGGGAGCGGCCGGAGCCCCCGGCACGGCCGGCGCCGCCGGAGCCCCCGGCGCCGCGTATGCCGTGCCCGTCGCCAGGCCCGGTGCCGTCAGCACCGCCATCGCGCACAGCAGCACGAGAGAGCTTGCGCCTCGCCGTCGCCTTACCGACCCCATGGTCCCCCCAGGCACCCGAGCCAGACCTGGTATCAGATCTGACTATTCATCAGTAACTTCGCACTGCCATCGGGATGGTGCCACGAGTCGATGAATTCCGACACCCTTGTGGATACCGTTTCGATCTTGTCTGCCCCAACGGACCCCGAGCCCTGCCCCCCACGGATCAACGGGGCACCCCCCGCCCCCGGTTCCCCGCCGCACCGCACTCACCCCACCGGGCGCAACGCCTCCCAGCGCAGCGTCAGTTCCCCCTGCCGCCACCGTCGCGGACCGTCCGCCAGCGGCCAGTCCGCGGACAGCGCCCGCGCCGTGCGGATCCAGCGCTGCCGCGCCCCGTACGAGGCGTACGGAGCCGCCGCCGCCCAGGCCCGGTCGAAGTCCCGCAGGAACGCGTACACCGGCTCACCCGGCACGTTCCGGTGGATCAGTGCCTTCGGCAGCCGCTCCGCCAGGTCCGAAGGGCGCTCCAGCGAGCCCAGCCGGGTCGCGAACGTCACCGTGCGCGGCCCCTCCGGCCCCAGCGCCACCCACACGTGCCGCCGCCCGATCTCGTCGCAGGTCCCCTCCACCAGCAGCCCGCCCGGCGCCAGCCGCGCGCACAGCCGCGCCCAGACCTCGGCGACCTGCTCCTCGTCGTACTGGCGCAGTACGTTCGCCGCGCGGATCAGCATCGCCTGCTCCCCGCCCTCCAGCGGGACCTCGAAGCCGCCGTGCCGGAAGCTCAGCCCCTCCCGCTCGTACGGCTTCGCCCCGAGCACCCGCGCCGGCTCGATCTCGATGCCGACCACCCGCACCCGCGGCGCCGCGTCCCGCAGCCGCGCCAGCAGCTCCACCGCCGTCCAGGGCGCGGCCCCGTACCCGAGGTCCACCGCCACCGGATCACCCGCACGCCGCAGCGCCGCCCCGTGGGAGGCCGCGATCCAGCGGTCCATCCGGCGCAACCGGTTCGGGTTCGTCGTCCCGCGCGTCACCGAACCCACCGGACGGCCGGGGGCGCGGCTGGGTGACGGGGTACTGCGGGAGGCCATGAGCCGAGGGTAAGCGCAGCGCCCCCACGCGGTGAAAACCGCCCGCACGCCCTCAAAAGCACGCCCCGCCCCGAGAAAGCACCAGGAAACAGGGGGAACGCGCAGGAAAACCGGGCACCCCGGAATGCGGGGGACGGCCATCCGGGTTGCACTCCTTGCAGGGCGCCCCACGCGCCCGCCGCAGCCATGCGTCCGTCATGCCGTCCGAGCGTCCGAGCGCGCACCGTCCGAGCCGAGAGGAAGCGCTTCCTTGAGCCAGTACGTGTCCCGCCTCGGCGGCAGCCTCAGCGGGCGCCTCGCCGCCGCCCGCGCCGCCACCCGCCACGAACCGCCCCGGCTGCGCCTGCCGGCCGTCGGCCACCACCGCAAACCGCGCCGCGTGGCCATGCTCAGCGTGCACACCTCACCGCTGCACCAGCCCGGCACCGGCGACGCCGGTGGGATGAACGTCTACATCGTGGAGCTGGCCCGCCGCCTCGCCGCGATCAACATCGACGTCGAGATCTTCACCCGCGCCACCACCGGCGGACTCCCGCCCGTGGTCGAGCTGGCCCCCGGCGTCCTCGTACGGCATGTGGACGCCGGCCCCTACGAGGGCCTCGCCAAGGAGGAGCTCCCGGCCCAGCTGTGCGCCTTCACCCACGGCGTGATGCAGGCCTGGGCCGGCCACCGCCCCGGCTACTACGACCTCGTCCACTCCCACTACTGGCTCTCCGGGCACGTGGGCTGGCTCGCCGCCGAACGCTGGGGCGTGCCCCTCGTCCACGCCATGCACACCATGGCCAAGGTCAAGAACGCGGCGCTGGCCGAGGGCGACACCCCCGAGCCCGCCGCCCGCGTCATAGGCGAGACCCAGATCGTCTCCGCCGCCGACCGCCTCATCGCCAACACCGCCGAAGAGGCCGACGAGCTCGTCCGCCACTACGAGGCCGACCCCGCCAAGGTGGCCGTCGTCCACCCCGGCGTGAACCTCGACCGCTTCACCGTCGGCGACGGCCGGGCCGCCGCCCGCGCCCGCCTGGGCCTCCCGCAGGACGCCGTCATACCGCTCTTCGCCGGGCGGATCCAGCCGCTGAAGGCCCCCGACATCCTGCTGCGCGCCGTCGCCGTCCTCGTCGACCGCGACCCCTCGCTGCGCCGCCGCCTCTTCGTCCCCGTCGTCGGCGGCCCCAGCGGCAGCGGCCTCGCCAAGCCCGAGGGACTGCAGAAGCTCGCCGCCAAGCTGGGCATCGCCGACCTCGTGCACTTCCACCCGCCGGTCGCCCAGGACGGCCTCGCCGACTGGTTCCGGGCGGCGTCCGTGCTGGTCATGCCGTCCTACAGCGAGTCCTTCGGGCTCGTCGCGATAGAGGCCCAGGCCGCCGGCACCCCGGTGCTGGCCGCCGAGGTCGGCGGGCTCCCCGTCGCCGTCAACGACGGCGTCACGGGGATCCTCGTACCCGGACACGACCCGGCGGACTACGCGCGGCAGCTGCGCCGCTTCGTCGACGAGCCCGGGCTCGCGGACCGGATGGGGGCCGAGGCGGCGCGGCACGCGCAGTTCTTCGGCTGGGACACGGCCGCCGCCGGCACGGCCGACGTCTACACGGCGGCGATGCACGATCACCGCCGTCGCGTACGCTCCCACCATGGCTGACACCGCCGAGATCATCGAGACCGCGCTCACCGGCGCGGAGCTGAGCTGGGAGAGCCCCCGGCCGGGCACCTACGTCGTCCAGCTCCCCGGTACGCGCAAGCTCAGCACCACCTGCTCGATCCGGGTCGGCCGGCACTCGCTGTCGGTCAACGCCTTCGTGATCCGCCACCCCGACGAGAACGAGGCGGGCGTCCACCGCTGGCTGCTGGAGCGCAACCTCAAGCTGTACGGGATGGCGTACGCGGTGGACCGCCTCGGCGACATCTATCTGACGGCCCGCCTGCCGCTGTCGGTGGTCACCCCGGAGGAGCTCGACCGGCTGCTCGGCACGGTGCTGGAGGCCGCGGACGGTTCCTTCAACACGTTGCTGGAGCTGGGCTTCGCGAGCGCGATCCGGCGCGAGTACGAATGGCGGGTCTCGCGCGGCGAGCCGACCTTCAACCTCGACGCCTTCAAGCACCTGACGCGCCCGCAGGAAGAGCCGGCGACCGAGCCCGGCGGCCCCGCCGACTGACACCGACGGCGCCGCCTTGTCGGCTCCGGTCAGCCCGCCCGGGCCGGGTCCGGGGCGGGGAGCGGCCCGGTGGGAGCCGGTCCGGCGGGAGCCCGCTCAGCGGGAGCCGGTCCGGTGGGCAGCGGTTTTGCCGCCTGCGGGTCGGCGGCGCCACCGGCCGCCGGGTCCGTACCCCTGTCCCCCTCGGGCAGGTTCCGCATCAGCAGCCAGTAGCCGGCCGCCGCCACCGTGCCCAGTACGCCCGTGGCCGCCCACAGCCGGCCCGCCCCCCACCGGTCGATCATGAAGCCCGCCATCAGCGGTGCCACCAGCGCGGCCACCGCCCAGGACATCGTGTAGACGCCCTGGTAGCGCCCGCGCCCGTGCACCGGCGAGAGGCGTACGACCAGGCTCATCTGGGTCGGCGAGTTGACGATCTCGGCGAGCGTCCACACGCACACCGTCAGCGCGTACGCCCACAGCGGTCCGGCGAAGGCCGTCAGCGCGAAGCCGTAGCCGGCCAGCAGCGCCGAGACGACCAGCAGCCTCTGCGGGTCGCGGTGCTCGATGAAGCGGGTGACCGGGATCTGCAGCACCACGATCAGCAGGCCGTTCACGGCGATGACGAGGCCGTAGTCCCCGGGCGAGAACCCGGCGGACCCCATTGCCACCGGCAGGCCGACCGAGCCCTGCGTGAAGATCAGCGAGATCAGGAACGACAGGCCGACCACGCCCATGAACCGCCCGTCCCGCAGCACGGCAGCGAGCCCGATCTCCGCCCCGGCGCCCGTCTTTCCCGAGGCGGCGCCGGACGCGGCGGCTCCGCCGCGCTCCGGGCGGGACTCGGGCAGCTTGACGTACACCAGCACCGCGCAGGCCAGCGTGAGGGCCGCCTCGCCGAGGAAGCCGGCCAGGTAGCTGTACTCGGCGATCAGGCCCGCCGCGGTCGCGCTGACGGCGAAGCCGAGGTTGATGGCCCAGTAGTTGAGCGCGAAGGCCCGTACGCGGTCCTCGGGCCGGACGATGTCCGCCATCATCGCCGCGACCGCCGGGCGGGAGGCGTTCGAGGTCATGCCGACCAGAAGGGCCCCCGCGGCAATCGCCGCCGGGTGCTCCATGAAGCCCAGCAGCGCCACCGAGAAGGCGGTCGAGGCCTGCGCCGCCAGCAGCGTGGGGCGCCGCCCCAGACGGTCGGTCATCACGCCCGCGACCAGGGAGGACACCACCCCGCCCAGCCCGTGGAGGGCGACGACGAGTCCCGCGAAGGAGGCCGAGTAGCCCCGGTCCAGCGTCAGGTACAAGGTCATGAAGGTGGCGACGAAGGCCCCGAGCCGGTTCACGAGCGTGCTCGTCCAGAGCCACCAGAACGCCCGGGGCAGCCCCGAGACGCTCTCCCGGGCAGCCCGTCTCAGACTGGCAGCGGACATACGGAATCCCCCCGAGGGTGTAAGCGTCGCTCTGGCGATGGGCACATTACGAGGGGGTGGGCTCGGGGCGCCACTCAATTGACCCGGGCCGTCAATCGACACCCTCGCGCGTCCATTAGGCTCGTACGCATGGCCGACGCACCGTACAAGCTGATCCTCCTCCGCCACGGCGAGAGCGAATGGAACGCGAAGAACCTGTTCACCGGCTGGGTGGACGTCAACCTCACCGAGAAGGGCGAGAAGGAGGCGGTCCGTGGCGGTGAGCTGCTCAAGGACGCCGGCCTGCTGCCCGACGTTCTGCACACCTCCCTCCAGAAGCGCGCCATCCGCACCGCGCAGCTCGCGCTCGAGTCCGCGGACCGCCACTGGATCCCGGTGCACCGCTCCTGGCGCCTGAACGAGCGCCACTACGGCGCGCTTCAGGGCAAGGACAAGGCGCAGACCCTCGCGGAGTTCGGCGAGGAGCAGTTCATGCTGTGGCGCCGCTCCTACGACACCCCGCCGCCGGTGCTTGAGGACGGTACGGAGTTCTCGCAGTCCGAGGACCCGCGCTATGCGTCGATCCCGAACGAGCTGCGTCCGCGCACCGAGTGCCTCAAGGACGTCGTCGAGCGCATGCTGCCGTACTGGTACGACGGCATCGTCCCCGACCTGCTGGCGGGCCGCACGGTCCTGGTGGCCGCGCACGGCAACTCCCTGCGCGGTCTGGTCAAGCACCTCGACGGCATCTCGGACGAGGACATCACGGGCCTGAACATCCCGACCGGCATCCCGCTCGTCTACGAGCTCGACGCCGACTTCAAGCCCCTCAACCCGGGCGGCACCTACCTCGACCCGGCCGCGGCCGCGGCCGCCATCGAGGCCGTGAAGAACCAGGGCAAGAAGTAGCCCCCTGCGCCACGAGAAGCCCCCGTCCGCTGTTGCGCAGCGGGCGGGGGCTTCTCGGTGTTCTCCGGATCAGTTCGTGGCGGCCGGCGTGTTCGCCCGCCACTCGTTGCCTATCGAGCGGAGCAGGGCCGGGTAGACGCCCAGGTAGCGGAAGGGCTTGATGGCCAGCATGTAGGCGGCGCCCAGCAGGCCGTTGGGTTTGACCAGGACGGCCATCTGGCCGCGGTGGCCGCCGCTGCCGTCCGGGACCCAGCCGATGTGCATCACGCCGTGCATGGTCTTGTTGGCCATCTCCGCCGCCCACTCGTCGTGCGTCTGGTAGACGGACGTGAACGGGGCCGCGGTGAGGTCCGGCCCGCGCTCGCCCTCGCGGAGGTCGGCCGGCAGGCGGTCGCGGAGCGTCGGTACCCGCGAGCGCAGGCCGTCGGACGGCTCGTCCCAGCCGAGCAGTGCCCCGAGCTTCCACCGGATCGCGAAGAGCGCCCGTCCCACGCGGGAGGGGACGGGGTCCCCCGTGCCCCGCGCGAACTGGCGTACCAGTCGGGCGAGGTCGTCGGGCCCGCCGGGCGTCGGCAGGGCCCACACGTCCTCGATCCGGAAGTCGCCGGCGATCTCGTGGATGCGCCAGGGACGCGAGGTGTGGGCGGAACTGGGGAGTCTCATGCGCAAGCCCCTATCTATACGATGCCGTATAGAACGAGGCTAGCACTCTTCTATACGGCACCGTATAGATGGGGTCCGGGTGAGGAGGACACATCATGGGCGCGACCCGCACGCCACGCGGCAAATGGATCGAGGAGGGACTGCGGGCACTGGCGGCCGGCGGCCCGGAGGCCGTCCGCGTCGAGGCGCTGGCGCAGGCGCTCGGCGTCAGCAAGGGCGGCTTCTACGGCTACTTCGGCAGCCGGGGCGCGCTGCTCGCCGAGATGCTCGACACCTGGGAGCGGGAGGTCACCGAGGCGGTGATCGAGCTGGTCGAGAGCGGCGGGGGAGACGCCCGGGCCAGGCTGGACCGGCTGTTCACGATCGTCGCCTCGTACGAGGAAGGGCCGGTGGTGGGCGTCGACGCCGACCTGGCGATCCGCGACTGGGCGCGCCGCGACGAGGCCGTCGCCGAGCGACTGCGCCGCGCGGACAGCCGGCGCATGGAGTACCTGCGCTCGCTGTTCCGCGCCTTCTGCACCGACGAGGACGACGTCGAGGTCCGCTCCCTGATCACCTTCTCCCTGCGGATCGGCTCCCACTTCATCGCGGCGGACCACGGCGGCCGCAGCCGCGCGGAGGTCATGGCGCTCACCCGGAAATGGCTCCTGCGCTAGGGCCTGTATCGAGTGGCCCCGCGGCGTCGCGACGCCCGGCACGCACCTCCTTGCTCCACGGGGCAACTCGATACAGACCCTAGTGCCGTTGCCTGACGCGGCACTGGTGCTGTGACCGCCAAAGTTTGCCGGGGACCGCGAAAGGCCCCCCGCCTGCGGGACGACCGCGGGCAGGGGGCCTCTCGGCGTACGGGGCGCGGTGGCGAGCCGGGTGGGCCCGGTCAGCCGCCACACTGGCAGGGGGCACCGGACTGGCAGCCGCAGCCGCAGCCGGAGCCGCAGCCGCAGGCCGCGAGCAGCGGGAGCCGCAGCGGCTCGGGCTTCGCGGGCTGCTCCTGCTCAGGGGTGATGGGGACGGGGGAATCGGGCATGGTTCCTCCTCGAAGGAGGCGGTGCCCCGCGGCATGCGGGACTTCGTGCGACTGACCGCCTCGCCCTCATTCATGCCCAGCTCCACCGGCGCGTCAACGGCGCACGGAAGCTCGGTGCGGCCCGCCGCCCGCCGCCCACCCCGCCACCCCGCCACCCCGCCGGCCCGGGGCCGGCGGGGCCCCGGCTGCGTCAGACGTCCTCGATCTGGGTCGGCTGCTGGAGGTCGTCCGCGTGCTCGCCCGTCACCAGGTAGACCACGCGCTTGGCCACCGACACCGCGTGGTCCGCGAAGCGCTCGTAGTAGCGCCCGAGCAGCGTCACGTCCACCGCCGTCTCGATGCCGTGCTTCCAGCGGTCGTCCATCAGGTGCTGGAACAGCGTGCGGTGCAGCTGGTCCATCTCGTCGTCGTCCTGCTCCAGCTGGAGCGCCAGGTCGACGTCCTTCGTGATGATGACCTCGGCCGCCTTCGCCATCAGGCGCTGCGCCAGCTGTCCCATCTCCAGGATCGTCGCGTGCAGGTCCCGCGGGACCGCGCGGTCCGGGAAGCGCAGCCGGGCGAGCTTCGCCACGTGCTGGGCCAGGTCGCCGCTGCGCTCCAGGTCGGCGCTCATGCGCAGCGAGGTCACCACGATCCGCAGGTCGGTGGCGACCGGCTGCTGGCGGGCCAGCAGTGCGATGGCGCGGGCCTCCAGGTCGTGCTGGAGGTCGTCGACCTTCTGGTCGGCGGCGATGACGCTCTCGGCGAGCTTGAGGTCGGCGTCGAGCATGGACGTCGTGGCCCGCCCGATCGCGGAACCGACGAGCCGGGCCATCTCGACCAGGCCTTCTCCGATCGAGTCCAGTTCCTCGTGGTACGCGTCGCGCATGTCTCGTGTCCCTCTCTCGACCTGTCACTGCGGCAATGCCCGGGGCGGGCCGGGGCGGGCCGGGGTGGCCTTCCGCCCCACGTTGACACGGTGCGCCGCAAACGCGTCCGACTCCGGCACCACAAGTGAATCAACCCCGTCCCCAGGGTGAACTCTGGGCGACGACTGTTCGAGGTGCCACCCGAACGGCTGTGGAAGTGGCGTCGTGCCTGCTTAACCTGGATCCATGGACGTGAACGCGGCGGTCGCCGCAGCTGCAGCGATCGCCGGTCTGTGCACCGGCGTCATCGCGATGCTGGCGTTCCGCTGGAGCGAGCGCGACCAGGCCCGCCCCACCCGGAGCTCCATGCGCCCCGACATCAACGCGGTGCTGCCGCCCGGCGTGGACACCGTGCTGTCCGTGCTCCGCTCCTCCGCCGTGGTCCTCGACGAGGGCGACGCCGTCGTCAAGGCCTCGTCCGCCGCCTACGCCCTCGGGCTCGTACGCGGCGGCAAGCTGGCCGTCGAACCCATGCTCCACATGGCCCGCGACACCCGCCGCGACGGGGAGATACGGCAGGTCGAGCTGGACCTGCCCCGTCGCGGTACCGGCCGGGGCGAGGCCCTCGCCGTGTCGGCGCGCGTCGCCCCGCTCGGCTCCCGCCTGGTGCTCCTCCTGGTCGAGGACCTCACCGAGGCCCGCCGCATCGAGGCCGTACGCCGCGACTTCGTCGCCAACGTGTCCCACGAGCTGAAGACCCCGGTCGGGGCGATCTCCCTGCTGTCCGAGGCCGTCATGGACGCCGCGGACGACCCCGAGGCGGTCAGCCGCTTCGCCGGCCGCATGCAGATCGAGTCCACCCGGCTGATCAACCTCGTTCAGGAGCTCATCGACCTCTCCCGGGTGCAGAACGACGACCCGCTGGAGGACGCCGAGCCCGTCCGCGTGGACACGCTGGTCGCCGAGGCCATCGACCGCTGCCGCCACACGGCCTCCTCCAAGCAGATCACCATGGCCGCCGGCGGCACCGCCGACCTTCGCGTATGGGGCAACCGCGGACAGCTCGCGGCCGCCCTCGGAAACCTCGTCGAGAACGCCGTCAACTACAGCCCCGCCCGCACCCGCGTCGGAATCGCCGGACGCAGGGTGACGGCCCCCGGGGGAGACCTGATCGAGATCGCCGTGACCGACCAGGGCATCGGCATCCCGGAGAAGGACCGCGAGCGGATATTCGAACGCTTCTACCGCGTGGACCCGGCCCGCTCCCGCGCCACGGGTGGAACCGGCCTCGGCCTTGCGATCGTGAAGCACGTGGCCGCCTCGCACGGCGGGGAGGTGTCGGTGTGGAGCTCGGAGGGCCAGGGCTCCACCTTCACCCTGCGGCTGCCCGAGGCAGCCGCCTCGGCCCCGGCGGCCCCCCGCACCCACCCGACCCCAGCCTGAACCAGAACCGCTCCAGCCATCCCTGCCCCGGAGGTCCTTCCGTGACCCGAGTGCTCGTCGTCGAGGATGAGGAATCCTTCAGCGACGCCCTGTCCTACATGCTCCGCAAGGAGGGCTTCGAGGTCGCCGTCGCGGCGACCGGCCCCGACGGGCTCGACGAGTTCGAGCGCAACGGCGCCGACCTCGTCCTCCTCGACCTGATGCTGCCCGGTCTGCCCGGCACCGAGGTCTGCCGGCAGCTGCGCGGCCGCTCCAACGTCCCCGTGATCATGGTGACCGCCAAGGACAGCGAGATCGACAAGGTCGTCGGGCTGGAGATAGGAGCGGACGACTACGTCACCAAGCCCTTCTCCTCGCGGGAGCTGGTCGCCCGCATCCGCGCGGTCCTGCGCCGCCGCGGAGAGCCGGAGGAGGTCACCCCGGCGGCCCTGGAGGCCGGTCCCGTACGGATGGACGTCGACCGCCACGTGGTCACCGTCGCCGGCGCCAAGGTGGACCTCCCGCTGAAGGAGTTCGACCTGCTGGAGATGCTGCTGCGCAACGCGGGCCGCGTGCTGACCCGCATGCAGCTGATCGACCGGGTCTGGGGCGCCGACTACGTCGGCGACACCAAGACCCTCGACGTCCATGTCAAGCGGCTGCGCGCCAAGATCGAGCCCGACCCGGGCGCGCCGCGCTACCTGGTGACCGTCCGCGGCCTCGGCTACAAGTTCGAGCCGTAGCCGGCACCCCCGCGTTCCTGCGGGCCGGTCGGAGGCCGGCGCAGTGTCCCGAAGCCGGTGAGGCCCCCAGGGGCCTCGTCGTGCGAGGGCGCATGCGGGAGGGGTTCGAGCCGGACCCGGGCGCGCCGCGCTACCTGGTGACCGTCCGCGGCCTCGGCTACACGTTCGAGCCGTAGGCGGCACCCCCGCCGCGGCAAGGCGAAGGGCCCCCGTCCGCTGGTGCGGACGGGGGCCCTTTCCGTATGCGTACGGCGCTACGCCGTGACCCGGGTCAGTGGCCCGCGGCGTGCGAGGCGGAGCCCGACGGCGAAGCGGCCGCACCCGAGGGGGACCCGGACGGGGCGCCGGAGGCCGCGCCCGAGGCACTGCCGGAGGGGGTGGAGCCGGCGGCCGGGGTGGCGGCCGGGGTACCGGACGGCGTGGCCGCCGGGGTGGCGGAGGGGGCAGCGGACGGGCCGAAGCCCGCGTACATGCCGGTGGCCGGGACCACGAAGGCCTGCAGCTCGACGCCGCCCGTGCTGCTCAGCTGGAAGACGACCTTCTGCACGTCGCCGTTCTTGGCGGCCTCGGAGCCGTTCTCGATCACGGCGGAGGCGTTGCCCGCGCCGCCGAGCACCACGGAGCCGCCGGCCGGCACGGTGATCTTGCCGCCGCCCCCGGCCGGCTTCAGCGCGACCTTGCCCTTGCCATCCGCAAGGGTGATGCCGTCAAGCGTCTGCGCCTTGGTGCCGTTGTTGAAGACGGTCGCCGAGACGACGGCCGGGCCCTTCTTGTCCTTCTCGCCCTGGGTGATCACCAGAGCGTTCTGGATCTCGATGTCGCCCTTGGTGGCGGCGGCGTTGTCCGGCTTGATCTGGAGAGTCTGCGCGTCGTTGCCCGCACCGCATGCGGCCAGCGAGGCGATCGAGAACACGACGGCGGTGGCGGCGAGGGCGCCGCGTCGAAGGCTGCGGCTCACGGCGGCGGCAACTCCTTGGACGAACGGAAACGGAGGGTGGGCTCTCCCGGCAACCGCTGGGAGGTACCCCCGGAACGGCCGAGGCGAAGCCGCTCTAAGGGTGTGTCAGCGCGCTTAGGTTACCGAGCCGCCGCCCCGCCCCCGCACCCGACCCTCCGCAGGGAGGCCGCCGCCCTGGGGGTGGTCCTCGATCTTGCATTCCGGCCGGGGTTCACCTTGCCGTTCACCTCGCCGATCATGTGGCGCACGCATATCGTGCGTCCGCCGCCCGCTGATCAATTCCGGGATTCCCTCGAACACCCCTCGGTGATCAATTCCGGATTGGGCCGGAACCCGCCGCCGCGCAGGTGCTCGCCAGCCGAACGGAGCAGTTCGGTTTCGCGACTCTCAAACCGGCAAAACGGGACGTACGTCACACTGGTGGGCGTGTGCGGGGGGTGCGGCGTGGCCCTTTCGCCTGGTCCGTGCAGCGCCCCCGACCTGCGAATACCCCCTTCCGGAACCCTTCCGCAGCACGTTCCTGTCGCTGTTGTCAAGCCCCGAGATGTGCCCTGACCTGCGAAAACGCCATTCATAACAGTCAGTTCTCGTGTTACCCTGGATAGCCACGGAAGGGGTACCTGTCACATGACGTTCAAGGTTGGCGACACCGTGGTCTATCCCCATCACGGGGCCGCGCTGATCGAGGCCATTGAGACTCGCCAGATCAAAGGCGTGGACAAGACCTACTTGGTGCTCAAGGTCGCCCAGGGCGACCTGACGGTTCGTGTGCCTGCGGACAATGCGGAGTTCGTCGGCGTTCGCGACGTAGTCGGCCAGGACGGGCTGGACCGGGTCTTCGAGGTGCTGCGTGCACCGTATGCCGAAGAGCCGACGAACTGGTCCCGGCGCTACAAGGCAAATCTGGAGAAGCTCGCTTCTGGCGATGTCATCAAGGTCGCCGAAGTGGTGCGTGACCTGTGGCGTCGTGAGCGCGAGCGCGGGCTCTCCGCGGGCGAGAAGCGCATGCTCGCGAAGGCGCGCCAGATCCTGGTCAGCGAGCTCGCGCTCGCTGAGAACACGAACGAGGACAAGGCCGAGGCCCTCCTCGACGAGGTGCTCGCGTCCTGACGCGAGGCCCCGTGCACGGTGTGCACAGCTTGCCGCGGTGCCCGATGACAAGGCTTCTCCCCCAGGAGAGGCGTGTTGCCGGGCGCTGCGGCATGTCTGTATCCGTACCTCTTGCCGTACTCGTACTTCTCACTGGCGTGCCGGGCCCGGGCAGCGTGCTCGACCGGTCGTCACGGAAGGGGCGAGGGGCGTCGCACCCGGCACCCTTCAGGCCATACCCATGTCGGCCGAAGTCACAAACCTGGCTCGGAAACCTGGCTCGGAGCTACTGATGTCTGACGTAACGCGCCCCCGCCGCACGGCCGCGGTGATCCCGGCCGCCGGCCGCGGCGTACGCCTCGGTCCCGGCGCCCCCAAGGCCCTGCGGGCCCTCGGGGGCACCCCGATGCTCGTCCACGCCGTCCGCGCGATGGCCCGCTGCCGCGCGGTGTCCGTCGTGGTGGTCGTCGCCCCCGCCGCCGAAGCGGCCGAGGTGCGCCTGACGCTGGGCGAGCACGCGCTGCCCGAGCGGACCGAGGTCCTGGTCGTCCCCGGCGGCGAGACCCGCCAGGAGTCCGTACGGGCCGGCCTGGACGCGCTGCCGCAGGACGTCACCTCCGTACTGATCCACGACGCGGCCCGCCCGCTCGTCCCGGTGGACACCGTGGACGCCGTCGTCGAGGCCGTGCGCGACGGCGCCCGCGCCGTGGTCCCCGCGCTCCCGCTGGCGGACACCGTCAAGGAGGTCGAGCCCGGCAAACCCGGCGAGCCCGAGCCGGTCGTCGCCACGCCGGAGCGGTCCCGGCTGCGCGCCGTGCAGACCCCGCAGGGCTTCGACCTCGCCACGCTCCTGGAGGCGCACGCCGCGATCGCCGTGGACGGCGAGGGCGCCACCGACGACGCCGGCATGGTGGAACGCCTCGGCGTCCCCGTCGTGGTGATCCCGGGACACGAGGAGGCCTTCAAGGTCACCCGACCGCTCGACCTGGTCCTCGCGGAGGCCGTACTCGCCCGCAGGAGGGCCACCGATGCGTTCTAGCTCCGCCGCCGCACCGCTGATCCCGCTCGTCGGGATCGGCACCGACGTGCACGCCTTCGAGACCGGCCGCGAGCTGTGGTGCGCCGGCCTGCTGTGGGAGGGGGAGGACGGCCTCGCCGGGCACTCCGACGGCGACGTCGCCGCGCACGCCGCCTGCGACGCCCTCTTCTCGGCCGCCGGAGTCGGCGACCTCGGCGCGCACTTCGGCACCTCCCGCCCCGAGTGGTCCGGAGCCGCCGGGGCCACCCTGCTGGCGGAGGCCGCCCGGATCGTGCGCGCGGAGGGCTTCGAGATCGGCAACATCGCCATCCAGGTGATCGGCGTACGTCCGAAGATCGGCAAGCGGCGCGAAGAGGCGCAGAAGGCGCTCGCGGCCGCCGCGGGCGCCCCCGTCTCCGTATCGGGCACCACCACCGACGGACTGGGCCTCACCGGCCGGGCCGAGGGGCTCGCCGCCATCGCCACCGCCCTCGTGTACCGGACGAACCGGGCCTGAACGCCCGAGGGGACGGCACATCTTCGGCAACAAAGCGGCCCCGCGGCCTCAAAGGTCGCGGGGCACTGCTACAGGCGCACTACCCTGGATGCCGTGACTATTCGCCTGTACGACACCAACGCCCGGCAGATCCGCGACTTCACCCCGCTCGTCCCGGGCTGCGTCTCGATCTACCTCTGTGGTGCCACCGTGCAGGCGGCCCCGCACATCGGGCACATCCGGTCGGGCCTCAACTTCGACATGATGCGCCGCTGGTTCGAGTACCGCGGCTACGACGTCACCTTCATCCGCAACGTCACCGACATCGACGACAAGATCATCACGAAGTCGGCCGAGCAGGGCCGCCCCTGGTGGTCCATCGGCTACGACAACGAGCAGGCCTTCAACGACGGGTACGACGCCCTCGGCTGCCTGCGGCCCACCTACGAGCCGCGCGCCACGGGCCACGTCCCCGAGATGATCGAGATGATGCGCGGCCTGATCGAGCGCGGCCACGCCTACGAGGCCGACGGCAACGTCTACTTCGACGTGCGCTCCTTCCCCGGCTACCTGAGCCTGTCCAACCAGGAGCTCGACAACCTGCTCCAGCCCTCCGGCGAGGGCGAGACGGGCAAGCGCGACCCCCGCGACTTCGCCATGTGGAAGTCCGTCAAGCCGGGCGAGCCCTCCTGGGAGACCCCGTGGGGCCGCGGCCGTCCGGGCTGGCACCTCGAATGCTCCGCCATGGCGCACAAGTACCTCGGCGAGGCCTTCGACATCCACGGCGGCGGCCTCGACCTGGTCTTCCCGCACCACGAGAACGAGATCGCCCAGGCCAAGGCCTTCGGCGACGAGTTCGCGAACTACTGGGTGCACAACGCCTGGGTCACCATGTCGGGCGAGAAGATGTCCAAGTCCCTCGGGAACTCGGTCCTCGTCTCCGAGATGGTCAAGCACTGGCGCCCGATCGTCCTGCGCTACTACCTCGGCACCCCGCACTACCGGTCGATGATCGAGTACAGCGAGGAGGCGCTGCGCGAGGCCGAGTCGGCCTTCGCCCGCATCGAGGGCTTCATCCAGCGCGTCGTGGAGAAGGCCGGCGGCCCCGTCGAGGCCGCCGAGGAGGTCCCGCCCGCCTTCGCCGAGGCCATGGACGACGACCTCGGCGTCCCGCAGGCGCTCGCCATCGTCCACACCGCCGTCCGCCAGGGCAACAGCGCGCTCGCCGCCGACGACAAGGACGCGGCCATCGCCCGCCTGTCCGAGGTACGGGCCATGCTGGGCGTCCTCGGCCTGGACCCGCTCGACCCGCACTGGGCCGGCGAGACCGACCGCGGCGAGGACCTCCACGGCGCCGTGGACACCCTCGTACGCCTGGTCCTGGACCAGCGCGAGTCCGCCCGGGCCCGCAAGGACTGGGCGACCGCCGACGCCATCCGCGACCAGCTCCAGCAGTCCGGTCTGGTCATCGAGGACAGCCCGACGGGGCCGCGCTGGACGCTCGGCCCCCGCTGAGCCCCCGGCACCCGGAGCAGTCCGGCTGTGCCGCCCGGCCTTCCGGGCGGCACACTCTTCATACGTACATATCGCAGCACCAACGAAACAGGTAGAGGTCATGGCCGGGAACAGCCAGCGCAGGAACCGCCGCACGTCCAACAAGAAGGGCGCGACGGTCGGCAGCGGTGGCCAGCGGCGCAAGGGCCTGGAGGGCAAGGGCCCCACGCCCAAGGCCGAGGACCGCAAGAAGCACAAGGCGAACCGCATCGCCAACGCCATGGCCCGCCAGGCGGCCAAGCGCCGTCCGGCGCCGCGCCGCGGCGGCCCCAAGGGCACCAGTGAGATGGTCGTCGGCCGCAACCCGGTCTTCGAGGCGCTGCGCGACGGCGTTCCGGCCACCACCCTCTACGTCCAGCAGTTCATCGACAACGACGAGCGCGTCCGCGAAGCCCTCCAGCTCGCGTCCGAGCGCGGCAACGTCAACCTGATGGAAGCCCCGCGCCCCGAACTCGACCGCATGACCAACGGGCTCAACCACCAGGGCCTGGTCCTCCAGGTCCCGCCGTACGAGTACGCGCACCCGGAGGACCTCACCGCCGAGGCCTACGACAACGGCGAGGACCCCCTCATCGTCGCCCTCGACGGCGTCACCGACCCGCGCAACCTCGGCGCCATCGTCCGCTCCGTCTCCGCCTTCGGCGGCCACGGCGTGGTCATCCCCGAGCGCCGCGCCGCCGGCATGACCGCCGGTGCCTGGAAGAGCTCGGCCGGCACCGCCGCCCGCACCCCGGTCTCCCGCGTCACCAACCTCACCCGCGCCCTGCAGGAGTACAAGAAGGCCGGCATCGCCGTCGTCGGCCTCGCCGCCGAGGGCACGCACGAGGTGCAGGACCTGGAGGCGCTCGGCGGCCCGGTCGTCATCGTCGTCGGCTCCGAGGGCAAGGGCCTGGGCCGCCTCGTCGGCGAGAACTGCGACTACCTCGTGCGCATCCCGATGCCGGGCGGCGCCGAGTCCCTCAACGCCGGTGTCGCCGCGGGCGTCGTGCTCTACGAGGCGGCCCGCCGCCGCGCAGCGCAGCCCCGTACCTGATCGCCTTGATCCACTTGGCTCACGGAAAGTGACCCGTGAGCGTGTCACCCCGCCCGTTTCGGGCGGGGTGGCTTGATCTTGACGGGTCTCGGACAGATCCCTGATGTCAAGGCAGTGTCCTAAACACTGATCACTCGGTTAGATGAGTGTGGACACCAGAACGTCAGGGTTCGACGACCAGCCCGCGCTGAGCATGGTCAAGGTGCCGTGCGACCCCGCACAGGTCATCGTCAACCACGCCAGCTTCCGCGTGCGGCTCGCACCGAGCCCGAGCGCGCGTTCCAAGCCCGCGAAGGCCCCCGGCCGCGCGCCCGTCCTGGGCGGCGCCGTGGTGGCGGCCGCCGGGGCCACCCGCCGCCGGGCCCCCGTGGTCTGGAGCGGCAAGTCCGACACCGGCGACGCCGCCGCGGCCATGGGCGGACTGCTCCAGGCCGTACGCGGCCACGACGAGCACGACGGCGGCGCCACCCAGGTCATCCCGCGCGTCGACATGGCCCACGACCTCGCCGAGGACACCCTCGCCACGCCGACCGTCATCGGCCAGCGCAGCTACGGGGACCCCGCCGAAACGCGCCCCCTGGCCGCCGTACGGGACCTCCCGTACGAGCAGCCGCCCGGCTCCGGGGCCGCCGGTACCGGACCGGAATCCCGGCGCCTCGCGGGCGACAACCGCGCGCAGGCCTCCTACTACCCCGGCCGCCGGATGAACCTCGGTGTCGTGCTGCTCCCGCTGCGCGTCTTCCTCGGCTTCATCTCCATCTACGCCGGCATGGGCAAGCTGTGCGACCCCGTCTACTTCGACGGCGGCGAGCGCGGCTCCATGGTCACCTGGCTGCACACCCTGACCCCGTGGGCGCTGGCCGAGCCGCTGCGCGACTTCGCGCTCGCGCACCCGGTGGGGGCGGGCCTCAGCGTGGCCTTCCTCCAGGTCATCGTCGGCGTGCTGACGGTCTTCGGCCTGTGGCAGCGGTTCGCCGCCTGCTTCGGGGCGCTGCTGTCCGCCGCGCTGCTGATGACGGTCAGCTGGAAGACCGTCCCGGCCTACGACGCGCCCGACATCATCTACCTCGCCGCCTGGAGCCCGCTGATCATCGCGGGCGCCCCGGTCTACTCCCTCGACGGGCGCCTCGCCGGCGAGGCCTGGCGCACCCTCGGCCCCCGCTCCGAGGTCTGGCGGCTGCGCCGCCGTGTGCTGCGGCGCGGGGCGATCATGGCGACCGTCGTCTGCGGACTCACCCTGCTCATCGGCTCGCTCCTCGGCGGCGCCGTCCGCTCCACCACCGTGGTCACCGTCCCCGGGCCTGGCGAGGCCCCCAGCAACTACCTGCCGGGCCGCCCGCTGCCGCAGGCGCCGGCCAAGCAGCAGCCCGCACCGCAGCAGCCGAACCGGCAGTCGTCCTCGCCGACGCCCACCCCGTCCGCCAAGGCCGGCAGGACCGCATCGGGCGCACCCTCCCGGGAGGCCGCGGGGACGGGCTCGGAGTCGCCCACCGCGACCCGGGGCACGACCGGCAAGCAGACCCCGCGCAGCACGCCCCGGCAGTCCGCGGCGCCGAAGGCGCCGTCCTCCTCGTCGGGGAGCACCACGAGCAGGGGAAGCACCGCTCCGACCAAGCAGCCCGGCCTGATCGGCGGGCTCATCGGCTGAGCCCTCCGCCAGGGGCCGGCACACAGGGGCCCGGTACGCGAGAGCGTGCCGGGCCCCTGCGGTGTGTGCGGGTTCCGTGCCGGGCGGGGCAGGTTCCGTGCCGGGCGGGGGCTGTGGCGGGGAGGCCGGGCCGTGCGCGGAGACGCGGAAGACGCGGAGACCGGGGCCGTGGAGGGCCTCAGGCGCCCGTCTGCGCGGCCAACTCCCGTGCCGCCTCGATGAGGTCCTTGGCCGTGTCGATCGCCCGCCAGTAGGCGCCCTGGGGCAGCGGGAAGCCCGCCAGCCGCCGCTCCCGCGCCAGGCGCGGGAAGGTGGTGCGCTCGTGGTCCCCCAAGTCCGGCAACAGGGCGGCGAATTCGGGCCCGAAGACATACACGCCGGCGTTCACCGGATAGGGCGACGGCGGGGCCTCGATGAAGTCCAGTACGTGCCCGAACGCGTTGGTCTCCACCACCCCCCACGGGATCCGCGGCCGGGCCAGCGCGAGCGTCGCGACCGCCCCGCGCTCGGCGTGGAAGGCCGCCATCTCCCGGAGCGAGAAGCGCGTCCAGACGTCGCCGTTCGTCGCGTACCAGGCCCCCTCGGGGTCCGGGAGGTGCCGCGCGGCGTACTTGAGGCCGCCGCCGCGTCCCAGCGGCTCCTCCTCGACCACCGTGGTCACGCGGAGCGGCAACGGCGCCTCGGCCAGCCACTCCTGGAGCACCCCGGCGAGGTGGCCGCACGAGACCACGGCGTCGGTGACCCCCTCGGCCGCCAGCCAGGCCAACTGGTGCCCGATGATCGGCAGCCCGGTCCCCGGGATCTCCACCATCGGCTTGGGGCGGTCGTCGGTGTACGGACGCAGCCGCGACCCCTGGCCGCCCGCCAGGACGACTGCCTGGGCGGGGGCGGCGGGGAACGCGGCTGCGGAGGAGGCGGATCGGGGGTCGTGGGTCATGCGGCCAGCGTAGGGACGGGGCGCGTGTCAGCCCATGGAGGCGACGCCGGAGGCGTACGAGGTGTCGCAGACGGGGCGGGCGAACGACTGGGCCTTCGTGGGGCCGTACGCCTCGACGGCGGCGCGTCCGAGCGCCCGGGCGATCCCCACGCAGTGCTCGGCGAGCGACGGCCGGCGGTTCACCTCCTGCTGGAGGTGGGTCAGGACGTCGTCCGGCTCCTGGCCCTGCTGCAGTTCGCCGACGAGCTGCGTGCGCAGCACCTCGTGGGCGGCGCGTGGCTTCGCGGGCGTGGAGACGCCTTCGGCGGAAGCGGTCACGAGCTGGGAGGAGGAAGTGTCCGCCCAAGGGACCATCGTGACCGCGAGGGTCCCGGACAGGACCAGGACGACGGGCAGGACCAGGGCGAGGGAACGGCCGATACGGCGGGCAGTGTGGGTCACGAGGGCGAGAGTAGCGCTCGGTGAAGATTTGGCGACATTTAGTCACCCTGTCGGGGGATGGTTCGACGTGGCTTTTCGAATTGCGGGTTGACGACCCCGCCCGAATGGCCCGGTCTGCCGGGGTTCCTGCGGGATGTCCTCCGGCAACGAACGGCGGAGGGGCGTCCCTTGGCGGGACGCCCCTCCAACCTCCTTGCCGGTACGACTAGTCGGACAGTCGCTGCCCGGAAGAGGTCGAGAAGACGTGGATCTCGTCGGCCCGCGGCACGATGTGCAGGCTGGAGCCCTTCTCCGGGACCTGGCGGCCGCCCACGCGGACGACGAGGTCCTGCGAGCCCTCGGCGGCCGAGGTCGAGCCGTAGACGTAGCCGTCGGCCCCGAGCTCCTCGACGACGTTCACGGTGATGGTCAGACCGCCGGTCTCGGCGACGTCGAAGTGCTCCGGGCGGACGCCGACCGTGACGGTGCGGTCGCCCGCGTCGGCCGCGGCGGACAGCGCCGCGCGCGACACCGGGACGACGCTGTCGCCGAACTTCACGCCGCCGTCGGTGATCGGGACCTCGACCAGGTTCATGGCCGGGGAGCCGATGAAGCCGGCGACGAAGAGGTTCGCGGGGCGGTCGTACATGTTGCGCGGGGTGTCGACCTGCTGGAGCAGACCGTCCTTGAGCACGGCCACCCTGTCGCCCATGGTCATGGCCTCGACCTGGTCGTGGGTGACGTAGACGGTGGTGATGCCGAGGTCGCGCTGGAGGGCCGCGATCTGCGTACGCGTCGAGACGCGGAGCTTGGCGTCGAGGTTCGACAGCGGCTCGTCCATCAGGAACACCTGCGGCTTGCGGACGATCGCGCGGCCCATGGCGACGCGCTGGCGCTGGCCGCCGGAGAGCGCCTTCGGCTTGCGGTCCAGGTACTGGGTGAGGTCCAGCATCTTGGCCGCGTCCTCCACCTTCCTGCGGATGGTGGCCTTGTCCTCGCCGGCGATCTTGAGCGCGAAGCCCATGTTGTCGGCGACGCTCATGTGCGGGTAGAGCGCGTAGTTCTGGAACACCATCGCGATGTCCCGGTCCTTGGGCGGCAGGTGGGTGACATCGCGGTCACCGATGCGGATGGCGCCGCCGTTGACGTCCTCCAGGCCGGCGAGCATGCGCAGCGAGGTGGACTTGCCGCAGCCCGAGGGGCCGACGAGAACGAGGAACTCGCCGTCCTCGATCTCCAGCTCCAGCTGGTCGACGGCGGGCTTGTCGCCGCCCGGGTACAGACGGGTCGCCTTGTCGAAGGTGACAGAAGCCATGGTGATGAATCCCTTCTACCGGCAGGAACGTGCCGGACGATCCGAGTGGAAGGTCTAGTCCAGAATCCGGACTCCGCCCGACGCTACCCGTCGTGCCCGCCGCTGTCAGCACCGCGCGGTCGTGACTTCGAACTTTGTGCGATCTGTCGGACCCGCCTGCTTGGATGACGCGCATGACCGCGACACCGCGCCCGAGCACCGTCCACGAACTGATCACCGTCCTCCCGGACGTCCCCGTCCTGCGCGACCGCTGCAGAGCGCTCGCGGCCCTGGACGTCCTGATGGGCGGCCGGGGCGGGAGCTACTTCGACTACGACCCCGGGTGGGGCCCGGGGACCGAGGCCGGGCTGATGGACAACGGCGCAGGTGACGAATACACGGTCCTCTTCACCCCCGACGGGGTCTTCGGCCGCGGCTTCGACCACGAGTCCTCCATGAGCCCCTACACGAACGAGGACATGGCCCTGTGGCCCGGGCTGGTGGACACCCTGCCGGAGGTTTTCCGGCCGCTGCTCGACGAGCCGGCCTTCTGCGACGACGAGGTGCAGGTGGCCACGGTCGTCTTCTGGCGGGAGGCGCACGACACCGCCTGGTGGGCAGGGCCGGTGGAGTACGGGGAGCACGACGACGACGGCGCCGGCCACCTCTTCCACGTCCTGGCGGCCGGCACCCCGGAGGCCTACCACGCCTTCGCGGAGAGGTACTACGCGCGGCGGCCCGACCTCGCAGCGGTCCGCCACGTCTACGCCCTGCGCCCCCTCACGGCCGAGGTGACCAAGACCCTGAACCCGACGGCGGACCCCACCGTGGTGGCCGCAGCGGTGGCGGCGACGGGGTACCCCGTGGAGTGCTGACGCGCCGAGGGGTGTGCCGTGCCTCCTTTGCCCAGTCCGGCCAGAGCAGCGCACTTTTGGCTTCTGCGCCTTTCGGCGCACCACTGCCCTCACGAGCAGCGCTTCCTGCTTCAACGCCCGCAGCCGACCGGTACGACCCTGAAAGTCACACCAGTCGGTCTTATGCAGGCTCCACAGGCCTGGCGGCCGACAGCCCGTCGGTCCGTACCGCACTTCATTACGCCGCTGGTGCGGGATCCACCAGCTCCGAAGCCCTGATCATGCTCGGTGCCACGCGTCCGGGTGGCAGCGCGGAAGCCGCCGTCCAGTAGAGCCGCATCCCTTCGTCGCGAAGGTTCACCGCCGCATTCGTGTCACGGTCGTGGGCGGTTCCGCATTCCGCGCAGGTCCACTCGCGGACGGAGACGTCCATCTTCGGCCGCTTCGAGTGGCAGGCGGAGCACCGCCGGGTCGATGGGAAGAACCGGTCCACTACCACCAGCGTCCGGCCGTACCTTGCGCACTTGTACTGGAGCTGCCGCAGCAGCTCGCCCCAGGCGGCATCGGTGATCGACCGGTTCAGCCCGGCCTTGCGGCGCCTGCCCTTGCCTGTCGCGCCCCGCATGAGGTTGATGATCGGCAGGTCCTCCACCACGAGTACTTGGTTCTCGCGCACGAGGCGGGTCGTGAACTGGTCCAGCAGGTCACGACGGACATCACCGATCTTGGCGTACAAGCGGGCGATCCGTTCCCGCGCCTTCCCTCGGTTCTTCGAACCCTTCTCCTTCCGGTGCAGGTCGCGTTGCAGGGACGCCAGCTGGTTCTGGTACTTCGCCAGCAGGCGGGGATGCGAGAGTTTCTCCCCGCTGTCCAAAGTGACCAGAGTGGCGAGCCCGAGGTCCAGGCCGACGGCCTTGGGTTCGCGCTGCCCGACATCAACGACTCGGGTAGCGGGACGATCACTTCCTCCACCAGCACGGAAAGGAACCACCGGCCGGCGCGGTCGCGGGTTACGGTCAGTTTCACCGGTAACCGGCCTTGCGGAAGTGCGCGGGACCAACGCACATCCAGCGGGGCCGTCTGCTTGGCGAGGGTGACCGAGGCTGTCCCCGGACGCTCTGGGTCCTCGTTCCACCGGAAAGCGGTGCGCACGTAGGTCGCCGAGTCCTTCGACCGGTGCCTCGACTTCCGCTGAGGGTACTTCGCTGACCCCTTGAAGAACCGCGAGAACGCGGCGTCGAGGTGCCGTAGCGCCTGCTGGAGGACCGTGGAAGAGGGCTCCTGCAGCCAAGCTGTATCCGGTGTGCGCTTCCACCCGGTCAGGGCTCGGCAGGTTTCCGCGAAGCCGAGGGACAAGCTGTGGTCTTCCCAGGCTCTCTCCCGGAGGGAGAGGCCTTCGTTGTAGACCCAGCGACAGGCACAGAAGGTTCGCTGGAGCTGTGCCGCCTGATCGGCGGTCGGATAGAAGCGAAACCGGTAGGCGCGCTGTTGCATGCCCGGCTGCCTTATCGAACCCTTCACGCGTGGGGCGGACCGGGTCCGGTGTTCGGTTCGTTCGCCCACCCCGAGGAGTTCGCGCTTGACGCGCCGGGCCGCCTCCCCCCGTCATGCGGTCCGCCATCGCCCCTCCCGCGATCTGATCTTCAGAACGGCACACCAGTCCGTTCGACGAACGTATGCGTGAGTGGTTACGGGTGCGGGTTCAATGCGATGGCTCGGGGAAACGGGCGCTGTGTAGAGTGATGGCGGCCCCACACGCAGTGCGGTTGTGGGTGGTTTTGTGCCGCCTTAGCTCAGTTGGTAGAGCAACGGCTTTGTAACCCGTAGGTCATCGGTTCGATTCCGATAGGCGGCTCCATCCCAGGTCAGAGGTTTCTGATCAAGGGAGTTCGTACACATGCGGAAGGCCCCGGGCGATCGTCCGGGGCCTTCCGGGTTTTTCGTGCGCCGTCAGTGGCGGCCCGAGACGCGGTCGGCCAGGCGGGCCAGGGGTGCCGTCGTCGGGGCCTGGGCGGCCGCCTCCCGGCGGTCCGCCTCGCGGTAGGCGGCGTAGAGGGCCTGTACGCCGAGCCAGCGGAAGGGATCCGGCTCCCAGCGGCGGACTCGGTGGTTCACCCACGGCAGGGTGGTCAGCTCGGTGGACTCGCCGAGGACCAGGTCGCGCAGGGTACGGCCGCCGTGGTCGAAGCGCGAGCCGAAGCGGTACGGGACCCCGCATCCGCCGATCGCGATGCGGTCGTCGGAGGTCAGCTGCGCGTGCATGCACGCGTGGGCCATGTCGCCCAGGACCTCCCGTCCGCAGGGCAAACCGCACCCCGGAGCGACCAGACCGGTACCGCCGAGCCGCCCGCAGGGCGAGCCGCGTGCTGCCGAGCACCCCACAGGGGAAGGGCGCTAGCGTCACGCCATGGTTGAGATCGCGGAGATTCCGGACGGGCTGGTCGAGGCGCAGGTCTGGTTCAACGGGGACGCCGGGCGGGAGTTCATCGCCGCGTTGCCCGCACGGGCGGCGGAGTTCCTGGAGCGGTGGCGGCTGCGGCGTACCGGGCCGGTGATGCACGGGGTGACGGCCCTGGTGCTGCCGGTGGAGCGGGCCGACGGCAGCGGGGCAGTCCTGAAGCTGGTGTCGCTGGACGAGGAGTGCGTGGGGGAGCCGGTCGCGCTGCGCGCCTGGGACGGGGACGGCTGCGTACGGCTGCTGGACCACGACGTGGACACCGGCACGCTGCTGCTGGAGCGGCTGGACGCGGGGCGTGACCTGGCGGACCTCGCGCGGCGGGACGCGCGGCAGGCGGTGCGGGTGATCGGGGAGTTGCTGGCGCGACTGACGGCGGTGCCCGCTCCGGCGGGGCTGCGCGGGCTCGGGGACATGGCCGCGGGGATGCTGGAGGAGGTGCCGCAGGCGCTGGAGCGGCTGGTGGACGAGCGGGACCGGCGGCTGTTGCGGGACTGCGCGGCCGCGGTCGCGGAGGTGGCGGGCGAGCCCGGGGACCGGCTGCTGCACTGGGACCTGCACTACGAGAACGTGCTCTCGGGCGGCCGGGAGCCCTGGCTGGCAATCGACCCGAAGCCGCTGGCCGGCGACCCCGGCTTCGACCTGATGCCGGCGATCATCAACAACTTCCGTGCGGAGGACGTGCGGTGGCGGTTCGACCTGCTGACGGGGGCGGCCGGGCTGGACCGGGAGCGGGCGCGGGCCTGGACGCTGGGCCGGGTGCTGCAGAACTGCCTGTGGGACGTGGAGGACGGCGAAGAGCGGCTGGACGAAAAGCAGTTGGCGGCCGCGCAGCTGCTGCTGGGGCGGTGATCCGACCTAGGCTGCCGGCATGATCCGGAGTGCTGAAGTGGCCGATGTCCCCGTCATCCACGCGATGATCCGTGAGCTCGCGCAGTACGAGAAGGTGCCGCACGAGGCGCGGGCCACCGAAGAGCAGGTGCGGGAGGCGCTGTTCGGGGAGCGGCCGGCGGTGTTCGCGCATGTGGCGGAGACCGCGGACGGGGAGGTCGTCGGGTTCGCGGTGTGGTTCCTGTCGTTCTCGACGTGGCGCGGGGTGCACGGCATCTATCTGGAGGACCTGTACGTACGGCCGGGCGTGCGCGGTGGCGGGTACGGCAAGGCGCTGCTGGCGGAGCTGGCGCGTACGTGTGTCGAGCGCGGCTACGAGCGGCTTGAGTGGTCGGTCCTGAAGTGGAACGCGCCGACGATCGCCTTCTACGAGGCCCTGGGCGCGCGGCCGCAGGAGGAGTGGTCGGTGTACCGGCTGACGGACGGGGCGCTGGCGGAGCTCGGAGCCGGGTAGCGTCGGGGGTGTTGTCAGTGCGGTCGGTCACCATGGGGGCATGGTGCGAAACGGGCGGCAGGAGTCGGTGAAGGCGGCGCGGAGGCCGGAGCTGCGGCTGCCGGAGCTGGCGCCCTGGGAGGGGCGGGAGCTGGAGCCGGACGGGGACTACGACGGGGTGGAGTTCGCGGACCTGGACCTGGCGGGGCAGGAGGGGGTCGGGGCCCGGTTCATGGACTGCGCGGTGCGGCGCTGCGCGCTGGACGAGGCGGGGCTGGCGAAGGCGCGGATCCTGGATTCGGTGCTGGAAGGGGTCCGCGGGGTGGGGACCGACCTGTCGGGGGCCTCGCTGCGGGACGTGGAGCTGGTGGACGCGCGCCTGGGCGGGGTGCAGTTGCACGGGGCCGGGCTGGAGCGGGTGGTGGTCCGGGGCGGCAAGATCGACTACCTGAACCTGCGGAAGGCGCGGCTGCGGGACGTGGTCTTCGAGGGGTGCGTGCTGGTGGAGCCGGACTTCGGGGGTGCGGTGCTGGAGCGGGTGGAGTTCCGGGACTGCGCGCTGCGGGGGGTGGACTTCTCCGGGGTGCGGATGGCGGACGTGGATCTGCGGGAGGCCGCCGTACTGGAGATCGCGCGGGGGGTGGATGCGCTGGCCGGGGCGGTGATCAGCCCGGCGCAGCTGTTCGACCTGGCGCCGGCGCTCGCTTCCCAGCTGGGGGTGCGGGTGCTGCCGTAGGCGGGCCTCCGGGTCTTGTGCGGCGCCGTTGCGGGGGTGCTGCCCCCGGGCCCCCGCGTCCACTCCGGCGGGGCTGGAGTTGCGTGCCGGGGCTGGAGTCGTGCGCCGGGCGGGCGCGGGTGGCTGCGTCGAATGGCCGAGCTCTCGGGTGTCCGGACGGGCGGGTCACCGGGGCGGGTGCCTAACGTGCAGGCAGATGCACCGGTGCACGAGGCCTGTGGAGGTGTCATGTCCCATCGGTTCCGCCTGTTGGCGGGCGCCTGCGGCGGCACGGTTGCCGTCGCCCTGCTCGTCGTCGGGAGCTTCGCCGGCGTACGGCCGCCGCGAGCCGGGTCCGGGGGCGGCCCGGGGGCGGCGGCCGGGGGGACGGCCGTGGGCGCCTACCTCCACTACGGCTCGCCCGGCGTCGAGCGGATGGAGGAGTTCTCGCGCTGGCTCGGCGGGACGGAGCTGCGCGCCGGGCACACCTATCTGCCCGGCGACACCTGGGCGAACATCGAGGGGGCGCCGGATTCCCTGCGCACGTGGGCGCGGTGGCGCAAGGAGAGGGCCGATCGGCTGTTCGTCCTGAACGTGCCCATGCAGGAGCGCAACGAGGCCGGTGTCCCCGACGGCCGGGTCGCGGAGCTGATCCGCGCCGGCGCTCGCGGGGCGAACGACGAACACTTCCGGCGGTTGGCCGGGCGGCTGGTCGGCCTGGGGGTGCCGGACACGGTGATCGTGCTCGGCTGGGAGATGAACGGCTTCCACTACACCCACCGTTGCCGTCCGGATCCCGGGAACTGGAAGACGTACTGGCGGCGCATCGTGGCCGCCATGCGTTCGGTCGAGGGGCAGCGGTTCCGTTTCGACTACGCCCCCAACCGCGGGGGTGACGCGATTGCCTGGACGAGCTGCTATCCCGGTGACGACGTGGTGGACATCGTCGGGATGGATTCCTACGACCAGGAGCCCGGCCGTACCTTCGACGAGCAGGTCACGCAGCCCTACGGACTGCAGCGGCAGGTCGATTTCGCGAGGGCGCACGGCAAGCGGATCTCGTACCCCGAGTGGGGCCTGTTCCGGCGCGGCGACGATCCCGAGTACGTGCGGGGCATGCTGGCCTGGTTCGCCGAGCACGAGCCGCTCTACCACAGCATCACCGACTACTGCCCGCACGGCGTGTGGCAGTGCGGGCAGAACCCGCGCTCGGCCCAGGTGTTCCGGGAGTTCCTGTCCGGCGGACGGGTCTGACTACGCCGCGACGCGGGGGAAGCGGGCCTGGAGGGTCCAGATGGCCGGGTTGTCGGCGAGGCCGTCATGCATGTCGATCAGGTCCGCGAGCAGGTCGTGCAGGAAATCGCGGGCTTCGCGCCGCAGCAGCCGGTGGCTGAAGGTCAGCGGGGCCTCCTCGGCCGGCATCCAGTCGGCCTCGACGTCGACCCAGCCGAAGCGGCGCTCGAAGAGCATGCGGTCCGTGGACTCGGTGAAGTCGATCTCGGCGTACTGGCGGTTGGCGGAGCGGCTGCCGCGCGGGTCCTGGTCGAGCTGCTCGACGATGTCGCACAGGGCCCAGGCGAAGTCCAGTACGGGGACCCATCCCCAGGCTGTGGACACTTCCCGGTCGGAGTTGGTGTCGGCGAGGTACACGTCCCCGCAGAACAGGTCGTGGCGCAGCGTGTGGACGTCCGCCGAGCGGTAGTCGGTCTGCGGGGGGTCGGGGAAGCGCCGGGAGAGGGAGTAGCCGATGTCGAGCACGTACCCGATGGTGTCACGGGTGCCCGAGGGCCCCCACCCCGGACCGGGGGAGGGGCGCGTCAGGGGGGCCGGTTCAGGGGGGCCGGCTCAGGAGGGGAGGAGGCGTTGTTCCTTCGCGACGGAGACGGCGCCCGCGCGGGTGTCGACGCCGAGCTTGTCGTAGATGCGCCCCAGGTGGGTTTTGACCGTGGCCTCGCTGATGAACAGGGCGCGGGCGATGTCGCGGTTGCCGAGGCCGCGTGCGAGCTGTCCGAGGATGTCGAGTTCGCGGTCGGTGAGGGTGGGGCGGCCGCCGCGCATGTGGGCCATCACGCGGCTCGCGACCGGTGCGGAGAGGGTGGTGCGGCCCTGGGCGGCCGAGTGGATCGCGGCGAAGAGCTCCTCGGGGCGTTCCGCCTTGAGGAGGTAGCCGGTGGCGCCCGCGCCGATGGCCCGGGTGATGTCCGCGTCCGTGTCGTAGGTGGTGAGGACGAGGACGTGCGGGGGGCGCGGGAGCGCGGTGATGCGGCGGGTGGCCTCGACGCCGTCGATGCCCTCGCCGAGCTGGAGGTCCATCAGGACCACGTCGGGGTGGAGTTTGGCGGCCAGGGCGACCGCCTCCTCGCCGCTGCCCGCCTCGCCGAGGACCTCGATGTCGGGTTCGCTGCCGAGGAGGGCCAGGAGGCCGGCGCGGACCACCACGTGGTCGTCGCAGAGCAGGATCGTGGTCATGGAGCGGGCTCCAGGGGGATGGCCGCGGAGAGGACGGTGCCCTCGCCCGGGGTGGATTCGATGGTCAGGGTGCCGCCCAGCTGGCGGACGCGGGCCCGCATCGCCGGGAGGCCGTGTCCGCGCCCGTCGGTGTCGGTGCGGGGTTCGGTGAAGCCGTGGCCGTCGTCGGCGATGTCGAGCACCACCTGGTCGCCGAGGAAGCTGAGGGTGAGCGCGGCCGTACGGGCGCCGGAGTGCTCCCGGACGTTGGCGAGGGCGCCCTGGGCTATGCGCAGCAGGGCGGACTGGACGCGGTCCGGGAGAGGGGCCGGGGCGCCTTCGAGGTGGAAGCGGACCTTGATGTCGGGGCCGGCGTCGAGGGCGCGCAGGGCGTCGGCGAGGCCGGCGCCGTCGGCGAGCTCGGACGGGGCCAGGTCGTGGACCAGGCGGCGGGCCTCGGCGAGGCCGTGTGCGGCGATGCCGGTGGCGGTCCGGACGTGTGCGCGGGCGGTGGCGGGGTCGGTGTCCCAGGTGCGGTCGGCGGCCTGGAGGAGCATCTGCTGGCTGGAGAGGTTCTGGGCGAGGGTGTCGTGGATCTCCATGGAGAGCCGTTGGCGCTCCGCGAGGGTGCCTTCGCGGCGCTCGGTGGCGGCCAGCTCCCGGCGGGTCCGGATCAGGTCGTCGATCAGCGCGCGCTGGGCCTGGGCCTGGCGTTCCATGTGGACGAAGACGGCGGTGGCGAGGGCGGCGACGGCGGGCGGGGCGAGGAGCAGGTTGGGGTCGAAGGACTTGGACAGCTGGAGCTGGGCGGTCACGACGAATGCGGTGAGGAGGGCCACCAGGACGACGGCGGCGCGCGGGGGGAGGGTGCGCAGGGCGGTGAAGAAGAGGGGTACGGCGCACCAGGCGAAGCTCGGCGCGAGGACGACGAGGACGGCCCAGGTGGTGACGACCAGGCCGAGCCAGAGGAGGCGGCGGCGGGTGGGGGCTGCGCCCGGCGTGGCGCCGAGTGAGGGGCCGAGTGAGGGGCCGAGCACGGGGCCGAGTACGTAGAGCAGGGCCAGGGTGATGCTGAGGGCGAGGACCCAGGGGGTGCGGGGTTCGCCGGGGTGGCGCAGCAGGAAGCGGGCCACGGAGGCGCCGAGGAGGAGGAAGAAGGCGGTGTGTGCGACCGTCGCGAGGGTTCGGGTGTCCGGCCTGATCGCGGGGTGACTCACCGGGTGCTCCTGGTGTGCGGGGGTTGCGTCCATTGTCGCCTGCGGCGCCGTGGCCGGGGCGGCGCCCGCCCAGGCCGATGGTTTCCCCGCCGGAGGCCATCCGCATCGGCCGATCGGTTGACCCCTGGGTCAGCCGGTGCGGTGGGCGGGGCGAGCCGGTACGCGGACGGGGCGGAAGGGGGTGCGGGGAGAGGCTTGGAGCAGTGAAGGAGCCGGTCCGACCGGCCCGGACCGACCCGAAGCCGTCACCGTGTCACCGTTCTCAGGAGCAGCAGAGATGAACACCCGCACCCGCGTTCTCACCGGTACCGCCCTCGCCGTCGCCCTGGGCGCCGGAGCCTTCGGTGCCGTGAGCGCCAGCGCGACCCCCGCCTCCACCACCGCCCGGGCCGCCGCCGTCCCGGCGAAGAAGGACGGCCCGAGCGACAAGAACTTCACCACGACGACCCACCTGACCGTCGACGCCGCCACCCGCGCCGCCCAGGCCGCCCTCAAGGCCGCCGTGGCGGAGAACCAGAAGGTGACCGTCGCGGTGGTGGATCGCAACGGCAACACCATCGTCACCCTGCGCGGCGACGGCGCCGGCCCGCAGTCCTACGAGTCGGCGCAGCGCAAGGCGTACACCGCCGTGTCCTGGAACGCTCCGACCTCGGTGCTCGTGGGCCGTCTCGCCCAGGCCCCGAACCTGAAGGACATCCCCGGAACCCTCTTCCTCGGTGGCGGCACCCCGGTCCAGGCGAACGGCGCGCCCGTCGCCGGCATCGGTGTGGCCGGCGCCCCGAGCGGCGACCTGGACGAGAAGTTCGCCAAGGCAGGCGTCGACGCGCTCGGCAAGTAAAGAGTGCGGTTTGCCCGCTTAGGATCGAGCGTGTGGACCGCCGCGCACTCCCCCGTCTCGCCGCCCCTGCCGTCGCCGCCCTGCTCGCCGTCACCACGGCGTGCACGGGAGGCCCGGTGCAGGGGCGGCCGGGGGCGGCGGGGCTGCGCGACCCGTACTTCCCCAAGGCCGGCAACGGCGGCTACCAGGTCGAGCACTACGCGCTGGACCTGGACTACGACCCCGCCGACGGGGTGCTGCACGGTACGGCCGTCATCACCGCGCACGCCGAGCAGGGGCTCAGCTCCTTCAACCTCGACCTCAGCGGCCTGCGCGTGGAGGACGTGAGCGTCGACGGTGAGGCGGCCCGGTTCAACCGGACCGGCAACGAGCTGACGGTGCGCCCGGCCGACGACCTGAAGAAGGGCCAGGTCTTCCGCACGGAGGTCGGCTACAGCGGGCGGCCCAGGGCCCTCACGGACGCGGACGGCTCCAAGGAGGGCTGGATCGCGGGTGAGGACGGCGCGGTCGGCGTCGGCGAGCCGGTCGGGTCGATGACCTGGTTCCCCGGCAACCACCATCCCAGCGACAAGGCCGCCTACGACATCACGATCAACGTCCCGCACGGCTATGAGGCCGTGTCCAACGGGGAGTTGAAGTCCCGGGTCGAAGTGGCCGACGGGCGCACGCAGTTTGCGTGGCACAATCCGGAGCCGATGGCGAGCTACCTGGCCACGGCCGTCGTCGGCCCGTACAAGGTGACCACGGGGCGTACGCCCTCCGGGGTGGCCCTCTACAACGCGGTGTCGCCGCAGGAGGCGGCCGCGAGCGAGAGTTCGCTGGCGCGGCAGTCGGAGATGCTGGAGTGGGGCGGCCGCCGGTTCGGCCCCTACCCCTTCGGTACGGCGGGTGCGGTCGTGCTGCCCGCCGGGACTCTCGACTACGCGCTGGAGACGCAGACCAAGCCGGTGTACCCGGGTGCGCCCGGGGACGAGGCGCTGGTGCTGCACGAGCTGGCCCACCAGTGGTTCGGCAACTCGGTGTCGCCGAAGACCTGGAAGGACATGTGGCTCAACGAGGGCTTCGCGACCTACGCCGAGTGGCTGTGGGACGAGGACCACGGCGGGCCCACGGCGCAGGAGCACTTCGACGCCCTCCTGAGCGGTGACACGGACGTCGACGCGGCCGCCGAGTCCGACTGGGCCGCCTTCCCGCCGGCCGACCCGCCCGGGCCCGAGGACATTTCGGCGAGCCCGGTCTACCAGCGCGGCGCGATGGTCCTGCACCGGATCCGGCAGGAGGTGGGCGACGAGAAGTTCTTCGCCCTGGTGCGCGGCTGGGCCACCGACCACCGGCACGGGAACGCGAGTACGGCCGACTTCACCGCCTACGCGCAGGAGCGGACCGGCCACGACCTGGAGAAGGTCTGGGACGTCTGGCTGTACGGGGAGGCCCGGCCGAAGTAGGCCTGTCCGCTGCTCCGCTGCTCCGCTGCTCCGCTGCTCCGCTGCTCCGCTGCTCCGCTGCTCCGCTGCTCCGCTACGCCGTGCCGAGGGCTTTGCGCAGCACCGTGCAGTCGCGGCCCCGTGCGCGGTCCTTGGCGCGGCGTACGGGGGAGTACCCCTGGGAGCGCCAGAAGGCGAGGCCCTCGGGGTGGTTGTCCAGTACGGCGATCTGTACGCCGCTGCGTCCGGCGGCGCGGAAGCGGTCCTCGACCAGGGTGGCCACGGCGCGGCCGTATCCCTCGCGGTGCGCGGTGGCGTCGATGAGCAGCAGGCCGATCCAGGGGTCGTCGTCCCCGGGGGTGGCGGCCGGGTTGTGGGCCAGGGTGGCGGCGAGGCCGACGAGGCGGCCGGCGCTGCGGGCGAGGAGGATCTCCGCGCTGTCGTGGGAGAGTTCGCCGGCGAGGGCGGCCGCGACCTGTTCGACCGTGATGCGGTTCGGATCGGGGAAGTCGCCGCTGAGTTCGAAGAAGGCGTGGTTGGTCGAGTAGAGGGCGGCGATCTCGGTCAGGACCGGGCCGGGGAGGGCGCCGTCCACGGGGACCAGCGGTTGGAGGATCACCTGGGGAACGGTAGCGAAGCGAGCCCCCTCCCCGGTCGGGAGGGGGCTTCGCACCCGCCGGTGTCCGCGGGTCCGCTCAGCGGCGGACCGGCAGGCCCGGTGGGCTCAGACGTTGACGCCGAAGTCCTGCGCGATGCCGGTGAGGCCGGAGGCGTAGCCCTGGCCGACCGCGCGGAACTTCCACTCCGCGCCGTTGCGGTAGAGCTCGCCGAAGACCATGGCGGTCTCGGTCGCCGCGTCCTCGGAGAGGTCGTAGCGGGCGATCTCGACGCCGCCGGCCTGGTTCACGACGCGGATGTAGGCGTTGCGGACCTGGCCGAAGTTCTGGCTGCGGCTCTCGGCGTCGTAGATCGAGACCGGGAAGACGATCTTGTCGACGTCGGCGGGCAGGCCCGCGAGGTTGACGTTGATGGCCTCGTCGTCGCCGGCGCCCTCGCCGGTGCGGTTGTCACCGGTGTGGACGATGGTCTGGTCCGGGGTGGACTTGTTGTTGAAGAAGACGAAGTGGCCGTCGGAGACGACCTTGCCCATCGCGTTCACGGCGATGGCCGATGCGTCGAGGTCGAAGTCGACACCGGTCGTGGTGCGGACGTCCCAGCCGAGACCGACCGTGACGGCAGCGAGGCCCGGGGCCTCCTTCGTGAGCGAGACGTTGCCGCCCTTGGACAGGCTGACAGCCATGGGAATGTCCCTTTCCTCATCCGACATGCATGTACAGGCGGTCAAACTACCGCTGACCCCTATAACGCGACGAGAGGCCTGTCGGGTTCCCGGCGTGAATTCCGGATGACGGCAAATGCGGGTGACGCGGAGCGGGCGGGCACGGATCATAGGGGGCATGCCTGGTCCTTATGTCATCCGCGGTTCGGTCGCGCTCCCCGAGGGGGAGCTGTCCTGGCGTTTCTCGCGGTCCTCCGGGCCCGGCGGGCAGCACGTGAACACCTCGGACTCGCGCGTGGAGCTGATGTTCGACCTGGCGGCGACCAAGGCGCTGCCCGAGGTCTGGAAGGAGCGGGCGCTGGAGCGCCTCGCGGGCCGGCTGGTGGGCGGGGTGGTCACCGTACGGGCCTCCGAGCACCGCTCGCAGCTGCGCAACCGGGAGATGGCGCTGGTCCGGCTGGCCTCGCTGCTGGCCGAGGCGACGGCGCCGCCGCCCAGGCAGCGCCGGCCGACGAAGATCCCGCGCGGGATCAACGAGCGGCGGCTGCGGGAGAAGAAGGCGCGGGCCGAGACCAAGCGGGGCCGCGCCGGCCGGGACTGGTAGCCGCCGCGGGATCCCCCGCTGCGGAGTCCCCCCTGCAAGCCCTCGCGGCGGGAGCCGAGGGCCGGGAGCCGGGGCCGAGGCTGAGGGCCGGGCTCAGCCCAGGTGCCGGTAGCGCCCGCGGAAGTACGCCAGCGGCGGCGAGTCCGGGGACGGCAGCGCGGCCGTCAGGACCCGGCCGATCACCAGGGTGTGGTCGCCCGCCTCGACGCGCTTCTCCGTACGGCACTCCAGGGTGGCGAGGGCGCCGCTCAGCAGGGGCGCGCCGGAGGCCTCGCCGCGTACGTAGGGCAGGTCGGCGAAGAGCAGCCGGTCGCTGATGCGGCCCTTCATGGCGAAGCGGCCTGCGATCTGGAGCTGGTGGTCGGCGAGGACGGAGACCGCCCACAGCGGCTGCTCCGCCAGCAGGTCGTCCATGCGGGAGCCCTCGCGCAGGCTCACCAGGACCAGGGGCGGGTCCAGGGACACGGACAGGAAGGCGGTCGCCGTCATGCCGACGTCCTCGCCGCGCGGGCCGTCGGCCGTCAGCGGGATCTCGTGGGCCGTGATCAGGCACACGCCCGCGGCCAGCCGGGACATCGCGGCGCGGAACTCGTCATTGCTCACCCCCTCAGCATGGGGGCTGGCGTCGGGCGGGGCGGGTACGGGGGTCGTCTTCAGCACGTTGAAACGCTAATCTCACCCTCCCGTACGGCACATCGGGCCATGGTCCGAGTCGCGCCCCCACTCCTCGTCCTAGGCCTCAGGCGTATCGTTTGCTCACGAGAATGCGGGGGAGCGCTCCCAGCCCGAACCCTCTCCACGCGCACCGTAATTCATCTCATGTGACTTGAGTCACAGAGGGCAAGATTTGTTGACCCTGTGTACCTGGCGCACAGCTCACTGTGATTCAGTGGACGGGACACCGCAACGAAACGCCGATGACAAACCTGGAGTTGCTGTCGAGGTCTCGGGGAGAGCGAGCAATGGAGACCGAGTCGGAGCCGTACGTCCGTCTTGCGACCCTGCGGCAGCTGCACCGGGTGGTGGCCGATCTCAATACGGCCCGGAGCCTGGCGGACACTCTGCAGACCGTCGTGGACGGCATCGTCGTGGGCCTCGGCTATGAGCTCGCCTGTGTCAACCTCGTTCGCCCGGACGGCGATCTGGTCGTCGCCGCCTTCGCGGGCGACCCCGCCGCGGAGGCCCTCATCACAGGTCGCGTGGGGTCCCGCGCCTCATGGGAACGCCGTCTGACGATGGGTGAGTGCTGGGACGGGCTCCGCTTCATCCCGCACACGGAGGGCTGGATCCTCCTGGAGGACGACGTCCCCCAGTGGCACACCGACGGCCCCGACCCGCGCTTCGAGGACGAGTGGCACCCCGAGGACCGGCTCTACGCCCCCATGCACGCGTCCGGCGGGGAACTTCTGGGTGTCATTTCGGTGGACAGACCGCGCAACGGCCGCCGACCCGGCGCCTGGGGCCGTGAAGCGCTCCAGATGTACGCCTTCCAGGCGGCGATTGCGATCAGCAATGCGCGGCTGCGAGCGAACATGCAGCGGGCGCTCGTCCGGCTGGAGCGCGAGCAACAGGCCCTCCGCGCAAGTGAAGAGTCGTTCCGCCAGGCCTTCGAGTACGCGCCCAGCGGCATGGCCATCGCCGAGATGGGCGGGGACCAGCACGGCCGGCTGCTGCGCACCAACGACGCGCTGTGTCGGCTGCTCGGCCGCCCCGCCTCCGTACTGCGCCGCTACTCCTTCTCCGACCTGGTCCACCCCGAGGACATCGGCACCCTGCTGCGCACCTCCGCCGAGGGCGGTCGCGCCGAGCTGCGCCTGGGCCGCCGGGACGGCACGTACGTATGGGTCTCGCTGCGCA
Organism: Streptomyces sp. NPDC060232; assembly: GCF_042726555.1. Taxonomy (NCBI): domain Bacteria; kingdom Bacillati; phylum Actinomycetota; class Actinomycetes; order Kitasatosporales; family Streptomycetaceae; genus Streptomyces; species Streptomyces sp. NPDC060232. Next base: position 114,330 of record NZ_JBHXAG010000018.1, on the reverse strand, counting down.
ATTCCGTGGTGGCGGACGCCGCCGACGGTCCGCGCTTCCTGCTGACGCACGTCGAGGACATCGAGGAGCGCAAGCGCCACGAGCTCCAGCTCGCCCACCGGGCCAGCCACGACTCGCTGACCGGCCTGCCCAACAGCGCCGAGCTGCGGGCCCGGCTCGGCGCGCGGCTGTGTCGCAGGCCGCAGTCCACGCGGGCCAGCGCGATCGAGGCCCTGGACGCGGCCTTCGAGGGGCGCGACCCGCACGGCGGGCAGGTCGGCAGGGCGGGCCAGGTCGGACCCGACGGGTACGAGGTCCGGGCGGAGGCGGGTGGTGCCGGTGAGCACGGCTTTCAGGCCGACGGCCCCGACCGGTACGGCGGAACCGATCCTTTCGACTTCCCCGGGGCGCCGACCGCCCCGACGGACGGGCCGTACGACCACCACGTGCACACGGTGGCACCCGCGACCGACGTCGACGACGGGACGAAGGGGCTCGCGGTGCTCTTCTGCGACCTCGACGGCTTCAAGTCGATCAACGACCGGTTCGGGCACCACACGGGCGACGCGGTCCTGATCGAGGTCGCCCGGCGGCTGACGACGGGCGTCAGGGACGGTGACACCGTCGCCCGGCTGGGTGGTGACGAATTCGTCGTCCTGGCCGACGGCCTCGGCGCCGCGGACGCCGCGGACCTCGCCGTCCGGTTGCGCAACGCGATCATCCCGCCGATCCGCGTGGACGGCCGTGCGGTGCGTGTCGGCGCCAGTTTCGGCATCGGCTGGGCCAGCTGCGGGATGTCGGCGGACGAGGTGCTGCGCTCCGCCGACCAGCGGATGTACATCGAGAAGAGGTCCCGTTCCAAGGCGCACCGCCGGGCGGGCTGAGACGGTCTGTCGCCCGTGTGTGCACCTGTTCGGGGTAGGCTCCCGGGGGTCGAAAGGAGTGACCTGCGATGACGACGCCCGCGAACAACGGCCCGCACGGTGGGGCGAACAAGCCCGAGGACGATGATCCGTTCGGCTATCTCTACGCGGACGGCCAGTCTGCCGGAGCCGCCCCGCCCACCTCGGGCGGCGGATACGGCTACCCCGGCGGGGCGGCCGGCGGTCACCCAGGTGCGCAGCCCGGTGTCCCCCGTACGTCGCACCACCAGGTGCGGACGGTCGGCGAGCGCAGGAACGGCGGCGGCCAGCGCGGCCCGGTCCCGCACCAGCAGAGCCCCGCGCAGCAGCCTCCCGGCTACCAGGCCCAGTACCAGGCCCCCGAGGCGCTCCAGGCGGGCGGCTACGGCGTTCCGCAGCAGCCCCAGGCCGCGCAGACCCAGACGATCGGGCATCCGGGGGGCGGCCGCGGCGGCCGCGGCGCCGGTGCCTCCAGCCGGCGCGGTCTGCTGATCGCGGCCGTCGCGGTGGTCGGCGCGGTGGTGATCGGCATCGGCGCGGCCCTCGCCTTCGGCGACAAGAACAAGGGCGAGGACAAGGGCAAGGACACCGCGAACGGCGGCCAGCAGTCGGCGGCCCCGCAGAACCCGGCCAGCCCCACCCCGAGCGCAAAGCCCTCACAGGCCCCGCTGCCGAAGGGTGAGGCTGCCGGTGCCGGCATGGTGCTGACCGGCGGCGCCAAGCTCGACAGCGTGGTGCCCAACTCGAAGAGCACGAGCGGCCAGTACGTCACCGGCTTCAACCAGACCGGGGCGGCGCTCACCTGGACGGTGGACGTGCCGGAGGCGGGCGACTACACGCTGTTCGTCAACTACAGCGTTCCCGGCAAGGACGGCAAGGCGACCCTCACGGTCAACGGGCAGAGCCCGAACCAGTCGCTGAACCTGTCCAACTTCGCCAAGGCCGCGGACGGTGCCTGGGACAAGGGCTGGACGCGCACCTTTGCGTGGATCACCCTCAAGAAGGGCTCGAACGCGATGAAGATCTCGTGCGAGGCCGGCAACCAGTGCGATGCCATCTTCGACCAGCTGGAGCTGGCTTCGGGCCACACCAAGCGCTGACCGTGACCCGTTGAACGATTCTGGCCCTGCCGCACGCGCGGTAGGGCCAGAATCGTTTGTCGCAGGGCTCGTCAGCCGCAGTGGACCCAGCCGGTGGTCTCGCTGTGCGTGCCCGGCAGGCCGGTGGAGCCGTTCCAGTAGCCCGTGACCTCGCCCCAGAGCTTGATGCACTTGCCGGGGGCGGAGACGTAGACCGGGCCCGCGTACTGGGTGTAACCGCCCTGACCGTCGATGTCGGACTTGCCGTCGCTGGACGTGATGGAGATGCCCATGCCGTCGGTGATGTTGAACCTGCTGTCGCGGCGGAGGATCGCGCAGTTCTTGCCGGTGGACTTGTTGTAGTAGAGGAACATCACGCCGGCGCCGGTGGCACCTGCGTGGTCGCCCAGCGGGTAGGCGTCCTGCTGGTAGTAGCCGGCGCCGCAGGAGCCGCCCGAGATGGTCTTGGCCTGGGCGGGGGCCGCGGCCAGGGTGGAGATGGCCACGACGCCCGTGGTGATGGCGAGCGCCCTGCGGGAGATTCGGTTCATGTGCTTTGCCTTGCGTTCTCGTAGATCGGCAGCGTTCTTGATCAAGTCGGCTGGGTCATGATCATAATCAGCTGAAAACGGGGTGATCTCCGCCGGGGGGCGTCAAGGGCGTTGTCTGCACGACAGTTTGAGGGTGGGTCAGTGAAAGCCGCGGGGGTGTCAGGTGCCCTCGGTCACGCGGACGGTGCGGCGCAGTTCCTCGTACACGACGGGGTCGAATTCGCCCGCCACCGGGGCGAGGACCGTGGCCGCCGAGAGGGCTACCGCGCGGGTGAGGCGGGCCGGCCAGTCCAGGCCCTCCGTCAGGGCGGACAGCAGGCCGGCGACGGCGGAGTCGCCGGCTCCGGTGGGGTTGCCGGACAGCGGGCGCGGCGGGGCCGCCTGCCAGGTGCCCTCGGCGGTGGCGGCCAGCAGGCCGCCCGGGCCCAGCGAGGTGACCACCGCGTGCGCTCCTCGGCGGCGGGCGTCCCGCGTGGCCGGGAGCGGGTCGCGGGAGCCGGTGAGCTCGGCCAGCTCGGCGGCGTTCGGCTTGATGATCTCGGGGCGGGCGGCGACCCCGCGCCGCAGGGCCTCGCCGCTGGTGTCCAGGAGTACGGGGACGCCGGCCGCGCGGGCCGCCCGTACGAGCACCGCGTACGCGCCCACGGGCACGCCCGGCGGGAGGCTGCCGCACAGGGCCACCGCCCCCGCCCGGGCCACGAGCTCCTCGTAGTGCCCGAGGAAGCGCGACCACTCCGCGGCAGTGATGAGCGGGCCCGGCTCGTTGAACTGCGTGGTGTCGCCGGAGGCTTCGTCGACCACGGCCAGGGTGCGGCGCGAGGCGCCCTCGCAGGGCAGCAGGGCGTCCACCACCCCGGGGGAGGTCGCCAGCAGCTTCCGTACGACGGAGCCGACCGGACCGCCGGCGAAGCCCGTCGCGGTCACCTTGTGGCCGAGCGCGGCCAGGACGCGGGCGACGTTGATCCCCTTGCCGCCGGGCCGTTCGGTGACGGCGGTGACCCGGTGCGAGGCATGCGGAAGCAGCCGCGGCACGCGGTACGTGACGTCGAGTGCGGTGTTGAGCGTCACGGTCAGGATCATGGGCACTCCCGGGTCTGTTGCTGCCGGGATCATGCCAAACGCGAGGCGGTCGGCCCAGTCCCAGGGGGTGTCGACACGGCACCCCCTGCGTCCGGCCACCTCGGCTCCTGCGGCCGCTCGGCCGTCAGCACCGCCGTCAGAGGCCGGGGCTGACGATCCATTCGCCGCGCCGCATGACGCCCCGGACGTCGAAGGAGGCGTCCAGGACGACGAGGTCCGCGTACTTGCCGGGCTCCAGCGAGCCGATCTCGTCGTACAGGCCGAGCAGCTTGGCCGGGTTGGCGGAGATCGCCTGGACCACGGACTCCACCGGCAGCTTGTCGAGGGTCACCGAGCGCTTGAAGGCGGTGTCCAGGGTGAGCGTCGAGCCGGCGATGGAGCCGCCCTCGACGAGGCGGGCCACCCCGCCCTTCACCTCGACCTCCAGCGGGCCGAGGTGGTAGGTCCCGTCGCCGAAGCCGGCCGCGTCCATGGCGTCGGTGATCAGCGCCACGCGGTGTGCGCCCGCGTGGTGGAAGGCCAGTTCGAGGGCGGCGGGGTGCAGGTGGGTGCCGTCGTTGATGAGCTCGACGGTGATCCGCTCGTCCTCCAGGAGGGCTGCGATCGGGCCGGGTTCGCGGTGCGCGAGCGCGGGCATCGCGTTGAAGAGGTGGGTGGCCACGGTCGCGCCCGCGTCGATGGCGGCGCGCGTCTGGTCGTAGTTGGCGTCGGTGTGGCCGATCGCGGCGATGACCCCGTGCTCGGCGAGCAGCCGTACGGAGTCCAGGCCGCCCGGGAGTTCGGTGGCCAGGGTGAACATGCGGGCGGCGCCGTGCGCGGCGTCGATGAGCTTGCGGACCTCGGCCGGGTCGGGGTCGCGGAGCAGGTCCTCCTTGTGGGCGCCCTTGCGGCAGGGGTTGATGAACGGCCCCTCGAAGTGGATGCCGGCGATCTCGCCCGCCTGTGTCAGCTCGGCCAGCAGGCCGGCCCGCCGGGCCAGTTCGTCCAGGTCTCCGGTGACGGTGGAGGCGACCAGGGTGGTCGTGCCGTGCGCGCGGTGGGTGCGTACGCCCTGGAGCACGTCCTCGGCGGTGCCGGAGGTGAAGGAGGCGCCGCCGCCGCCGTGGTTGTGCATGTCGACGAAGCCGGGGACGATCCAGTGCCCGGTCAGGTCGACGATCTCGGCGCCCTCGCGTGTGCTGCCGGCGATGCGGTCGCCGTCGACGATGACCCGGCCGCCCGCCACGGTCCCGGTGGGCAGCACCACCCTGGCGCCGGAGAGAACAGTGCTGTGTGCGCTTCCGGACATCAGGCCGGTACCTCCGTGGCGAGTAGGTCCCAGGCGAGCAGCCCTGCGCCCAGGCAGCCGGCGGTGTCCCCGAGGGCCGCCGGAACGATGTGGGGGAGCCGCTGGAACGTCACGCGCTCCTCCACGGCCTTCCGTAGTGGTGTGAACAAGGTTTCCCCGGCCTCGGCGAGCCCGCCACCGATGATCAGCGTGCGCGGGTCGAGCAGGGTGATCGCGGTGACCAGCCCGTCGGCGAGGGCTCCGACGGCGGCCAGCCAGACCTCGCGGGCGCGCGCGTCGCCGGATTCGACGGCCTTGGCGCAGTCGGCGGCGTCGGCCGCCGGGTCGCCGGAGGCAGCTGCCCAGGCGCGGCTGACGGCGGCCGCGGAGGCGAGGGTCTCCAGGCAGCCGCGCTGCCCGCAGCCGCAGTCGGGGCCGCCGGGGCGGACCACGATGTGCCCGATCTCGCCCGCGTACCCGTGGGCGCCGGCCTCGATGCGGCCGGCGATGCCGATGGCGCCGGCGATGCCGGTGCCGAGCGGCACGAAGAGGAAGCGGTCGGCGCCCCGGCCGGCGCCGATGCGGCCTTCGGCGAGTCCGCCCGTGCGCACGTCGTGGCCCAGGGCCACGGGGATGCCGCCGAGGTGAGCGGTGAGCAGGGCGCGCAGCGGTACGTCGCGCCAGCCGAGGTTCGCCGCGTAGACGGCGATCCCGTGGTCGGCGTCGACGATGCCCGGGACGGCGACCCCGGCGGCCGAGGCGGCCCGTCCGAAGCGTTCCCGGCCGGTGGCGAGCAGCTCGGCGGCGAAGTCCTGGATCGTCTCGACGACGGCGTCGGGGCCCCGCTCGCGGCCGGTGGCGCGGCGCGCTTCGTGCAGCAGGGTGCCGTCGGCGGCGACGAGGGCGGCCTTCATCCCGGTGCCGCCCACATCGAGGGCGATGACGTGTTTCACGGGTTTCACAGAGACAGTCTCGCGTGCTCGGCGGGGAAAGGTCTAGTCCATTGAGGGGGATTGTTGAGTGGCCATACAAATCAGGCGTGCCGTGGGGAGCCCGATGTGGACGAGCCGCCAAAGTGGTGTAGACCTTACGTCGGATCGTACGTACAACAAGGGGTGGATCGATACCTGTGAAGGGCCGATACCTGAGCCTGGCCGCGTCCGGCGCCGCGCTGTGCCTGACCGCTGTGACGCTGACGGGCTGCGGAGCCGTCGACGGACTCACCGGAGACAACGAGGTGACCCTCCGGGTCGTGGCGGCCGACTACGGAGACAATCCGCAGAACTCCTCCGCGGCCTACTGGAAGGACCTCGCCGACGGCTTCCACAAGGACCACCCCGGCATCAAGGTCGAGGTCAACGTCTTCTCGTGGTCCGAGGTCGACGCCAAGGTCGCCGAGATGGTCAAGGCCGGCAAGGCCCCCGACATCGCGCAGATCGGCGCCTACGCCGACTACGCCGCCGCCGGCAAGCTGTACTCCACGGCCGAGCTGCTCTCGGTGAAGACCGAGGCCGACTTCCTCGCCCCGCTCGCGGACGCCGGCAAGGTCAAGCAGACGCAGTACGGCATGCCCTTCGTCGCCAGCACCCGGCTGCTCTTCTACAACGAGAAGCTCCTCGCCGACGCCGGCGTGATCGCCAAGGACGCCAGGGGCTGGCAGCCGAAGAGCTGGGCGGACCTGGAGGCCGCGGCCAAGAAGCTCAAGGGCGCGGGCGTGCCCACCCCCTTCGCGCTGCCCCTGGGCCGCGAGGAGGCGCAGGCCGAGACGATGATGTGGATGCTCGCGGGCGGCGGCGGCTACACCGACAACGAAGAGGGCTACTCCATCGACGCCGCCGACAACGTCAAGACGCTGGAGTTCCTGCGCGACAAGATGGTCGGCCAGGGCCTCACCGGCCCCGTCGAGCCGGGCAGGCTGGACCGCCAGGCCGCCTTCGAAGCCTTCACCAAGGGCGAGGTCGGCATGCTCAACGGACACCCGACGCTGATGAAGCAGGCCGAGGCCAAGGGCGTGAAGTACGGCATGGTCGCGCTGCCGACCTCCGACGGCTCCCCGCAGCCGGCGATGGGCGTCGCGGACTGGGTCATGGCCTTCAAGAACGGCCACCGCGCCGAGTCCGGCAAGTTCCTGGACTACCTGTACCAGCCGAAGAACGTGACGGCCTTCACCGACAAGTACGACCTGCTGCCGGCCACCACCAGCGGCTACCAGGCGAAGCAGGCCGCCACGAGCGGTCCGGCGCTCCAGCTGAGGCCCTTCCTGGCGGCGCTGCCCAGCTCGCGCCTGTACCCGGTCGGCAAGAAGTCCTGGGCGGGCGTCAGCGAGGACATCAAGCAGAACATCGGCAAGACCGTCCAGCCCGGCGGACAGCCCGCCAAGGTGCTGGAGGACATCGCCACGGCGGCCCGCGCGGCGGACCCGCGCTGACCCGGCGCCGCTCTCTGTCGGAGGGCGGCGTTAATCTGGCGGTATGACGGACGAGGGGCAGCTGACGGCCACGGAGGCCGCGGTGCTCGCGTACGAGGCACGCACCTGGCCGGGGCCCGGAGCCAAGGAACGGGCCATACGGGAAGGGCTGGGGATGACCCCCGTCCGCTACTACCAGCTGCTCAACGCGCTCATGGACGACCCGCGGGCGCTGGCCCACGCCCCGGGCACCGTCAACCGGCTGCGCAGGATCCGCGAAGCCCAGCGGGCCCGGCGATGAGCAGGGCGATCAGCTCGGCGTCCAGTCCGGCGTCCAGTCCGGCGTCCAGTCCGGCGATCAGCTCGGTGGGAGCCGTAGCCGTCGCCCCGCCGGGCCGTTAGGGTCGTGCGTATGGGGAGCCATCCGCACGACCTGCCGATGCCCGTCACCGCAGCCGGACGCGAGGGACTCGAAGCCCTCCTCCGCGCACCCCGCCGGTCCGTGGTCGCCCTGGACTTCGACGGCACCCTCGCCGACATCGTCCCGGACCCGGACCAGGCACGGGCACATCCCGAAGCCGTTCCCGCCCTCTCGGCGCTCGCCCCCGCGGTGGACTCGGTGGCCGTGATCACCGGGCGGCCCGCGGGCGTCGCCGTCCGCTACGGGGGCTTCGCCGGGGTGCCCGGACTGGAACACCTCGTCGTCCTCGGCCACTACGGCGCCGAGCGGTGGGACGCCGTGACCGGCCTGGTCCGCGCCCCCGCCGAGCACCCCGGGGTGGCGGCCGTACGGGCCGAGCTGCCCGGATTCCTCGACTCGATCGGGGCCTGGCGCGGCACCTGGATCGAGGAGAAGGGCCGGGCGCTCGCCGTCCACACCCGGCGCGCCGAGGACCCGGCGGCGGCCTTCGCTGCGCTGCGGGAGCCCCTGACCGAGCTGGCCGCCCGGCACGGGCTGATGGTCGAGCCGGGACGGGCGGTCCTGGAGCTGCGGCCCCCGGGCATGGACAAGGGCGTCGCCCTGACGGAGTTCCTGGCGGAGCGGGACGCCGAGACGGTGCTCTACGCCGGGGACGACCTGGGCGACCTCGCCGCCTACTCGGCCGTCGAGAAGCGCAGGGCCGAGGGGCTGCCGGGGCTGCTGGTGTGCAGCGGCTCGGCGGAGGTCCCCGAACTCGCCGCCCGAGCCGATCTGGTCCTGCCCGGACCGGGCGCCGTCGCCGCCTTCCTGGCCTCCCTGGCCTCCGCCCTGCGGGGCTGACCGCCCGCTGCCGGGCGCGGCGCCGTTGCCGGGACGCCGTCCCAGGACCCGGTCCTCAAGCGCCGGACGGCTGGAAGATCCCAGCCCCGCCGGCGATCGAGGCGCGGGGTCCGGGGCAGCGCCCCGGCAGGGGATCAGGCCAAGGCTGCGAGCTGGGCCTTGAACCAGGCCGACGGGGGAAGGGCCGTCGCGGCCGCCGCCAGGCGCTTGGTGCGTTGCGCACGCTCGGCGTCCGGCATGGACAGCGCCGCGTGCAGCGCCTCCGCCGTCTGCGACACGTCGTACGGGTTCACCGTCAACGCGTCCTCGCGGAGCTCCTCGTACGCCCCCGCCCCCCTCGACAGCACCACCGCGCACCCCGCCTCCGACACCACCGGGATCTCCTTCGCCACCAGGTTCATCCCGTCCCGCACCGGATTCACCAGCGCCACGTCCGCCATCCGGTAGACCGCCAGCGACCGCGCGAAGTCGTCCTTCACCGACACCAGCACCGGCTGCCAGTCCTCCGCGGCGAACTCCGCGTTGATCTCCGCCGCCAGCTCCGAGACGGCCGCCGTGTAGTCCCTGTACACCTTCAGATCCTGCCGGGACGGGTACGCCGAGGCCAGATGCACCACCCGGCCGCGCCACTCGGGGTGGACCGTCAGCAGCTCCCGGTAGGCCAGCAGGCCCCTCAGGATGTTCTTCGACAGCTCCGTGCGGTCCACGCGGGCGATCGTCTTGCGGCCCGCGACCTCCGCCCGCAGCTCCGCCAGCTTCGCGTCCACCTCCGGCCGTTGCGCGAGCGCCCGCAGATCGTCGGCGTCCACGCCCAGCGGGTACACGGCCACCTCGGTCCGCTTGTGCCGCACCGGACCCGCCGGGTTCTTCTGGACGTACCTCGCCTTCGACGGCTCCACCCCGGTCGCGAACTTCGGCTCGGCGATGCCCCGTTCGTCGTCCAGGTGCGTGCCGTCCAGGAAGGCCTGCGCCCAGGACCAGGTGTGGAAGCCGACCACGTCCGCGCCGAGCATCCCCCACACCAGCTCGCTGCGGATGTCGTCGGGCAGCATGTCCAGGAACTCCCGCGACGCCCACGGGGTGTGCGTGAAATGCGCGATCCGCAGGTCCGGACGCAGTTCCCGCAGCTGCCCCGGGACCAGCGCCAGGTGGTAGTCCTGCACCAGTACGCGGGCCCCCTGCGCCGCCTCCTCGGCGAGGGCGCGCGTGAAGGCCCCGTTGTACGCCACGTACGCGTCCCACCGGCGCCGGAACTCCGCGTCGAAGACCGGCTCGCGCGGCACGTCGTACAGGTGGTGGTGGGTGAACCACAGCACCGAGTTCGCGATGCCGTTGTACGCGTCGTCGTACATCGTGGGATCGATGTCCAGCATCCGGACGCCCGGCTCGGAGACGTCCCGCCGGACCGCCTCCCGGTCCGCGTCCGACAGCGCCGCGCAGATCCACAGCGCACCCGGCTGCTCCGCGAGGGCCGCCGAGAGTCCGGAGACGAGACCGCCCCCGCCGCGCCGGGCGCTGAGGGTGCCGTCGTCGGAGAGGGCGTAGGAGAGCGGGCCGCGGTTCGCCGCGACGAGTACCTGAGAAGCCATGCCGCGAACCTAGCCCGGCCCGCGCTCGCTCAAACGTGTGGACACGGTCACGCGACGTGGCGCCGGCCGTACTCCTGCACGCCCAGCATCGGCGGCCGCTCCTCGGTGTCCACCGCGTACGTCCGCGGTACGAAGCCCTCCGGCCCGCGCTCGAACTGCGTCAGCTCCGGCCGTACGAGGTGCCCGCGCGAGAGCCGTACCTGCGCCGTCCGATAGATCGCCGCGGCCATCCGGCCGAGCGCCTGGCCGTCCTGGTGCCGGTGCAGCCGTACGCCCACGTCCACCTGGGCCAGTGCGTCCAGTCCGACGGTGTGCAGCGCGTCGACCAGCAGGCCCAGCTCGACGCCGTAGCCGACGGGGAAGGGCAGCCGCTCCAGCAGGGAGCGCCGTACGGCGTACTCGCCGCCCAGCGGCTGGACGAAGCCGGCCAGCTGCGGCCAGTGGAGGTTCAGCAGCGGGCGGGCGACCAGCTCGGTGACCCGGCCGCCCTGGCCGGGGGTCTTGCCGGAGGCGAGCCCGTCGAACTCCGTGCCGAGCGGGCGGTCGTACATCGCCTTGACGAACTGCACGCCGGGGTCGGTCAGGAGCGGGCCGACGATGCCGGAGACGAAGGAGGCGGAGAAGTCCCGCAGGTCGGCGTCGACGAAGCAGACGACGTCCCCGCCGGTGACCAGCAGCGAGCGCCACAGCACCTCGCCCTTGCCGGGCAGCGCCGGGATCCGCGGCAGGATCTCGTCGCGGTGCACCACCCGGGCGCCGGCCTTCGCCGCGACCTCGGCGGTCCGGTCGGCCGAGCCCGAGTCGACCACGACCAGCTCGTCCACGAGGGGGACCGGAAGTCCCTCGATCAGCTCACGCCGGATCACCTCGACGATCGCGCCGACCGTCGCCTCCTCGTCCAGCGCGGGCAGCACCACGCTGACCGTGGTCCCGGCCGCCCGTTTGAGGTCGAGCAGCTGGTCGAGCGGTCGGTCGGCGGCGGACCAGGAGCGGTCGGCCAGCCAGCGCTCCACCTCTTCCAGCACTCTCAGCACTCCCTGCGTGTCGGCGATATCGGCCTTTATGTGATCCATCTCGCGGTTCGGACGGCTGTCTCAACCGCCCGGCCCTTCGGTTACAGTCTTGAACAACGCGAAGGACCACCGCATGCCGGGGTCCCCCGCGTACAAACGCACCGGCGCGCCGCAGAGCGCGTGTGCCGGTGCCATACCGCTCATCCAGAGGGGCAGAGGGACACGGCCCGTTGAAGCCCCGGCAACCCTCCAGTCGGTTCTCGCGATTGCGCAGCAGCGCTCGTCAGCGAGGTCCCCGGCTAGGGAAGGTGCCAATTCCGTCTCATGGCGAAATGCGCCATGGGGAAGATGAGGAGAAAGGGCCTCGCCATCATGGCTGCACAGACTGTCGCCACCTCTGTCGATCTCGGACCTGCCACCGGCCTTTCCTGTCGCGAGTGCGGTACCCGCTTCGAACTCGGTCCCATCTTCGCGTGCGCCGAGTGCTTCGGACCGCTGGAAGTCGCCTACGAGCTCCCGACCGGCGACGCCGAGGCCCTGCGCGCCGCGATCGAGGCCGGCCCCGCCAACATCTGGCGTTACGCGCCGCTGCTGCCCGTCCCCGCCGACGTGGCGTCCAAGCCCAGCCTGAACCCCGGCTTCACCAAGCTCGTCGACGCGGCGAACCTGGCCAAGGAGCTGGGCGTCACCGGCAAGCTCTACGTCAAGGACGACTCCGGCAACCCGACGCACTCCTTCAAGGACCGCGTCGTGGCCATCGCCGTCGAGGCCGCCCGCGCCTTCGGCTTCACCACCCTGTCCTGCTCCTCCACCGGCAACCTGGCCGGCGCCGTCGGCGCCGCGGCCGCCCGGGCCGGCTTCCGCTCCTGCGTGTTCATCCCGCACGACCTGGAGCAGGGCAAGGTCGTCATGGCCGGTGTGTACGGCGGCGACCTCGTCGGCATCGAGGGCAACTACGACGACGTCAACCGCTTCTGCTCCGAGCTCATCGGCGACCCGCTGGGCGAGGGCTGGGGCTTCGTCAACGTCAACCTGCGCCCGTACTACGGCGAGGGCTCCAAGACCCTGGCGTACGAGATCTGCGAGCAGCTCGGCTGGCAGCTGCCCGACCAGATCGTCATCCCGATCGCGTCCGGCTCGCAGCTGACGAAGATCGACAAGGGTCTGCAGGAGCTGATCAGGCTCGGTCTCGTCGAGGACAGGCCGTACAAGATCTTCGGTGCCCAGGCCGAGGGCTGCTCGCCGGTGTCGACCGCCTTCAAGGCCGGTCACGACGTGGTCCGCCCGCAGAAGCCGAACACCATCGCCAAGTCGCTGGCCATCGGCAACCCGGCGGACGGCCCGTACGTCCTGGACATCGCGCGCCGCACCGGCGGCTTCGTCGAGGACGTCAACGACGAGCAGGTCGTCGAGGCCATCAAGATCCTCGCGCAGACCGAGGGCATCTTCGCCGAGACCGCGGGCGGCGTGACCGTCGGCGTGACGAAGAAGCTCATCGAGAACGGGCAGCTCGACCCGGCGCTGACCACCGTCGTCCTCAACACCGGCGACGGCCTCAAGACCCTGGAGGCGGTGGCCGCGGACAGCGGACAGACCGCCACCATCCGCCCCAGCCTGGACGCGTTCCGCGCCGCCGGCCTGGCCTGACCACCCTCCCCGCACTACCGGAAAGGCAGTAGCGCCATGAGCGTCAACGTCCGCATCCCCACCATCCTGCGCACCTACACCGGCGGTCAGGCCGAGGTCCCGGCCGAGGGTGCGACCCTCGCCGAGGTCATCGAGTCCCTGGAGAAGAACCACCCGGGCATCGCCGCGCGCGTCCTGGACGACCAGGGCAAGCTCCGCCGCTTCGTGAACGTCTACGTCAACGACGACGACGTGCGCTTCGAGGGCGGGCTGGAGGCGGTGACGCCGGACGGCGCCGGCGTCTCGATCATCCCGGCGGTCGCGGGCGGCTGCTGACCCGGCTGACCCCGGGCGAGAAAGCGTAATTCCCCCCTCCACTAAAAGCGGAGGGGGGAATTCTGCTTGATTGGGCACGGTAGAGTTGGGGAAGTCCCCTCCGCTGGACTTGCCCGCTGCATATGAACGGGTCGCGTGAGGGTCGACATCGGGCCAATGTGCGGGTGCGGTATGGGGCTTTGGCGAGATATGTCAGGCCCGAGTTGCCCTGGAACATGCCAAATTTTCACTCTATTTCAATGTTTCTCGGTGTCCAGATTTCTCGTCGGATTGACCTGTTGCAGACAGCACTCGCGCAGATACATTCAGCCTCGGTCGATGCGTTCCGACGCAAGTTCTGACCCGGGAACGCGAAGTGCGTTCCCGCGCAAGGGCCGGTAATAGGGGAGTTAGGCATGGCTCAGGGCACCGTCAAGTGGTTCAACGCGGAGAAGGGCTACGGCTTCATCGCGGTCGACGGTGGTGCGGATGTGTTCGTCCACTACAGCGCCATCCAGATGGACGGGTACCGCACCCTTGAAGAGGGTCAGCGGGTCGAGTTCGAGATCTCGCAGGGCCAGAAGGGTCCGCAGGCGGACATGGTCAAGCTCGCGCTCGGCTAGTCCCGGAGCATCGACCACCGACGCTCGGTCTTCCGTCGAAGACCCGGAAGGCCTACGAGGGGCCCACATCCCGGACACGGGATGTGGGCCCCTCGCGTGTCACCAGGGCCTTTGGTGAAGCCGCTTGCACTCTCGGGGGTCGAGTGCTAATCATTGGCGTTAGCACTCTACGAGTGAGAGTGCTACTGAAACGAGGACCGGGTCGGTGAGGCCCGCAGGGTCCGGTGGGAAGGAACCACCGGGCACGCAGGCCGTCCGTCGCGGGCGCGGGCGCGGTCCTGGGAGCAATCCACCGCTGTCCGGGAGGACCACTTCAGATGGCCAAGATCATTGCGTTCGACGAGGAGGCCCGCCGCGGCCTCGAGCGAGGCATGAACCAGCTCGCCGACGCCGTCAAGGTCACCCTTGGCCCCAAGGGTCGCAACGTCGTCCTTGAGAAGAAGTGGGGCGCCCCCACGATCACCAACGATGGTGTGTCCATCGCCAAGGAGATCGAGCTCGAGGACCCGTACGAGAAGATCGGCGCCGAGCTGGTCAAGGAAGTCGCCAAGAAGACGGACGACGTCGCCGGCGACGGTACGACCACCGCCACGGTCCTGGCCCAGGCACTCGTCCGCGAGGGCCTGCGCAACGTGGCCGCCGGTGCCAACCCGATGGCCCTCAAGCGTGGTATCGAGAAGGCCGTCGAGGCCGTCTCCGCCGCCCTGCTCGCCCAGGCCAAGGATGTCGAGACCAAGGAGCAGATCGCTTCGACGGCCTCCATCTCCGCCGCCGACACCCAGATCGGCGAGCTCATCGCCGAGGCCATGGACAAGGTCGGCAAGGAAGGCGTCATCACCGTCGAGGAGTCCCAGACCTTCGGTCTGGAGCTGGAGCTCACCGAGGGTATGCGCTTCGACAAGGGCTACATCTCGGCGTACTTCGCCACCGACATGGAGCGCATGGAGTCGTCCCTCGACGACCCGTACATCCTGATCGTCAACTCCAAGATCGGCTCGGTCAAGGACCTGCTGCCGCTCCTGGAGAAGGTCATGCAGTCCGGCAAGCCGCTGCTGATCATCGCCGAGGACGTCGAGGGCGAGGCACTGTCGACCCTGGTCGTCAACAAGATCCGCGGCACCTTCAAGTCCGTCGCCGTCAAGGCCCCGGGCTTCGGCGACCGCCGCAAGGCCATGCTCGGTGACATCGCCATCCTCACGGGCGGCACGGTCATCTCCGAGGAGGTCGGCCTCAAGCTGGAGAACGCCGGTCTCGACCTGCTCGGCCGCGCCCGCAAGGTCGTCATCACCAAGGACGAGACCACCATCGTCGACGGTGCCGGTGACAGCGACCAGGTCCAGGGTCGCGTCAACCAGATCCGCGCCGAGATCGAGAACTCCGACTCGGACTACGACCGCGAGAAGCTCCAGGAGCGCCTCGCGAAGCTGGCCGGCGGCGTGGCCGTCATCAAGGCCGGTGCCGCGACCGAGGTCGAGCTCAAGGAGCGCAAGCACCGCATCGAGGACGCCGTTCGCAACGCGAAGGCGGCCGTCGAGGAGGGCATCGTCGCCGGTGGTGGCGTGGCCCTGCTGCAGGCCTCCGCGGTCTTCGAGAAGCTGGAGCTCGAGGGTGACGAGGCGACCGGCGCCAACGCCGTGAAGCTCGCCCTGGAGGCCCCGCTCAAGCAGATCGCCGTCAACGGTGGTCTTGAGGGCGGCGTCGTCGTCGAGAAGGTGCGCAACCTTCCGATCGGCCACGGCCTGAACGCCGCGACCGGCGAGTACGTCGACATGATCGCCGAGGGCATCATCGACCCGGCGAAGGTCACGCGCTCCGCGCTGCAGAACGCCGCGTCGATCGCCGCGCTGTTCCTGACCACCGAGGCCGTCATCGCCGACAAGCCCGAGAAGGCCGGTGCCCCCGCGGGCGGCGGCATGCCGGGCGGTGACATGGACTTCTGATCGACCTGTTAGTCGATCGGCTGTTCTCGAACGAGGGCGGCACCCCCGCGGGGGTGCCGCCCTCGGGCGTTCCCGGGCCCTCCTGACCCTCAGAATCCGGTGGTGTCGATCGCGAAGTCGAACGGCGCCGGGACGTGCAGCGGCTCACCGAAGGACACCGTCGTGCGGGCGCGGTACCCGTGGGGCGACGGGTCGTGGAAACAGGTGATCTCCGAGTCCTGCATGTCGACGACCAGGTAGACGGGGACGAGGCGCCCGTAGACGTCGAGCTTCTCGTTCCAGTCGGCGTCCTTGGTGGAGACGGACGTGAACTCTCCCACCAGGGAGAGCGCCGCTCCATCCGCGTGCAGCCCGTCCCCTTCGAAGGCTTCCTCCTCCGCGACGTACAGATCGGGTCCGTAGCCGCGCTCTGCCGATGGGAACCGGAAGAGGAAGGGGGAGGTGTCCGCGAAACAGCCGTCGGGTACATGTGACTGGAGCTGCTCACGCAGCAGGCGCATGGGGCGGGAGTATCGGAGCCTGGAAAACGGTGACACGACGATCTTCCCCCGGATGAGCTCGGCCTTGAAGCCGTCTGGCGTGTCCATCTCCGCGACCGTGCGCAGAAGGTCCTCGAAGGCTGGTGGCGCCGACAACGCATCTATGGGTGTGGCCCGCTCGATCATGATCGTCACCGTATTCCTCCGGATGGCGTGCAGCGCTGAGCCCGTGCCTCGTTTCAGGCTAGTGCCGCGGCCGGGGCCCCGCCCGGCCCTCGGAGTGGTCTCCCCCGATCGGGCGGTGAAAACCGCTGGCCGGGGTGGGTGGGGGCGTGTGACCGTACGGCCATGGGGAACTCCGTCGCTCATCCCGTGCTGCGCACCGCCGATTCCGCCGAGGCGTACGCGAAGGTGCGCCATCCGTCCGTACCGCCTCCCCGGCGCGACGGGCAGGGATGAGGACGGGGTGGGGAGTTCGCGGGCCTATCCCGTGTTCCGGACCGATGATCTCGGGGAGGCCCATCGGCGGGCCCGGCTGCTGTGCGGGCGGATGAGGCCGCTCGAACCGGAGATGTGGCTGTGCGCGCGGACGGAGAGCGTCGCCGAGGCCCGGGGGATGGCGGCGCTGCTGCCGGCGGGCATGTTCGATCCGTCGGACTACTGGGCCGCGGCGGACACCTGGTACCTGGGTGCCGAACTGCCGCGCGACGACCGGGAACTGGCGGCGGCGCTGCCGCTGACCGTCGACGCGTACGCGGCTCCGGGACCGGTGGAACAGGGGTTCCTGCGGGCGCTGCGCGGCGGGGCGGCCACGATGCTGTGGCGGGGGGTCTGGCCGGACGTGCCCGGGATACCGTCCTCGTCGGCCGACCCGACGAACCAGCGGGTGGAGCTGGATCTCAACGAGGAGCATCCCGACGGGCGGCACACCGTCTACGTGCACTTCGCCGCCGCCGACGAGGTGGGCGCCGCCCATCTCGCGGCCTTCGTCGGCGGGGCCGTGCTCGGTCCCGTGCAGGTGGGGCGGTGACGGGGTCCGGGCCGGTCCGGTCGGCATAGGCTGGCCGTATGGCTGACCTCTTCGTCAAGATCTGCGGGCTCAGGACCGCGCCGGACGTCGACGCCGCGGTGGCGGCCGGGGCCGATGCCGTCGGGTTCGTGTTCGCGCCCGGCAGCCCCCGTACGGTCGACGCCGCGACCGCGCGCGAGCTGGCCGCCCGGGTACCAACATCGGTGCTGACCGTCGGGGTGTTCCGCGGGCAGTCCGTCGAGGAGGTGCGCCGCTTGGCCGAGGAGAGCGGCGTACGGGGCGTGCAGCTGCACGGCGAGGAGGGTCCCGGCGACTTCGCGGCGCTGCGCGCCGAGGGCCGCACCCTGTTGCGGGCCACCGCCGAGCGGGTGGAGCGCTGCGGTGAGTACGGCGAGGACCTGCTGCTGCTCGACGCCCCCGACCCCGGCTCCGGCAAGCCGTGGAACTGGGGGGCGGCGGACTTCACCGCGCCCGACGGCCGGTGGCTGCTGGCCGGCGGGCTGAACCCGGGCAACGTGCGCGAGGCGCTCGCCGCCACCGGAGCCTGGGGCGTGGACGTGTCCAGCGGCGTCGAGCGGGAGCGCGGCGTGAAGTCGCCGGAACTGATCCGCGCCTTCGTCGAGGCGGCGCGCCAAGCCCGAGGCTAGACGGCCGCCGAGGCTGCCGCGGCCGTGCACCTGCAGGGTGTAGGCGATGTCCTCGCCCCCGGAGGACCGGCACCCCGCATGCGATGCGGTGGACGGGGCACCAGAGGGGCGAGGACGCCACGTCGTTCAGGAGGTGGAAGCCGTGCGCCGTACGAAGGTGCTGAACTCCTTTCCCGCCGGTGACCCTTACGGCAGTTGGCCCGCCGAGGAGTACGCGGCCAGGTGCCGGGAGCGCGGCCAGCGGGCGACCGTCGTGATGGACCTCGACCGGGACGCCTTCCTCGTCGTGGCCCTCGACGCGGACGCGCCGCAGCGGGCGGCGTGACGCCCTGCGTCAGGAGGCCGCGCGCCAGATCGTCATGTCGGCCCTGAGCCAGCTGGGGTCCTTCGACAGGCCCGGCGCCGACTTGATTCCGATGACGAACAGCGCGATGTCCCCGGAGGCGTGCCGGACGCAGACCTCGCTGCCGGCCGCCATGACGTGGAGCGTCAGGTCGTGTTCCCGCGCGTTCTTCAGCTGTTCGCGGCACGTTTCGAGGTTGCCGGTGCCGGCTTTGCGTGGCATGGAGAACACGCTTGTGTCGCTCTCCATCTCGCAGCCGCTGGCCAGCCCGCACTTCATGCGGATGTCCCCGGTGCGGTCGCCGTCCTCGTGCTGGACGGGCTCCTTGAAGCTGATCGAGTTCTTCTCGTTCAGCTTCAGCCCGGGGTACGGGACGGGCTTGGGCGGCTGTGACGCGCTCGGCGTCGGAGTGGGGGTGGGGGTGGTGCCGGTCGGCGTCGTCGTCGGGCCGGACGACGTGTCCGCGGCGGCCTCCCGTCCGGCCGCCCGGTCCCTCCCGTCCATGAGCTTCCAGCCCAGGCCCGCCAGTGTCAGCGCTCCGGTCATCGCCACCACGCCCGCGACCCGCGCGGCCCGCCGCCGCTTGCGCACCGCCGCCGACGCCACCGGAGCGTCCGCCCCCGCCTGCGCGTCCGAGCGCGCCGCCCCGGCCCCGGCCGGCGCTCCCGCCGCTGCGGACGTCACGTGCCCCGGCTCCCGTGCCGCGGCTCCCGCCGGGGCGGCCGTCACCTGGCCCTCGCCGCCCTCCGGCGCCCCGTCACTCTCCGGCGCCCCGTCCGGCGAGGCCGTCTCCGCCGCGCCAGGCCGTGCCACCGGACCCGGTGTCTGCGCCTCCGGGCCCGCGACCTCCCGCCAGACGGCCGGTCCGCCGCCCGCGATGGCCTCCTCGCCCAGGTACTCGCGGCACCACGCCAGGACCTCCGCCGGAGTGGCCCGCTCCTCGGGGGCGGTGGCCAGGCACAGCGCGAACAGCGGCCGCAGCGGCTGCGGCAGTCGGGTCAGGTCGGGTTGGGAGTGCACGATCCGGAACAGCACGGTCATGGAAGGGCCGTCCCCGTACAGCGGCTTGCCGAGCGCCGCGAACGCCGCCGTCTGGCCCAGCGCGAAGACGTCGGTGGCCGGCGTGGTCTCGCCCGCCAGCCCCTGCTCGGGGGCCATGTACTGAGGCGTGCCTATGGTGCTGCCCGTCGCGGTGGCCGTGAGGCCGGAGGCCTGCGAGATGCCGAAGTCGATGACGCGGGGCCCGTCGGCGGCCAGCAGTACGTTCGACGGTTTCAGGTCGCGGTGCACGACGCCCGCACCGTGGACGGCCACGAGGGCCTCGGCCACGCCCGCCATCAGCCACACCACCGCTGCGTCCGGCAGCGGCCCGCGCCGGGCGACGGCCTCCGACAGCGAGGGGCCGGGCACGTACACGGTGGCCAGCCAGGGCGGTGTCGCCTCCGCGTCGGCGTCGATCAGCTCGGCGGTGTACGCCCCCCGGACCCGCCGCGCGGCCTCCACCTCCCGGCGGAAGCGCCGCCGGAAGGTCGGGTCCTCGGCCAGCTCGGGATGTACCACCTTGAGTGCGACGGGGCGGCCGCCCTGGGTGTGCGACAGGTAGACCCGGCCCATGCCCCCCGACCCGAGCCGGGCGGCGAGGCGGTATCCGCCCACGGTCTGCGGATCGTCAGCCCGCAGCGGCTGGAACGCCTCGGTCGCGCTGTTCATCGGTCTCCCCCCGATCCCTACCGGACCAACCGATGAGTTGATCCACGTAACCCTAAGCGCCGGGCGGGTACGGGGCGATGCCGGGGAGCCGGGGGGCGAGCCCCGGCCCACGTCGCGTACGGGTCAGCCGGCCGTGTCGAAGGAGGACACGCCGCCGTCCTCGTGGACGGACTCCACCCCGGGGATGACGCGCAGGGCCATGACCTGGCCGGGGCTCAGCCGGGCGGAGAAGCCGTGCAGGGCGGTGCTGAAGACGTAGTCCGGGGAGGCCCCCACCATCCGGGCGACCCTCGCCGGATCGACGTCCTTGTGGACGGTGACGATGTACGGGTCTTCGTCGGCGGCGGCCGTGTGGGACACGGGCGCGGCCACGGCGGCGGTGGCCGCGGCCACGGGCAGGGCGGTGACGGCGGCGAGGACGGTGACGGCGGCGGGCAGGACGACGGCGGCGGGCAGGGCCCGGCGCGCTCGGCTCAGGAGGATGCGCATGGGTGGAGGGCATCACGCACGGCCGGGCCGGTCAAAGACCTCCCCGGGTGTGGCGGGCGCACGGGCGGCGCACCGGCCGTGCGCCCCCTGAGGCGGGTCCCGTTGAACACCCCCTGGCGGCGCGGCCGATTAGGCTTCGCCGCCAGGGGGGATCATGGACGACCGCACATCTCAGGGCATGCGTCGGCTGCCGCGCGCCCTGTTCGTCGCCGGCACGGCCGTAGCCGCCGTGACCGTGCTCTACCTGCTGCTGCTCGGCCGGATGGCCTTCGTCGACTGGACGCGGGGCAGGGGCCGGCTGCTCCTGATCACCCCCGCTCTGGGCGTCCTCGCGTACGTCCTGCTGGCGCGCGGGCGCGGCGGCAGCCGGGGCGCGCCGGTCCGCTGGCTGGCGGCGACGGTCGCGCTGGCCGCGTTGTGGCCGGCCTGGCAGGGGTACGAGTGGATGCGCGGCCCGCAGGCGTACGCGTGGACGTGGTGGCAGGCGGAGAACCCGGAGTCGGCCCAACCCGTCGGCGCCTGGCAGCTCCCGTCGTCGGGCCTCGTGCGGGCCCGCACGGACGGCCTGCGCATCTACGACAGTGGGGGCCGCACGGCCGGAGGGCAGGCCGCCCCCGCGGGCACCGCCTTCTGCGCGCTGAGCCGGACCGTCGCGCACGACGTCGGACTGGTCGCGGCCGCGCGGGCCCCGGGCGGCTGCGGCACGCGGGTGTCGGCCGTCGACCTGCGGCGGTACGACGAACTGTGGGCCAAGGACCTCCCGGCGACCCCCTCCGCCGATGGGGACTCGCCGCCGGTGGCGGTGGTGGGCGGCACGGCCGCCGTCGTCACGGACGGCGCCGTCCTCGGCCTGGACCTGCGCGGCGGCGAGGAACGCTGGCGGATGCCGGTCCCGTCCGGTTGCCGGGCCCGCGCGCTCGACGGGGCCGCCGACCGGGTCCTGTACGTGGAGAACTGCCCCGGCGCCGGCACGGTGCGGCTGACGTCCCTGGATGCGCGGACCGGCACCCCGGCCTGGCAGACCCCGCTGCGGGTCGGCCCGTCGGCGGAGCTGCGGATGCTGTCGGCGCGACCGATCGCGCTGCGCGCGGGGGATGCGGTGCGGTTGTTCGACGACGCCGGGCGCGAGCGCGGCACGGTACCGGTGGCGGGTCCACGGGAGGACCTCCTGACGGAGCCGGGCCCGCTGGTCAGCGGTGACCTCCTGGTCCTCCCGGTGAAGGGCAAGGTCCCGGGGGTCTCGGCGTACTCCCTGCTGGACGGCCGCCGCGTATGGCACGCAGGGCTCGACGGGGCCACGGTCCTCGGCCTCGCGCAGGGCCGCGCGCCGGGCGGGGTCGACGTGGTGACGTCGACCGCCGCACGGACGCATCTGTGGCACCTGGACGGGACCACGGGCCGGAGGAAGGCCGAGCCCACGATCCTGCGGGACGTCCCGCTGGGTCGACGGTTCGAGATCTACCCGGCGGGCGCCGAGGGCTACACGTTCGTCAACCTCGACCCGTCGGGGGAACTGCCGTCGTACGTGGCCCTGAGGCGGGTCAGAGGCTGGTGACGAACGCCTTCCAGGCGGGCCCGCGGAAGGTGAGGTGGGGCCCGTCCGGCACCTTTGAGTCCCGGACCGGGACGAGGTCGGGGTGAGCGTCGCAGACCTCGACGCAGTCGCCACCACTTCCGCCGCTGTGGGTGGACTTCCGCCAGGTTGCCATCTCCAGGCAGTTGCCACCGTCCCCGGCGCTGTAGCTCGATTTGTGCCAGGTGGCCGCTGCGAGGTCGTACTCAGGCGTGCTCATCATGGTCGTAATCCTCCGCCACGGACTCGATCAGGGCCAGTGATTCCCGAGGTGGTAGCGAGCTGGCCGTCAGCAGATCGTAGGTCAGCGTGCGCTGGTTGACGGTCGCTGGATCGTCCAGCAACAGTCCCGTCTCCAGGCCTTCAACGTAGACCAGGGGCGGAGCGTCATCGAACGCCATCAGCCTGAGCGGGCCGCCCAGGACGGCATGTGCCCCGGCGGTGAAGGGGACCACCTGGAGGATGATCCGGTGCGACCGCGCCAGGGCCGCGAGATGACGCAGAGCGTCTGCCATCACCTGTCGGCTGCCGACCTCACGCCGGAGAACTGCCTCGTCAAGGACGGTCCACAACAGCGGGGTTGTTGGATCCTCCAGCAGGGCGGCGCGAGCCATTCGGTTCGTGACCAGCTCGTCGATGGCCTCTTCCGTGGCCGTCGGCTGGTACGCCCGGAAGACGGCGCGCGCGTACGGTTCGGTCTGGAGCAACCCCGGGATGATCAGGGGTGCGTACTCGCGGATGGCCTTCGCCAGAGCCTCCGCCTCGGCCGCGGCGGCGAAGTGGTCCGGGTACTTGGACTTGGCCAAGGCACCGCAGTTGCGGGCGAAGAACCCGTTCGTGCTGAGGATGTCGTCTATCTGGCGCGCGAACTCGATGTGCATCCGGCGGGTGCCCGCTTCGAGTTGGCCGATGAACGAACCGCTCACGAAGAGCGGTTCGCCGAGCTCGGCCTGGCTCAGTCCCGCGGCTTCGCGCGCGACGCGCAGTTCGGCGCCGAGCAGGGCGCGGGGTGAGGAGGACGGGTCGAGGTTCTTACCTGCCATGGCAACTCCAAGGCCAACAGGTGGGGTTGTTCTCGGTGCTTCCTTGAAAGGCTAGCCAGCCCATCGCCACTCTGTGTGCAGAATCTCATTACTCAGAGTAGAATGGTGACATGTCATGGTGCTCACGCCCACGGAACGGATGCAGGCGGTCGAGGAGGCCGTACGGGAGCTGAAAGAGGCCCTCGACGGGGTGGGCGTCGTGTTCCCCTCCCTGGGCGTGGAACAGGTCTCGGCGGCCGGTACGTACGGGCTGCCGCTGGTCGACCTCGGCCGCTGCAACCTGGACACCGCACTCCGGCTGGCCGCCGTACTCCACGAGCGGGCCCACCCGTGAGCGGGTGCGACCGGGAGCGGGCTCGGTGCGAGGCCGCCCTGGAGGGCTTCTTCGAGGTGGCGCAGAGCTGGGAGTTCGAGCTGGCCTGGAAGCTGTGCTGGCTGGAGAAGGACTTCGCCGACGCCGGGTGGAAGGGCGGGCCGCCGGACCCTCCGCCGCCGGGGTGGCAGCGCTTCACGCTGGTCCACAGTGGTGAGGACGATCCGCGCCACGACGCGATCCGGGCGCGGCCGCCGCAGGGCTGCGAGGTGGACGAGTCCGACGGGTGCTTCACGCTGCACTGCGAACGGCCCGGCGGGCGGCTGCTGGACGTCGTCGCCGCGACGTGCGCCGAGATCCGGGACGAGCACGGGCTGATGATGTCCGGGCTGGGCGCCGACGGCCCCGGCGAACGGGGCGCGTTGAACGTCGGGCGGCGGCTGCTGATGGCGGCCGACCGGGGGCGGCACGTCGGCTACTCGGTGGACGACCTGGCCCGCTTCCTGCGGGCGGCAGGCGGAGCGGACGATGCCGGAGCGTGAGGAGCCGCCCGGCGGGCGCCTGCGGCATCCGGCGGTGGTCACGTCGACACGATGCCCTCCCGCTCGGCGGCCGACGCGGCGACGGTGCGACGGCCGGATTCCCGTAGCGCGCCGGGCCGGAAGACCTGATCGAGCAACGTCGCGGCCTTGGCGGTGCGCCGGTAGTACACGCGCTTGCCCGCCCTCTCTCTCGTGACCAGTCCCGTCCGGTGCAGATGGGCGAGATGGTAGGACACGGTGGATGCGCTGAAGTGGTGCCGTTCGGCCAGCTCGGTGGTCGTCCGAGGGGCTTCCAGGGCGGTCAGCAGCACGAAGCGCGACGCCCCGATGACCTCAGCCAGCGGATGGGCCGGGCCGGTGGAGGTGCGGGGCGCGGCGCCCTCCGCCGGAACGGGGTAGATGAGGTAGGGGCCGCGTTGTCCCCAGGGGTCGATGCTGAGGAGCCATTTCGTGGCGAGCGGTGAGGGGAAGAGGGTGATCCTCCCGTCCGCCACGACATCGATCTGGCGCAAGCTCGATATGTTCAAGGTGGTGGTCCCGCAACTGATGGCCGGATGCAGCGCATTCAGGACGGTGGTCAGGCCGCATCGCGCAAGAGTGCGTGCCCTGTGATCGAGGTCGTCCTCGGCCCGTGAACTGAGCGACGGCCATTGCGGGGCGATGAGGGATCTCCAGAGCACTTCCATTTCGCCCGCGGCCCGTTGTGCGAATGCCCGTTCGCCGCCGTCGAGTAACTGCCGTAAGGACGGGAGTGGCTGTCCTGGCGTGTTCCCGGCGTGCCCGCGCTGGTCGGCGATCAGCCTGTTCATCTGCCGCGAGACGGTCTCCGTCGGCGTGCAGGCGACGCGATGGAGCTCGTCGTCGAGGGTCGGAGCAACCGCTCCTCCCAGGGCGGGGGTGAGGAAGTCGGGTGCATAGGTGCGGATGCCGGCACGGATGGCGGAAAGCACGGGCAGGTGCTTGTCCTTGAGTGCGCAATCGACCGCCTGGCGCGCAGTGAGCCGGTCGCCGGCCGTGCCGGGGTGGTGCGGATGCAGGACGGCGGCCGCCTGCATCGAGGGCGATACCGAGAAGCGGCATTGGGCCAACGAGGCTGCCGTCAAAGAGATCTCAATCATCGTTCGGTCAGTTCAGCACGTTTCGAAGTTGCTCGAAAGGTGTGCTGCATTGCGCAGCGACATGGTTGGCTCAATCCAGGTCCGGGACTGAAGGGAATGCGCGGGCACGGCATCCGCGCCACCTCCCGTAAACAGTCCACGTTTCAGTCTTCGATACTTGAGGGGGCTTACCTCGCATGTCCAAAACAATCCTTCGCCGCAAGCCGGCTGTGCTCATGGCCGCCACCGCCGCGGCCGTCGTCCTGTCCGCGGCCTTCGCGGCCCCCGCCGGAGCGGAGGAGACGTACCCCTTGGCGGGCGGCGGGCTCATCGTGGCCGAAGGCACGACGGCGGACTACGACGAGGGCGAGAAGCGGACGGCCTTCAACCCTGCGGCGCAGCCGGACCCGTGTGTGGAGACCGAAGGCGCCCGCGTCTGCTTCGAGCACAGCGGCGACATCATCTGGGTCAAGGACACCAAGGCCGACGGCCTGTCGGCGGTCGGCGGCGGCCACACCAACTACGGCCGCTACGAGGGGTGCCGCAACAAGGCGGGCCACAACAAGTGGGTGAAGTGCAACTTCGACTTCGCCGAGGACAAGAAGATCAGGATGGAGGCCTTCCGTTACGACGGTGACACGGGCCTGTACGTCTATCCGGTCCCGCGCCGCTTCAGCGCGTGGCTCGGCATCGACGGCCGCGTCTGACCCCCTGGCCGGTACGGGGGTTCAGCAAGGGTCCGTGCGGAGGCGGGCGTGAAGGTGTTCGTCGTGCCAGCCGTCCGCGTGGAGGAGGGCGCCGCGCATGGTGCCCTCCAGGGGGAACCCGGCCTTCGTCGCGACGGCGCAGGAGGCCGGGTTCGCCACGGAGTGGGTGATGCGTACGCGGTGCAGGCCGAGGTCGTCGAAGGCCCAGCGGGTCAGGCGGTCGGTGGCCTGCACCGTGACGCCGGCGCCGCGCCCGGCGGGCAGCAGCCAGTACAGGATCTCGCCGCTGCCGCCCGCCAGGTCGATGTCGGCCAGGCCGATCAGGCCGACGGCTCGTCCGCCCTCGGGGGCGATGGCCCAGGTCCCGGCCTTCTCGGCCTGCCAGCGCTCGTGCCAGCGGGCGATCCGGGCCTCGGCCCCGGCCAGGTCGAGTCGGCTCGGGCGGTTCCAGTGCCGGATGTCCGGGTCGAGGTGGGCCGCGACGAGCGTGGGGGCGTCGTACGGGGTCCAGGGGCGCAGCAGCATCCCGCCGGGGAGGGCGAGCTCCGGCTGGGCGATTGCGCGCATCCGGCCGGCCGGGACCACGGGCGGTATGGACTCGATCATGCTCCGATCATGCCGGTCGCTTCGCGGGAACGCGGCAGAAGGTACGGGGCGTGGGCGGAGTCACCGGGATACCACGGCGCCGGTCATCGGTTCTCGGGCCGGGTCGGCGGGGCCTGCGGGGGCGGGGGCCGCCGCGGCCGGGTCGGGGTCGGTGTTGAGGTCGGTCAGCATCTGGCGGGTGAAGCCGAAGAAGTAGGTGGCGGCGAAGCCGACGAGGTAGCCGGTCAGCAGGCCGCCCGCGTAGACCGCGACGGTCACGCCCAGACTCGAACTGCCGTCCAGCAGGGGGAAGAGGGCCCAGCCTGAGGGGCCGATGGCGGTGGAGCCGAAGGCGGTGCCCAGCTGGTTGAAGAGGCCGACGAAGGCGCCGCCGGCCGCGCCGCCGACGCACGCGGTGACGAAGGGGCGGCCGAGCGGCAGGGAGACGCCGTAGATCAGCGGTTCGCCGACGCCGAGGAAGCCCGCCGGGAGGGCCGACTTGATGGTGGCGCGGAGCGAGCCGTTGCGCGGGAGTCGGCAGTGGACGGCGATGGCCGCACCGACCTGGCCCGCCCCCGCCATGGCGAGGATCGGCAGCAGGACGGTGTGTCCGGACTGCTCGATGAGGGTGGTGTGGATGGGGATCAGGGCCTGGTGCAGGCCGAGCATCACCAGCGGAAGGAAGAGCCCGCCCAGGACCAGGCCCGCGAACGCGCCGCCGGCGGCGAGCAGCCGGTCGGCGAAGGCGCCGATGGCGGCGGAGGCCTCACCGGCGAGGAACATCAGGCCGAAGAGGGTGACCAGGCCCGAGATCAGCACGGTGAGGGTGGGGGTGACCAGGACGTCCAGGGCCTCCGGGACCAGGCGCCGGCAGCGCTTCTCCACGTACACGGCGAGCAGGGCGGCCGCGAGCGCGCCGAGGACGCCGCCCTGGCCCGGCCGGAGCTCCGTCCCGAAGGCGGTGACCTTCGCGACGCCCGGGAAGACGATGATCGCGGCGACCGCTCCGCCCAGGATCGGGGTGCCGCCGAACTCCTTGGCGGTGTTGTAGCCGACGAACACCGCGATCAGAGACATGAAGCCGGACCCGATCGCGGCGAGCGCCGGGGCGACGGAGGGCAGCCAGCCGAGGTTCGTGAGCAGGCCGTTGAGGCCGGCGATGATCCCGCAGCCGATGAGGGCCGGGATCAGCGGCACGAAGATGTTCGCGATGCGGCGCAGCATCAGTTTGAAGGGGGTGGCGTTGCGCGCCTTCCGGGCTTCCTTCAGGGCCGCGCCCTGCGCGGCGAGTTCGTCGGCGGTGACGGGCCGGAGGACGGTGGCGGGTGCGGCCGGCGCCGAGCGGCCCTCCTCGACGAGCGCCTCGAACTCCGGGGTGACGCGGGCGACGGCGCCCGGGCCGAGCACGATCTGATACGTGTCGTCCTCGACGACGCCCAGCACCGCCGGGAGGGCCCTGAGGGCCTCGTCCTGTACGAGGGAGCGGTCGCGCAGCGAGATGCGCAGGCGGGTCATGCAGTGCGCGATCGAGGTGACGTTGTCCGGGCCGCCGACCAGGGGAAGGATCGCGGCGGCCGTGGCGCGGTTCTTGTCGGTGGACGGGGTGGACGGGGTGGACGGGGTGGACGAGGTGGACGGGGTGGACGCGGTGGGATCTGTGGACATGGTGGTGGTCGCCTTGCCGTAGGGGGTGGGGTCAGCGGGTCCGGGCGTGGGCGAGGGCCGCGCGGAGGTGGCCGCGGGAGGCGGCGAGGAGTTCGGCGGCGGCCGGGCCGTCGACCTCGCCGAGGACGACGAGGATGGCGTCCTTGACCTCGCCGCCGGTGGCGGTCAGCGCGGCCTCGATCTCCTCGTCGGGTGCGCCTGTGGCCAGGGCCACGATGCGGCGGGCGCGGGCGCGCAGCTTGTCGTTGGAGGAGCGCATGTCGACCATGAGGTTTCCGTAGGTCTTGCCCAGGCGGATCATGGTGATCGTCGAGATGAGGTTGAGGACGAGCTTCTGCGCGGTGCCGGCTTTCAGGCGGGTGGAGCCGGTGAGGAGTTCGGGGCCGACGACGACCTCGATGCCGTGGTCGGCCGCGGCGGCGAGCGCGGAGCCGGCGTTGCAGGACAGGCCGACGGTGAGGGCGCCGCGGCCGCGGGCGGACTCGACGGCGCCGATCGCGTACGGGGTGCGGCCGGAGGCGGAGATGCCGATGACGGTGTCGTCCGGCCCGATGCGCAGCGCGGCGAGGTCCTCGGCGGCCAGCTCCGGGGAGTCCTCGGCGCCCTCGACGGCCTTGACCATGGCGGAGGGGCCGCCCGCGATGAGGCCGACGACGTCGGCCGGGTCGGTGTTGAAGGTGGGCGGGCACTCGCTGGCGTCCAGGACGCCCATCCGGCCGGCGGTGCCGGCGCCGGCGTAGACGAGGCGGCCGCCGCGGGCCATCCGCTCCGCGATCGAGTCGATGGCGGCGGCGATCTGCGGCAGCTGCGCGGCGACGGCGGCCGGGACGGTGGCGTCCTCGGCGTTCATGGTGCGGGCGATGTCGAGGGTGGACAGCCGGTCGATCTCGGCGAGTTCGGGACGGAATGCCTCGGTGGTGAGCGTCTCCAGCTGGGCGCGGAGTTCGGCGTACGCGGTCATGGGGCGGCCTCCGGCGGTTCGGCGGTTCGGGGGTTCGGGAGTGGGTGCGGGCTTCGGTTGCTGTGGTGCTACGGCGACGAAGTGCGGCGGGGCAGGGGCGAGGCGCGGAGCGGAGCGGGGTGGGTTGGCAGGGCGGGCGCCGTGCCGGTGCCTGCGGCGGTTGCCGCGTGGGTGCGCGGCGGGGCTTCGCGGGGCCCCTCGGCCGCCCGGAGGGCCTGCGATTGCGGGGCGGAGGTGACCGAGGCCGGGGGCACCTCCCCGCGGTAGCCGGAGGAGGGGTCGCGCGGGCCCGACCGAGTGTCGTCGGCGGGGGCGCTGCGGGCGTGGGAGGGAGCCCGGGGTGGGCCTCCGGGCGGGCGGCCGGGAGTTCCTTTCGGCTCCTTGGTCACGCCTGAAAGCTATTTTCAGGCGGGGTGGGGGTCAATCCGCCATTGGGCCCACGGGTGAGCAGGAGAAGAGGCCCTTCATCAGCGGCTCCCGGCAGGTCCACAATGGGCCCATGGACCGAACGACCCCCCTGGAACAGGCGCTGCACGTCGCCCGCGCACTCGTGCTCGCCGATCTCGCCGCCGGTGAGGTCGCCGACGCCGATGTCGTCTCCCTCGTCGAGGACTCGGTCACGCACCGTCGGTGGTGGGTGGAGCAGTGGCCGGAGGGCGTCGACTACCTGCCGGGGCTCGTCGCCCAGGACGTACAGGACTCGCTGCTGGAGAAGTACGGGCGCTGGCCGCTGTGCCCGGTCTGCACCCACGGCGATCCGCACGCACTGGACGTGGAGCCGGAGCTGGGACCCGACCCGCACTGGGTGTGCTCGGAGGCGGGCGTGAGAGTGGCTGCCGTCGGCGGCCTCGGCCCGGTCTTCGGCCTGAGGTGAGCCGCCGGTGACCGTCTACATCGACCCGCCGACCTGGCCGGGCCACGGCCGTATGTGGTCGCACCTGGTCAGCGACGTCTCGTACGAGGAGCTGCACGCCTTCGCGGCGGGCATCGGCTGTCCGCCGCGGGCCTTCGAGCGGGACCACTACGACGTGCCCTCGTACCGATACGCCGACGCCGTCGGGGCGGGTGCGGTGGAGGTCGGCAGCAAGGAACTCGTCCGCCGCCTCACCGCGGCCGGCCTGCGCCGCCCGAAGGGCCGGCCGGCGGCTTAGGGGGTGTCCGGCGGATCAAGGCCGGGCCCCTGCCCGCAGGATCCCCGGCCCTGCGGCCCCCGCCCCACGGCGCGCTACGGCTTCGGGGACGCGGGCGGGGTGGACGGCTGCGGGACCGGGTTCGGCTGGGCGGGCTCCGGGAGGGACCAGACGTGCTTGGGGGTCACGATGTTTGTGATCCTGTTGGCGATGAGGGAGCTCAGGCTGCCGTACTTCCCGTCGACGTCGGAGTTCACGATGATCACCAGGGTGGCGCGGTCCTGCGGGAGGCGGACGGCGATGGTCTCGTAGCCGGGCAGCTCGCCGTTGTGGCCGATCCAGCCCTTGATGGCGGCGATGCCGAGTCCGTAGTCCACGTCCGGGTGACCGGTGGGCCGCATGCGCAGCCGCTGGGCCTGGGTGCCCGGTTCCAGCAGCCGGCCGCCGTCCGGCAGCCGGCCGCTGACCAGGGTCGGGACCCAGCTGCGCAGGTCGTCGATGGTGGAGATCATCGCGCCGGCCGCCCAGCCCCAGGACGGGTTCCACTGGGAGGCGTCGACGGTCGCGCCGTCCGGGGTGAAGTTCGTGTAGCCGTGCACGTACGGGCTGGTGATCTCGGCCCCGGTCGGCAGTGACGTCGCGTCCAGGCCGGCCGGGGCGAAGACGTGCTGCTCAAGGTAGGTGTGCAGGGGCTGGCCGCTGACCTTCTCCACCAGCAGCCCGAGCAGGATGGTGTTGGTGTTGGAGTACTCCCACCGCGCGTCCGGCGGGAAGTCGGCGGGGTGCCGGAAGGCGATGTCCAGCAGCTGCTGCGGGGTCCAGGCGCGGTACGGGTCGGCCTGGAAGGCGGCCATCCAGCGCGGGTCCTCGGTGTAGTTGTAGAGGCCGCTGCGCATCTCGGCGAGCTGCCGCACGGTGATGCGGTCGCCGCCGGGCACCCCGTCGAGATACGTCGAGATCGGCGCGTCGAGCCGTACCTTCCCGTCGTCGACGAGCTGGAGGACGCCGGTGACGGCGAAGGTCTTGGTGACGCTGCCGATGCGGGTGTGCATGTCGGTCTTGACGGGGATGCCGGTGGTTTTGTCGGCGGTGCCGAAGGAGCGCACGTAGGCTTCGTCGCCGTCGATCCACAGGCCGACGCCCACACCGGGGATGCCGGCCTCGCGCATGGCCGCGGTGATCGCGCCGTCGAGCTTCTCGGCGATCACGTCGTCGATGCCGACCCGGCCGGGCGGGGCGGCGGCGGGGGCCTGGCCCGCGCACAGCGCCGTCAGCAGGAGGGAGGCGGCGGCCAGGACGGTGGGCGTGCGGTACCGGCCCATGCGGGATCTCCTCTGAGGCACGTCCCCGAGCGGTATCCGGATCCCCGAGCCGACCTTCCCATCGTAGGAAGGCGGGTCGGGCGCGGCGACCGGGACCGGAGCCCGTGCGCTGGGACGCCGGTGGCGGGGACGGCCCCAGGACTCAAGACACGAGAGGAAAGGACCCCACCAAGCCCCACCCCTCCCGCCCGTGGCGCACGCTCACTCGCTTGAGTGAAAAAGGCCAACTTGACTGGCTTCGGGGCGGGTTGCCTGATCTACGCTCAGCGCGACAGACCACTTCACCGCTGACATGCGTCGGCCCCCGCCGGGACTGCGAATCCCAGTGCGGGGGCCTGACCACCGAGGAAGAAGCACCTTCCGGATGGATACCCAGAACACTAGCGTGCGCCTGTACGCCCCGTCCCGTAACGGCGGGGAAAACCACCCTTCCCGGGGTACCCGCGCGACCACCCGCTCCGGCGGCGTCATCCACGACAACTCCCGCCACACCAGCCGCTTCACGGTGATCGGCAACCACCTCGCCCAGCATGCCGAGCTGTCGCTGCTGGCCATCGGCCTGGCCGTCCACATCCAGTCCCTGCCCGGCGGTGCGCTCATCGACATCAGGACCCTCGCGGCCCGGTTCCCCGAGGGGAAGACGCGGATCGCCGCGGCCCTGCGCGAACTGGAGACCCACGGCTACCTGCGCCGCACCTGCGAACGCACCAGCAGCGGCCGCGTCGTCACCCGCACCGTCTCCTGCAACCAGCCGGGCCGGTCCGGCGCCGCGGACGGGCCGGAGTCGGAGCCGAAGCCGAGGGCCCGGCGCCCCGCCCGCCGGGAGGGCGAGCCGCCGCGCCGCGCCCTTCCCGCCGTGCCGCAGCCCGCGTACCCGGCCCCCGACCTCCTCCGGTCCGCCACCGAGGTCCTCGCCGGCCTGCGCCGCGGGGATCCCCGGCTGCTGCTCTCCGTCACGGACGTCGAGCACCTCGCCCCCGGAGTCGCGGCCTGGCTGGAGCGCGACCTGCCGCCGAGCGCCGTGCACCACGCCCTGACGGCCGACCTGCCGGGGGAGCCCCTGCACCGCCCGGCCGCCCTCCTGGCCCACCGCCTCGCCGCCCAGCTCCCTCCCGTGCCGCCGTTCAGCGCCCCGGCAGCACCTGAGGCCGTCAGACATCCGCTCCGCAACTGCGACGCCTGCGACCACGCCTTCCGCGCGGCCGAACCCGGCCGCTGCCGCGACTGCCGCGAATCCGGACGACCGGCAGCCACGCCCGCCTGACCGAACCCCCCGGGTCTCACCCCTCCGGGTGAACCATCGCCGAACCGGCCCGTTCCGCACGGCACCGCGCCCTAGGTTCGGCGCAAGGCACAGCCAAGGCATATGCCGGAGGCAATTCCCTTGTCCGTGCGGCCCCCTACCCCAGGAACCCCGATGGTCAGCTCGCCCCACGAGGCGATGCACCGCATCTTCCAGGAACACCCGGAGCTCTTCTCCCGGGTGTCGGAGGTGCTCGGCGTCGACTTCGCCCCGCCCACGTCGTTCACCGTCCTGCCCAACGACCTCACGGAGACCCAGCCCCTGGAGCGCCGCGTCGACACCCTGCTGCGGTTCGACACGGAGGGCGAGGGGTCCTTCCTCCTCGCCGTCGAGGCCCAGGGCAAGAAGGACCCGGACAAGCCCGCCAGTTGGGCGTACTACGCCTCCTACCTCCTCACCAAGTACCGGCTGCAGCCGATGCTGCTGGTCGTCTGCCAGGACCGCTCGACCGCCGAATGGGCCGCTCGCCCGGTCCGCTTCGGGCCTCCCCAGTGGCCCCTGCTCACCCTGTGCCCGCTGGTGGCGGGTCCGCACAACATGCCGCTGATCACCAGCCCCGCCGAAGTCCGGAAGGACCTGGCGCTGGCTACCCTGGCCGCTATCACCCATGCCACGAATCCGGACGTCGGGGCCATACTCAAAGCCATGACCAACGTGCTGCGGGACACGCCCGCGGCGCTCGCCAACCCGATCATCGAATTCATCGCACAAGGCATGGGCAAGCACCCATCCGCAGCACTCTGGAGGAAGCTGGTGGCCGTGGACCTCTCTTTCTACAAGTCGCCCCTCTCCGAAGAACTCCGCGACGAGGGCGCAGTACGGCGTGCTGCCGAGGACGTTCTGGCCGTTCTGGCGGAGCGGGGTATCGATATTCCCGAGGCGGTTCGTGAGCGGATCACCGGCTGCGGTGACGCCGAGATCCTGGGCCGCTGGCTCCGGCGGGCCGTGACCGCGCCCTCGGCCGACGAGATCTTCGGGGGCGAGTAGCCCTGGAGGCGATGTGGCCGACCCCGGCCCGCCCGGCCGTGGACCTCTCTTTCTACAAGTCGCCCCTCTCCGAAGAACTCCGCGACGAGGGCCGGGCCGAGGGCCGGGCCGAGGGCCGGGCCGAGGGTGAGGCGCGGCGTGCTGCCGAGGACGTTCTGGCCGTTCTGGCGGAGCGGGGTATCGATGTTCCCGAGGCGGTTCGTGAGCGGATCACCGGCTGCGGTGACGCCGAGATCCTGGGCCGCTGGCTCCGGCGGGCCGTGACCGCGCCCTCGGCCGAGGCGGTCTTCGGCGGCGAATAGCGGGCGCCGTCAGGCGTGGGCGGGGGCCTCGGCGGGGACGGGGGCGGCGCTCCCGGCGACCACGCGGGTCGCGCGCGGCGGCGGACGGCGGTCCAGGCGCAGGGCGGTCACGGCGAGGGCGATGGCGGTCACCGTCATGGCGGCGCCCGCCCAGGCGGTCGCGGAGAAGCCCAGGCCGGCGTCGATGACGGTGCCGCCCAGCCAGGGGCCGCCGGTATTGCCGAGGTTGAAGGCGGCCGTGGTGGTCGCCCCGGCCAGGGTCGGGGCGGCGCCGGCCACGTTGAACATGCGGGCGTTGAGCGCGGGGGCGGTGAAGAACGCCGAGACGCCCAGCAGGAAGGACAGCGCGATCGCCGCGACGGCGACCGGGGCCAGCAGGGCGAGCACGGTCAGGAAGACGGTGGAGGCGGTGATGCCCCAGATCATCACGCCGAACAGGTGCGCGTCGGCGACCCGGCCGCCGATGGTCGTGCCGACGAGCGCACCGATCCCGAAGAGGCCGAGGACCCACGGCACCCACCGCGAGTCCAGCCCTGCCACGTCCGTGAGCAGCGGCGACAGGTAGCTGAACGCGCAGAAGACGCCGCCCGCGCCCAGTGCGGTGACGCCGATCGCGAGCCACACCTGGCGGTCGCCGTAGATGCGCAGCTCGCGGCGGAGCGTCGGCCTCTCGGCGGGCAGCGGGATCCGGGGGATCAGGGCGAGGATGCCGACGAGGGAGACCGCGGAGGCCGCGGCGACCGACCAGAACGCGGAGCGCCAGCCCAGCTGCTCGCCGAGGAACGCTCCGGCCGGGACGCCGAGGACGTTGGCGATGGACAGGCCGCCGATCATGACGGCCATCGCGCGGGCCCGCTGGTCCTTGTCGACCATGGCGATGGCGACGGCCGCGCCGACGGCCCAGAAGCCGGCGCAGGCGAAGGCCGCGACCACGCGGGAGGCGAAGAGGAGCTCGTATGAGGGGGCCAGCGCGCCCGCGACCTGCCCGAGGCCGAAGATGCTGATCAGGGCGATGAGGGTGGTGCGGCGGGGCAGGCGCAGGGTGGCGACGGCCAGCAGGGGCGCGCCGACGACCATGCCGATCGCGAACGCGGATATGAGCAGGCCCGCCTGCGGGATGCTGACGCCCATGTCGTCGGCGATCGGCGGCAGCAGCCCGGAGAGCATGAACTCGCTGGTGCCGAGTGCGAAGACGGACAGTCCGAGGACGTAGACGGCGACGGGCATGCGGGGGCGTACGGCGACTGCGGGCATGACTGTCACCAACCCGTGTGAACGCGATCGAATTCCCCCCGGCGTGTCAGTCGTGTGCATCCCCGGACGTCAGGGCGGCCAGCTCGGCGGCGAGGTTCGCGCGGGCCGGGGCCTCCCAGTGCGCCGTGCCGTAGGGCGTGCGGAAGAGCCGCGGCAGGTCGAGGAGCTGGCGCAGTACGGCGGCACGGCCGGTGCGGAAGGCGTCGTCGGGGACGAAGCCGTACTCGTCGCGGACGGCGGCGGTGTAGGCGGCGTACGCCTGTGCGGAGCCGGCCAGGACGGCCAGGTCGGCGTCGCAGAGCACCTCGCCGTCGGTGTCGCCGGGGGCGGGGTCGTGGGTGACGGTGAGCCGGACCAGGCGGGCCACCTCGGCGGTGCGCGCGGCGTCGATGCCCAGCTCGGGGAGGGCGCGCTCGGCCAGGGCGGCGCTGCGCTCCTCGTTCTCGGAGCGGTCGGGACGGTAGACGGCGTCGTGGAACCAGGCGGCGAGCCGGACGGCGGCGGGGTCGGCGGCGTACGGGGCCAGTACGTCGATCCGTGCGAGTACGTCGGCCAGGTGCGCGGTGGTGTGGTAGCGGCGCTGCGGCTCCGCCCAGGCGGCGAGGAGGCGGTCGGCGTAGGGCTCGGGATCGCGGTCGGCGGGGGCGCCGGCGTCGGCGACGGTGGCTCGCCAGCGGGCCCGGAGATCCGTGGTGTCGGTGCTCGGGATGCCTATGTCCATGCGCACATTGTGGTGGTGGCGTGATGGTGCTGGTGGAGCGCGGCCGGAAGCCCGTACCCTGGATATTGGACTAGACCTATTGTGAGAGTTCTTCCGAAGGATGGGATCGAATGAGCAACCGTGCGCTCCTGGAGGTGATCGCCCTCGACGCGGAGGACGCGGTCGCGGCCCAGGCCGGTGGGGCCGACCGACTGGAGCTGGTCACCGACATGGCCGCCGACGGGCTCACCCCGGCGCGCGAGACGTTCGCGGCGATCCGGGCGGCGGTCGACATCCCGCTGCGCGTGATGATCCGCAAGGCGGACGGCTTCGCCGCGGGGGACGTGTCCGTCCTGGCCGCGACGGCGCGTCAGCTGCGGGCGGAGGGGGCGCGGGAGTTCGTCCTCGGCTTCCTGAACGCGGACGGCAGCCCCGACCTGGCCGCCGTCGAGGCGGTCGTCGCGGAGCTGGACGGCTGCCCGTGGACCTTCCACCGGGCCGTCGACCGCGCGGCGGACCGGGACCAGCTGCGCAAGGCGCTGGCCGACCTTCCCGGCCTGGACACCTACCTGACGGCGGGCTCGGCGGCCGGGGTCGACGAGGGGCTGGCGGTGCTGCTCGCGGAGGCGGGGCGGGGCGGCGAGCCGGGGTACGGGCCGCGGATCCTGGTCGGCGGCGGCCTGACGCTCGCCCACCTGCCGGTGCTGCGCGCGGGCGGGGTGGACGCGTTCCACATCGGCGGCGCGGCGCGTCCCGGCGGCTGGGCGGGGCCGGTCTCGGCGGCGGCCGTCGCCGAGTGGCGGGCGGTACTGGACTGACCGGGCTCTGCCCGGACCCGGTCCTCGAACGCCGGACGGGCTGGAACATCCAGCCTGGCCGGCGTGCGAGGCGCGGGGGTCCGGGGCGAGCCCCGGGAGGCTGACCGGATGCCGCGGGGCGCTTGCGCAGCGGCGCCGCAGGCGTTCCCTCGGTCAGGGCCGCCGGTCAGGCCAGGGCTGCCGGTCAGGCCAGGGCCGCCGGGTCAGGCCAGGGCCGCCGGTCAGGCAAGGGCCGCCGGTCAGGCAAGGGCTTCCGGGAGGGGGGCCGAGTGGAGGGCCGTCAGGCCTGAGACGGCTCGGGTGAGGCAGACGTACAGGCGGCGCAGGCCGGTCCGTTCGTCCGGTTCGCCGTCGACGATCGCCGCCGGCTCGTCGAGCACGACGTAGTCGTACTCCAGGCCCTTCGCCAGCGACGCCGGGACCAGCGTCAGGCGGGACCGCGCGGTCGTCTCCTCGCCGGGGGACAGATACGGCAGGTCCGCCGCCAGCAGGGCCTCGGCCAGGGCCGGGATGCGGGCGTCCGCCGCGATCAGGCCGATCGAGCCCTCGTGGGCCAGGGACTCGCGGCACGCCTCCACCACCGATGCGGTCAGGTCGTCCGTCGGCGTCACCCGCAGGGAACCCGGCGTCTCACGGACCGAGGAGACCGGGGCCAGGCCCGGGGAGATCTCCGGCAGCAGGCGGGAGGCGTAGGCGATCACCTCGCGCGGCACGCGGAAGCCCGCCGTCAGTTCCTCCAGCACCGCCTGCGGCTTGCCCAGGTGCGCCAGCGCCTCGTCCCAGCTGCGCGTGGCCCACGGCGTGGTGCCCTGCGCGAGGTCGCCCAGGACCGTCGCCGAGCCGGTCGTGCAGCGCCGTCCCACCGCCCGGTACTGCATGGGGGAGAGGTCCTGCGCCTCGTCGAGGACGACATGGCCGAGCGAATGGGTGCGTTCCACCAGGTCGGCGGCCTCGTCGATGAGGACCAGGTCCGCCGCCGACCACTTCGCCGACTTCACGCTCCGGAACGGCTTGGGCCACAGCAGGAGCTTCTGTTCGTCCGCCGTCAGGACGTCCTGCGCGTGGGCGGCGAGGAAGTCCGGGTCGGAGAGCAGGCGCAGGACCAGCTTCGCCGGTTCGACGGGCGGCCAGATCTCTTTGACCGCCGCCTTCACGGCCGCGTTGCGCGCGACCGCGTCCTGTACGCGGTCGTCCGGGGCCTCGCCGGCCTGTTCCATCCGGACCAGGACGGCGTGCGCGATGCGCTGGGGGAGGGCGTCGCGGGCGGCGCCGTAGCGGATGTCGCGCTTCTGGAGTTCCTCGACCATCTCCTCCAGCTCGTACGCCGGCACGCGCCAGCGGCGCGAGCCGCGGACGACCATCAGCGGCTCCGCGGGGCGGCCGACGTGCGAGCGGACCGCGCGGCGCAGGACCTCCGCCATGCGGGCGTCGCCCTTGACGACGGCGGTCTCGGCCGGGTCGGTGCCGCGTACCTCCAGGCCTTCGCGGGAGACGAGGTCGTCGACGGTGGCCTGCTTGACCTCCAGCTCACCCAGGGCCGGCAGGACCTGCTCGATGTAGTGCAGGAAGGAGCGGTTCGGTCCGATGACGAGGGTGCCGGTGCGGGCGAGCCGCTCGCGGTGCGCGTACAGCAGGTACGCCACCCGGTGCAGGCCGACGGCCGTCTTCCCGGTGCCGGGGCCTCCCTGCACGCAGACGGAGCCGGACAGTCCGGAGCGGACGATCTCGTCCTGCTCGGGCTGGATCGTCGCGACGATGTCGCGCATGGGGCCGACGCGCGGGCGCTCGATCTCCTGCTGGAGCAGCTTGCTGACCGCGGCCGCCTCGGCGGGGTCGCAGAGGTGCTCGTCCTCGTACGCGGTGAGTTCGCCGCCGGTGTAGCCGAAGCGGCGGCGCAGGGAGACGTCCTGGGGGTCCTTCTTGGAGGCCCGGTAGAACGGCTGGGAGACGGGTGCGCGCCAGTCGATGACCATCGGGTCGCCGTCGGCGTCGTGGACGTGGCGGCGGCCGATGTAGAACTGCTCGCCCTCCGCGCCCTCGGCGAGTTCGGCTCCGGGGGCGTGGAGGTAGTCGAGGCGGCCGAAGAAGAGGGGCGTGTGGGCGAGGTCGGCGAGGGCCTTGATGCGGTCGTCGATCTGGGCCTGGAGGACGATCGCGTTGACCCAGTTCGCGGTGACGTCGCGGATGTCGAGGGCCTCGACGTCCTCGCGCATGGCGCGCAGGGCGGAGCGCGAGGCGGCGAGGTGGGCCCGTTCGCGGCCCAGCGGGTCGGCGGGCGGGGTCGCGGCGTCGGGGGTGGTGTCGGGGGCGTGCGCGGGCACGGGTCTGCCTCCAGCTGCTGGTACGGAACAGATGCCCCCGGTTTCCGGCCGGCGGGCGGCTCTCCCCGATGAGGCGGTGGGAGGCGGCAAGAGCGGAGATTGTAGCCAGCGGGGCGCGCCCGTGCGAACGGATTCACCGGGCCGGAAGTCCGTCCCGTACGGGACCTCCGTACGGGTGTCGTACCCGGGAGTGTCAGACCTCCGGTAGGGGTACCCGGGGGCGGCATGCGACGGGAGGAGGAGGCGCGGGGCCGGGGGATTGGCCCCGCAGAGCGATGTGCATCGGATGGCGGCGGCGCACCATGGACTCATGAGCACCGCAACCTTCACCCCGATTCAGGGCGGCCGCCCGAGCGGCGCCACCGCCATCTCCGACTCCACTCCCCGTCACCGCCTCGGCAGCATGCTGCACGCCGTGAAGGTGTTCGCGGCGGCCGCCGTGAGCGTCGTGGTGCTGGGCGAGTACGCCGAGGACGCGGGCGTCATACGTCGCTGACGCCGGCCCGCCCCCGATGTCAGGCGTCGACCGCCTGGTAGACGGTGGTCCAGAAGTCGTGGATGAGCTGAGCCGGAGCCGCAGTGGTCAGCCCGACCTGCGTGAGCAGGATGCCGGTGATCCCGTTCTCCGGGTCGGCGTACGCCGAGGTGCCGGTTCCGCCGTCCCAGCCGAACTGGCCGATGGGCGCGTAGTCGCCGCGGTAGGTGCGCACCGCCATTCCGAAGCCCCAGCCGCCCTGCTGTCCCTGGCCGAACGACACGTGGACGGCGCCCCGCGCGAGGGCCGACCGGCTGGGCGGCAGCCGGTCGATCTTGCCGGCGGGCACGTGGAAGGCGGTGTCCTTCATCCCGAGCGGATCGAGGACGCGTTCGCGAAGGAGCGTCTCGAACGGCCGGCCCGCGTGCGTTGCAATGAATATGGAACTGAATGCAAAGGGAGGGCGATGGGTTCGTTGCA
The DNA here is from genome assembly GCF_042726555.1 of Streptomyces sp. NPDC060232. Taxonomy (NCBI): domain Bacteria; kingdom Bacillati; phylum Actinomycetota; class Actinomycetes; order Kitasatosporales; family Streptomycetaceae; genus Streptomyces; species Streptomyces sp. NPDC060232. The sequence continues at coordinate 74,422 of NZ_JBHXAG010000018.1, read as the reverse complement.
ATGACCTGAGGGTGAGCGCCGACGGCGCATTGACTGATCCACTAAGGTCACGCGCGTGACCTTGAGCCCCGCCCCCAGCCGCTCGCCGTCGTCCCTCGCCGGGGTGCTGGTGACGGGCTCGCTGCTCGTGCTCGGCGTCCTGTGCATCGCCCTGCGCGTCCCGACGGCCGACGCCCTCGCCGAGGGCTTCTCCGCCGCCGAATGGCACCCGCCCGCCGGCTATCCGCCGTTCGCGGCGATCCTGTTCACGCCGGCCGCCTGGCTGCCGACCGGGTTAATGAAGGCCGTGCTCGTCCTCGGCAACGCCTGCCTGATCGCCCTGCTGATCGCCCTGTCCTGCCGCCTCTCGGGCCTGCCCGCCAGGACCGGGCCCCTCCTGGCCGCCACCATCGCCGGGCTGTGGCTGGAGCCGCTCTTCCAGGCCCCGCTGCCCGGCCAGATCAACCTCGCCCTCGCCTGCCTGGTCCTGTGGGACCTCGGCCGCTCCGGTGCCGCCGTCGGCAAGGGCTTCGCGATGGGCGTCGCCGCCGGGATCACCCTGACCCCGGCGGTCCTCGTCCCCTACCTGCTGGCCACCCGCCGGGTGGTGGCCGGGCTCACGGCGCTGGCCGCGCTCGCCGGCACCGCCCTGCTCGGACGGCTGGTCCTCCCCGAGGAATCCGCCGCGTTCTGGTCCCGGCACCTCGCCGCCACCGGCCGCGCCCTCGTACTGGACGGGGCCGGGCTGTGGGTGTGGTGCGTCCCGCTGCTCACCGTGCTGATCGCCCGGGTCCGGGCGATCAGCGGCCGGTCGGTCAGTCGTTGGCCAGCAGCTCGTCGGCGTCCATGATCCGGTAGGCGTAGCCCTGCTCGGCGAGGAACCGCTGGCGGTGGGCCGCGAAGTCCTGGTCGATCGTGTCGCGCGCGACGACCGAGTAGAAGCGCGCCTCGTGGCCGTCCGCCTTCGGGCGCAGGACACGGCCCAGGCGCTGCGCCTCCTCCTGGCGCGAACCGAAGGTGCCCGACACCTGGATGGCGACGGTTGCCTCCGGCAGGTCGATGGAGAAGTTCGCGACCTTCGACACGACCAGCACGCTGATCTCGCCCTCGCGGAAGGCGCCGAAGAGCTTCTCGCGCTGCGCGTTGGAGGTCTCGCCCTTGATGACGGGCGCGTCGAGGTGCTCGCCGAGCTCGTCGAGCTGGTCGATGTACTGGCCGATGACGAGGGTCTGCTCACCCTTGTGCTTGCGCACCAGCGCCTCGGTGACCTTCCGCTTCGTCGCCGTCGTCGCGCAGAAGCGGTACTTCTCCTCCGTCTCGGCGGTCGCGTACGCGAGCCGCTCCGCCTCGGTCAGGTTGACCCGGACCTCCACGCAGTCGGCGGGCGCGATGTAGCCCTGCGCCTCGATCTCCTTCCACGGGGCGTCGAACCGCTTCGGCCCGATCAGCGAGAAGACGTCCGACTCCCGGCCGTCCTCACGCACCAGCGTCGCCGTCAGGCCCAGCCGGCGCCGCGCCTGCAGGTCCGCGGTGAACTTGAAGACCGGCGCGGGCAGCAGGTGCACCTCGTCGTAGACGATCAGGCCCCAGTCCCGGGAGTCGAACAGCTCCAGGTGCGGGTAGACGCCCTTCCGCTTCGTCGTCAGGACCTGGTACGTGGCGATCGTGACCGGCCGGATCTCCTTGCGGGTGCCGGAGTACTCGCCGATCTCGTCCTCCGTCAGAGAGGTCCGCCTGACCAGCTCGTGCTTCCACTGGCGGGCCGAGACGGTGTTCGTCACCAGGATCAGCGTGGTCGCCCTGGCCTTCGCCATCGCGCCCGCGCCGACCAGCGTCTTCCCGGCGCCGCAGGGCAGCACGACCACCCCGGAGCCGCCGTGCCAGAAACCCTCGACGGCCTGCTGCTGGTACGGGCGCAGCGCCCAGCCGTCCTCGGCCAGGTCGATCGGGTGCGCCTCGCCGTCGACGTACCCGGCGAGGTCCTCGGCCGGCCAGCCCAGCTTGAGCAGCGTCTGCTTGATCTGCCCGCGCTCGGAGGGGTGCACGGCCACGGTGTCGGGGTCGAGCCGCGCCCCGACGAGCGGAGCGATCTTCTTCGACCGCAGGATCTCCTCCAGCACCGGCCGGTCGGTGCTGGTCAGCACCAGACCGTGCACGGGGTGCTTGGAAAGGGTGAGCCGGCCGTAGCGGGCCATGGTCTCGGCGACGTCGACGAGCAGCGCGTGCGGCACCGGGTAGCGGGAGTACTCCACGAGCGCGTCGACGACCTGCTCGGCGTCGTGCCCGGCGGCCCGGGCGTTCCACAGCCCGAGCGGGGTGATCCGGTAGGTGTGGATGTGCTCGGGCGCCCGCTCCAGCTCGGCGAACGGAGCGATGGCGCGGCGCGCCGCGCCGGCCAGCTCGTGGTCGACCTCAAGCAGGAGGGTCTTGTCGCTCTGGACGATTAGTGGACCATTCACGCGCGGCGCCCCGTTTCACTCAGGTCAAACCTCCAGTGTGCCGTACGGGGCGGGGGCTGGGAACACGGCGCTTCGGCGGGTCAGCGACCCAGCCCGTCCAGGAGCAGCGCGAGGCCGCCCTGGAACTCGCGGTCCGGGGTGAGCGAGCGGCCGGCGGCGGACGGAACTCCGGCGGCCCGGATACGGGGCGACCCGGGCCGGGAGGTGGAGGGGGTGCGCCTGGCCGTCGTCCTGACACCCCGCAGTCCGCTCGCACCCTCTGTCGAAGCTGTTCAGACCATGTGCACGTCCGGGGTGTAGAGGATCCACTTGCCGCCCCGCTCGCGGAACTTCTGCTCCTTCGCCATGATCTCCTCCGCGTGGTTCCAGGCGAAGAGCAGCGCGTATTCGGGGTAGGGGTCGCCGAAGGCATCCGGGGTCCGGACCGGGATGTGGGAGCCGGGAGTGAGCCGGCCCTGCTTGGCGGGGGTGCTGTCGCAGACGAAGGAGATCAGCTCGGGTCCGATGCCGCAGTAGTTGGCGACGGTGGCGCTCTTGGCCGTGGCACCGTAGGCGACGACCCGGCGGCCCTCCGCCCGCAACCGGGTGAGCAGAGCGGTCAGCTCGTCGCGGGTGCGCCGGACCTCGGCGGCGAAGCGCTCCAGCGTGACCGGCTCGGCGAGGTCCTTGCTGTCCTCGTCGGCCAGCAGCTCGGCCACGGACGCCGTGGGCACCCGCGTACCCCGGCGGGCGAGGGTGTAGCGGACCTCGCCGCCGTGCACGGGCAGGCGGAGGACGTCGACCAGCTCGAAGCCGTAGTGGTGGGCCATGCTCTGCACCGAACGGGCCGTGAAGAAGTAGAAGTGCTCGTCGTAGATCTGGTCGAACGAGGTCCGCTCGACGATATCGCCGAGGTAGGGGTCCTCGAAGACGAACACCCCCTCCGGCTTGAGCAGCGCGTCCAAGCCGCGGAAGATCGATTCCAGGTACGGGAGATGGCACAGGGTGTTGGCGGCGTAGACGACATCCGCCCGGCCCTCGGCCGCGGCGATGGCGAGCGCCGTCTCCTCCTCGAAGAACGCGGTACGGACCCGCACTCCCTTGGCCCGCGCCCGGTCGGCCACGCCTGCTGAGGGGTCGACACCCAGATGACGCACCCCGGCCCCGGCGACGGTGGCCAGCATGACGCCGTCGTTGCAGCCGATCTCGACGACGAACGGGTCCGGGTCGTCGGCCACGGTGGCGAGAATGCCCCGGGCCGTGGCCTCGAAGTGCTCCCGCATCACCGAGGATCCCGAGGAGTGGTACGGGTAGTCCTCGTGGAACATCCGCTCGCGCGGAACCTCCTCCATCAGCTGCACCATCGTGCAGGAACCGCACCGCCCGACGGCGAGCCGGAAGAAGAACTCGCCGTCGGTCTCCCCGGGCTTGGGGAAGGCGTCGGAGTTGGGCTGCGCTCCCAGATCGAGGAACTCGGTCAGCGGGCCCGCGCAGATGCGGCAGATGGTCATCGGTTCTCCTGAGGGTGTGCGAAGAGCGGGAGCATGCCCTCGGCGGCCGCTTCCGCGAGGGTGAGCGCCAGCCGGTCCCGCTCCGAGAGGACCGGGGTGATGTCATGCGGAATGGGTAGGCCGAGTTCCGGGTCCAGTACGGACACGGCGAGCTCGTGCTCCGCGACGTAGCCGGTCGAGAGCAGGTAGGACATGACCGTGTCGTCCTCCAGGGCCACGAAGGCGTGCCCCACGCCGGGTGGGATGTATACGGCGCGGAAGGTCCGGTCGTCCAGTACGACGGAGTCCCAGGTGCCGAACGCCGGCGAACCGACGCGGAGGTCGACGACGATGTCCAGGGCCGAACCGCGCGGGCAGTGGACGTACTTCTCGGTGCCCGGGGACACGGCGGTGTAGTGCACACCCCGTACCACGCCCCTGCGGGAACGACTCTGACTGGCCTGCCTCACCGGGAAGAGCGGCCCCGCGGACCGCTCCTCGAAGGTGGAGACGAACAGGCCCCGATCGTCCGGGTAGCGGGTGGGGGTGAACTCCACCGCGCCGGGAACGGAGAGCTCGCGTGCCTTCACGACAGTTCCGCCAGTACGTCGAGCAGCGCGCCGATCACCCGGTCCTGCACATCGCGCGGCAGTGAGGGGTACATGGGGAGCGAGAAGATCTCGCCCGCGAGGGCCTCCGTGACCGGAAGCGCGCCGCGGGAGTAGCCGAGGTGGGCGAAGCCGGACATGGTGTGCACCGGCCACGGATAGCTGATGTTGAGGGAGATCCCGCGCGACTTCAACGCCTCGATGATGCAGTCCCGTTGGGGGTGGCGGACCACGTAGACGTAGTAGACGTGGTCGTTGCCGGGGGCGGTGGCCGGCAGGATCAGCCCGGTGTCCTTCAGTCCCTCGGCGTAGCGCCGGGCGACGGCGCGACGCCCCTCGATGTAGGCGTCGAGGCGACCGAGTTTGCGGCGCAGGATCTCGGCCTGGAGTTCGTCGAGCCGGCTGTTGTGCCCGGGTGTCTGGACGACGTAGTACCGCTCCTCCATGCCGTAGTACCGCAGTCGGCGCAACCGGTCGGCCACGGCCGCGTCGGAGGTGATCGCCGCGCCGCCGTCGCCGTACGCCCCGAGCACCTTCGTCGGGTAGAAGGAGAACGCGGCGGCGTCGCCGGTGGTGCCCGCCTGCCGGCCGTGTCGTCGGGCGCCGTGCGCCTGGGCACAGTCCTCAAGGAGGACCAGGCCGTGTGCCGTGGCGATGTCCTTCAGCACCTCCATGTCGGCGCACTGGCCGTAGAGGTGGACCGGAAGGATGCAGCGCGTCCGGGGGGTGATCGCCGCGGCGACCTGGTCGGTGTCCATGAGGAAGTCCTCCTCACGCACATCGACGAAGACCGGGGTGGCGCCGACCGCGTCGATCGCCAGCACGGTGGGGGCTGCCGTGTTCGACACGGTGATCACCTCGTCGCCCGGACCGACGCCCAGTGCCTGGAGCGCGAGCTTGATCGCGTTGGTGCCGTTGTCCAGGCCCACGCAGTGGTCCACACCGTGGTAGGCGGCGAACTCCGTCTCGAAGCCGCGCACGCTCTTGCCGAGCACGAGCTGCCCGGAACCGAAGACCGTTTCGACGGCGTCCAGGAGGTCCGTACGCTCCTTCGCGTACTCCTCCAGGTAGTCCCAGACATACGTGGTCACAGGTGGATCCCTTCCTTGGCCGATGGACCGGTGTGAGGTGTGGGCGTGGGTGCGTGTGCCGTGGACGCGGCGTGAGCGGCGACGACCTGCTCCAGTGCGTCGCGCAGAACTGCCCTGGGCGCCCACCCGGTGACCGACCGGAAGGCGGACGAATCGGCTCGTACGCTGCGGAAGTCCAGACCGGTGGCACCGTCCGGCGGGTCCACTCGCAGTACAGGTACCGGTGGCCGCCCGGTGTGCCGACCGATGATCTCGGCGATCGTCCGGAACACGTCCCCGAGGCCGTGGCCGAGGCCGCAGCCGACGTCCCAGTGCCGGCCGGTGAGGGCATCCGCGTGGTCCAGCGCCGACAGGAAGGCGCGGGCCGCGTCGTCGACGTGGAGGAGGTCGCGCTCGATCGTGCCGTCGTGCCACATGGTCAGCGGCTCACAGGCGAAGCCTCGGCGGACCATGGCCGCCACTACGCCCCGGCCGAGATCTCCCGGCACGGGGCCGTGGCCGTAGACGGTCGGCAGGCGCAGGACCACGCCACGGAGCGAGCCCGCCGCGCAGGCCGCGCGCAGGATGCGCTCGGAGGCCAGCTTCTGCCGTTCGTAGGTGTTCGCCGGGGCCGGGCCGCCGGGCGGGAGGACCGTACTGGCGTAGATCACCGCGGGTGGCGGCCCTGCGGTCCGGCCGGACCCGAGGCTCTCGACGAGGTCGAGCGTCACGGTGACGTTGGCGTGTTCGCCTTCCGGGTCGCCGTCCCGTGTCCGCCAGTCGCCCGTGGCCGAACGGTGGGTGACCAGATGGATCACGGCGTCCGAACCCGCCACCGCGTCGGCGACCGCGCCGGGGTCGGTGAGGTCGGCCGTGCGGACGTCCAGTTCCGCGAGGCCGTCACCGGTCACGGGGCAAGGGCGGCGCGACACCGTACGCAACCGGACCGGCCGGCTGCGCAGGAGTGCGACGACGGCCGAACCGATGTAACCCGACGCACCGAGCACGGTGACCAGAGGGCGGGCGGCCGGCGTCCGGGACCCGGCCATCACCGTACTCCGACGGGACGGGGCGCCGTGGCCAGGGAGCGCAGACAGGCGAGCAGGCTGCGGGTCTCCATGCTCACGTAGTGGCTGTGACGCAGCAGGCCGGACAGCTGGTGAGGCGTCATCCAGCGGAAGTCCGGGTGCTCGGCCAGCTCCGGGCGGTACGGCGTCTCGACGATGAGGTGTCGGGTTCGTGCATGGTAGAAGCGGCCGCCCTCCTCCGACTGGACCGTGTCGAACCTGACGGCGGAGGCGGGCGCCCCCAGCACCTCGTCGAGGAGCGGCGGCCGGGCGGCGGCGGGAAGGACGTCGTAGTTCTCCGGCACGCACTGCAGGGTCGGGGCGAGTTCCACGGCGTCCACGTACCCGACCTCCGCACGCAGTTGGACGAGAGCGTGCAGGACGCCGTCGATACGGGTGACGAGGAGGCCCACGACCCCCATGCCGTGCGGCGCGATCATCGGCTGGTCCCAGCGGGCGACCTCGCGGCCCGCCGCTGTCACCTGTACACCGATGACGTCGAAGAACCGGCCGCTCTCGTGGGAGATCCGGCCTTCCGTCCGCCGCCATCCGGGGAGTCCGGTCAGCGGTACCCGGCTGACGGCGAGGTCGGCGCGCACCCGCGTGTCAGTGATCCAGCTGAGGAGACTGCGCTCCGTGTGATGCGTGGGCGAGCCCGCACGGCACGACCGGAGCAGGGCCATGGTGAACTCGTCCCGCTCCCCGCCGGGTTCCGGCTCCTGCTCCGGCTCCGTGAGGGGCAGGCAGGCCAGCACCGAACGGGTGTCCATGTTGACCAGATCGTCCTGGGCCAGCAGCCGGTGCAGTTGGGGCAGCGACAGCCAGTGGAACCCGTCGTGGAGTTCCACCTCGCCCCGGACCTCGACCACCATGTTGCGATTGCGCTTGCGCAGGAACCAGGCACCTTGTTCGGACTGGCGGACATCGGCCACCACCCGGTGCCGGGACGGGTCCCTGAAGTAGTCGAGGTAGGGGACGGGTTTGCCGCCGTGCACCCGGAGATAGTTGCTCCGGGTCGCCTGGACGGTCGGGGAGACCTGGATGCCGTCGCAGTTGCCGGGCTCGGCCTTCAGCTGCATCAGATAGTGCGGAACGCCGTCGAACTCCTTGACCAGGATGCCCAGGATGCCGATCTCCGGCTGGTCGATGATCGGCTGGGACCAGTGGTCGACCGGGCGCCCCGGGCGGTCGACGCGCACTCCCTCCACGGTGAAGAAGCGGCCGGCGTGATGGCGGATGGTCCCGGTGGCCGGGTCCGCGGTCCATCCGGCGAGGGCGTCGAGCGGCACCCTTCGAACCGTGGTGAACATGCGGTCCCGGGCGTCGTCGAGCGCGCGGTAGAACCCCTCCGAGGACGTCACCGCACCACACTTCCCGCGGGCAGGACGTCCTCGAAAAACGCCTGCTGGTGGGCCATCGTGGTGCGGAAGTGGGCGCTGTAGCGCTCCGCGTGCTCGGCGGTCATGGTGCCCAGCACCATCGCGAGGGCGACGTAGCCGTCCTTGGGCTCGATGATCAGGTTGTTCCACACCATCCGGACGGCTTCCACATGCCGGTCGACGGCGTCGGTCAGGGCGTCGGTACCGCCTTCCCAGCCGAGGGGCAGCACCAGCTCGCCGGAAGCGGCCAGGGAGCCGTACCAGTGATGGAGATCTGCGCGGCTGGCTTCGAGCCCCGCTCGGAAGTGCCGGGGATGGGTGAGGGCCCGGTACGCGGCGCGGGCGGCACGGGCATCCTCGAACCGCGCGATCTCATGGTCGTAGTCGCACGGAAGGCTGTGCTGCCGGGTGCCGGGGTCGTCCAGCATGTTCACCGTGACGTCGAGGAGCGTCGTGCAACGGACCCCCGCGTCGGTCATGCGCAGCCACAGGTCCCAGTCCTCAAGGCCGACCGGGGACTCGCGCCAGCCGCCCACCGACTCCGCGAGGCCTGCCCTGTGCGCGGCGCACGAGTTCTCGAACAGGGGATTCATCAGCTGGAGTTCGGGTGCCCAGCACATGGTCAGCGGATCGGCGGTGGTGGTGACCGTGCCGGACGCGGTCACCTTCCTCGCCCGGGTGGCCACGAACTGCGCGCCGTCGTCGAAGGCGGCTGTCAGGAGCCCGAGATGGCCGCTCTCCCAGCGGTCGTCGTGGTCCAGGTAGGCGATGTACTCGCCCTTCGCCTCGGGCAGAACGAGGTTGGTGGGGCCGGCCTGGAAGCCGAAGTGCGGGACCCGCCGCAGCCGGATCCGGTCGTCCTGCGCCGCGACCTCGGCCACGACCTCGTCCGTGTCGTCGTCGCTGCCGTCGGATACGACGATCATCTCCCAGTCACGCATCGACTGCGCTCGGACGGAGTCCAGCGTGGGCAGGATGGCCCGGCTGCGGTTGTAGGTCGGGCAGATAACGGAGACGCGGGGCATCGGCGACTCCTTCCGTTCGTCGGTCGACAGGCGCGAGGGGCCCTTTGGATCGCATTGTTTCCGCAATGAAGGGCGTTGTTTCCGCCCTCGCGCCGAGCCATCGGTCCTTGAAGGATTCCGCGGCCCGCACCAGCCGTAATGGAATGCCAGGGAATAGGTTGAACAGAAAGGCGGGCAGGTGTCAACACGCTGCGTTCCCGCAGGCTGTCCCCGGCGATGTGGATCTGTACGTCACTGGGCAGGCGCCCCGAAGAAGGCCAGGTGGGGGACATCCCGGTCTGCGGAGGGGGCGATACTAGCCTCGCGACGGGGGCGTCGGCCCTCCCGCGGGTCTACGTTTATCCATGTCGCCGACGAGATTCCCGCAAGGGGTCTTGGCGGGAGAATTCTGCGGCGACCAGACATAATATGTCGCCGTAGTCGCAAGGATTCTCGTTGCACTCGAACCGACCGTCGATGTGCGCGATGTCGATTGTGCGCAATGTCGATGTGCGCGATTCGGGGGGACAGATGACCAAGTATTCAGTTCTTGTTCCGTTCCTGCCGCGCAGGCCGGAACAGCTGCTGCCGTATGCCGCTCTGGTGGACTGGACGGCGGCGGAACGGCTGTGGCAGGGCCAGTCGATGCTCGTCGATCCCTTCCAGGGCTTCGCCGCCGCGGCGGGGTCCGGGTTCCGGGTCCCGGTGGGGTTCGGTGTCACGCTCATGCCGTTGAGGCATCCTTTCGAGGCGGCGCACCAGGTCAGATCGCTGGCCATGGCCACCGGCCATCCGGTGGTGGCAGGGTTCGGGCCCGGTGGTGCCTCGTTCCAGCAGAGTCTCGTCGGCGCCCCGTACGCCAGCCCGCTGACTGCGGCCCGTGAGTACCTCGGCATCGTCCGCGGTCTGCTGAACGGCGAAACCGTGCAGGCCGAGGGGGATTACTTCTCGTGCCACGGCGCCCTCGCGCCGAGCCCGGCTCCTGCGGTGGAACTCGGACTCGGTGTGCTGCGTCCCGGCATGGCACGGGTCGCCGGTGCGGTCGCGGACTGCGCCATCACTTGGCTGACCCCGGCGTCGTACCTGCGCGACACGGTGCTGCCCGCCCTGCGGGAGGGTGCCGCGGCGGCAGGCAGGCCGGTGCCCCGGATCGTGGCCATGGTGCCGCTGGCCCTGCGCCGGCCGGACCGCGACCCGGCAGAGGTCGCGCTGGCCAGCAACGCTCCACACCTCGCGGCACCGCACTACATCGACATGCTCCAGCGCGCCGGCATCGCGGTGGACGAGGGCGATACGGCACTGAGCGCCCGGCGACTCGTGGAAGGCCGCGGTTTCCTCCACGGGGACATCGACGGACTGGTCGAACAGCTCGCCGAGTACCGGGAGGCGGGGGTGGACGAAGTCGTGTTGAACACGACCGGAGTGTTCAACCTGCACGGCCATCATGCGGCCATGGCGGACCTCAAGACGATTCTGGCGGCTGTCGCGTAATGAAGGGCACGGGGGACATGGAACACAGTCAGCTCAAGCGGGCCAAGCGGCAGTTGGCGTCCTGGGGAACAGGCCGCACCGGCCCGGGGGACGACGGCCCGGCCCAGGGGACCCGCACCGCGACCGTTGTACTGGAGAGCGCCGCACAGCTCCCTCCGGTGCTGGCCTCGGACTTCGTCGGCGCCCGGACTGTCGTCTTCGTACCGGACGGCCAGGACGGCGGCCCGGTACGCCAGGCGGATCCGCAGGCCCCGGGTGCGGTCGGGCCCCTCGTCGTCCCGTACGAAGGGTCCCTGGCCGAGCCCGGCGACGAGATGTCGGTCGGAGACTCCTTCTTCCTGCAGACCCAGGACTACGCCACCAGCGAGTACATGTCGGTGATCGGTCCCACGCTGATCAGGATCACCGAAGAGGCCGACTTCGACGGGTACCTGGCGGACGCGGACCGCGCCCGGAACCAGGGCACGTTCGCCGACTTCGCGACCGACCCCGCCGTGCGGATCGGCGACCTCTCCGCGCTGGGCGCGGGCCCGGTCGGCGACGGCCCGTTCACCCGCCTGTACGTGCGGTCCACCGGCGAGGTGTCCCTCTCACCCGTGTCCCTGCCCCTGGGCACCGTCGCCGACGGCGGCGCCGCTCTGGCGGCGGAGTGGACCAGGCTCAACTCCGGGAGCGCACACCCCTGCGCGGTCTCCCTGGGCCTCGTCGTGCCCGACCGGGCACGTACGGACGCGCTGACCGCACGGCCGTGGCTCGGCCGGTATCTGGCCGCACTCGACGCCGTCCGGGAGCTCCGTTCCCGGGGGATCACCGGCCTCGAAGTCTCCGGATTCGGCGCCCGTCTGGTGCCCGGCCTGGCGGAACTCGGGGACAGCGCCGCCGACCGCGATGACGTCGACGCTCCACTGCTGCTGTGGACCGGGGAGCAGGCCGTGGTGCACAGTGCCCGAACCGGCCGGTTCTTCTCTCTCGGCCGTGCTGCCGCGGAGCTGGCCGAAACCCTGCTGGTCCACGGATCGGTCGAGGCCGCCGCCGCCCACGCGGACCGTGCCGCGCTGACTCAGGTCGAGACCCTCTTCGCCTCCGCCGGTGCCCGGCTCACCGTCCCGACGGCGGCCGCCCGATGACGGCGACGGCCGTCGGCGGAACGCCGCGGTCGGTCCCCGGACGGGCCGGCCGCGCGCTGGCCGAGCTCGGGGACCGGGTGGTCATGTGCGGGATCTACGACGAGGTCGGCTCACTGATCTACGACGACCTGAGCAGGAACGACACCCATGAGGTCCGTGAACTGATCGGTCTCGTCCGCCGACGCCCCGGACCGGTCCTGGAACTCGCCGCCGGAACGGGCCGGTTGACGATGCCGCTGCTCGCCGCCGGCAGGGACGTCACGGCACTCGAACTGGCACGCCCCATGCTGGACCTGCTCCTGGCCCGCCTCCAGGAGGCCCCCGAGCGGCTGCGTGAACGCTGCACCACCGTCGAGGGGGACATGGCGTCCTTCACACTGGACCGCCGGTTCGGGGCGGTCGTCCTCGGGACGACCTCGATCTCGCTACTCGACGAAGAGGGCCGTGCCGCGCTCTATCGCACGGTGCGCGACCATCTGGCTCCCGGCGGGGCGTTCCTGCTCTCCACCACGTATCCCACCGCCGGATCCACCCAGGACGAGATACGCATCGACATGGCCGGTGCCAGCGGCCGGCTCTACCACCTGCACGAGCACTGGTCCCCGCAGACGGGCACGCGCACCGTCACCCTCCACGCGGCCGATCTCTCCGAGGGCCCGGTCCACGTGTGCACCTCGACGGTCGCGGCCCTCCCGGCCGACCTGTTGGAGAACGAACTGGCCGCCGCCGGTTTCCGGGTGAACACCCGCCACACGCTGCGCACCGGTGGCGACCGACACGAATCCGTACTGCTGGAAGCAGAGGTGGAGCCCCGATGAACGACGGACAGGCCCTGTGGCCCTCGCTGTTGCCGCCCGCGCAGCAGGGCGACGACACGCTGTGCGCGGTCTCCGCCGAAGGCGTCCGCGTCCGCTTCGCCGACGGCCGTGAACTGCTCTGTGGCACCAGCGGGTTGTGGAACACCAACATCGGCTACGGCAATCGCGTCATCGCCGAGGCGGTGGCGGCGGCCCTGCGTGACGCTTCCTACCTCTCCGTCTTCCGGTACGAGAACAGCTACGCCCGCAAGGCCGCGTCGGCTCTCGTCGACCTCTGCGGCGCCGACCACTACGGCCGGGTGCTGTTCTCCACCTCCGGCGGCGCCGCCAACGACCTGGTGATGAAGATCGCCAGGCTGCACCACGCGCTGCGCGGCGACGCCCGGCGCAAGGTGGTGGTCGGTCTGCGCGGCAGCTACCACGGCCTGACCTTCGGCAGCTTTGCGCTGACCGGTGATGATCTGGGCCAGTCGGTGTACGGCGTCGATCAGAGGCTGGTGCGGCACGTGGCCCCGAACGACCCGGCCGAGCTGGTGACGCTGCTCGGCAGGCAGGGGAGCCAGATCGCGGCCGTCGTCGTCGAGCCCGTCCTCGGCAACGGTGCGGTACCGCTCACCGAGGAGTACGTGAACGCTCTGCTGCGGTTGCGCGACGAGCACGGATTCCTGCTGGTCGCAGACGAGGTGGCCACCGGCTTCGGCCGTACCGGTTCCTTCCTCGCCTCGCAGAGGTGGGCCGGGCAGCCCGATCTGCTGGTCGTCTCCAAGGGGCTCACGAACGGCACCATGCCCGCCGCCGCGGTCGTCGTCTCGACCGAGGTGGCCCGGGTGTTCAACGACGCGGGAGCTGTGCTTGCGCACGGCGAGACCCAAGCGGGAACCCCGGCGACCTGCGCCGCGATCCTCGCCACCCTTGAGGAGATGCGCCGGCTCGACGCGATCGCCGCCGGCCGGAACCTGGCCGTACTCCTGGACACCGAGCTGGACCGGCTGGTCGCCGAGCGGCCCGACGTGACCGGCACCAGCGGCGTCGGCTGCTTCCGGGCCCTGCGACTGTGCGGCCGGGACGGGACGCCCCTGCCGCAGACCGAGGTCCCCGCCGTGGTCGCGGCGATCAGAGCGGCGGGTGCGATCGTGCATCCCGGACCGCACGGCATCCAGCTCTTCCCCGCGCTGACCTACAGTGATGCCGAACTGGCCGAGCTGCTCGACCGGGTGCGGACCGGACTCACGGCGTACACGCGGCAGGCGACGGCCCGGGTGGCCGGGGTGGCCGGATGAACCTCAGCTGGCACTGCCCGACGCTGACGCTGTTCGGCGCCGACGGGATCGCCGGATGGCTTGACGCACGGCCTGCCGTCCGGCACATCACCGTGCTGGTCGACGCAGCCGTCGCCGACAGCCCGATCGTCTCCCGGGTGCGGACCTCGGTCGCAGGATCGGGCCGTGACGTGCTCGTCCTGGCGCTGGAAGGGGCCGGCGACGCGGAAGGCGTCCTCGCGCTGGGGGACAACCTCCACGGCACGGACGTGATCGTCGCCGTCGGCGGCGGCGCCCTGCTGGACCAGGCCAAGCTGGCGGCCCTGGCGCGGAACAACCCGGCCGCCCGCACGCGGCTGACCCTGCCGCAGCGCAGCGGGCTGATCCTGCTACCGCCCGGGATCCAGCGCGGCCTTCCCCTGGTTGCGGTGCCCACCACCGTCGGTACGGGGGCGGAGGTGAGCGCGGCGGCATGCCTGGCCTTCCCACAGGGCAGGCGGCTGATCCTGGGGGAGTCGCTGCAGCCCGAGGTCGCCGTACTGGACCCGCTGGCCACCAGCACACTGCCGGACGAGCTGATCGCCGAGGGCGTGCTGGAGGCCCTGTTCCGGGTGGTGAGCCTGTACGCGGGCGACCACCGGGACCTGCCGACCGAGGACGCGCTGGCCGAGACCCTGGCCACGCGGCTGGCCCAGCTCGGGCATCAGCTGCGTGACGTACGGCTGGGCGGTGGGCGCAGCGACGACCGGATCCGGCTGGAGATCGCCAAGGTGAGCGGACTGACCCACCTCGGCTGGACGTACATCGGACGCGACCGGTACGGGGCCAAGGGCTGGTATCTCGCCAACGAGCTGTCGTCCGTGCTCGGGCTGCGCAAGATGACCGCCGTGGCAGCGCTGCTGGAACCGCTGTGGCGGGCCATCGCCGACGGCGACCAGCGGCTGGGGTCGGCCCGGCGGCTGTCCCGGATCTGGGCGCTGCTGCGTGCCACCGCCCCGGACGCCCTGCCCGAGGATCCGGCGGAGGGGATCGGCGCACTGACCGATTCCTGGCTGGTGGACCGGCGGATCAGCGCCGACGCCGCCCGGCTGGACACGGTGACGGCCCGGACCGTGCGCGCCTGGGGGGCCGGGCTGCCGATGCTCGGCGGGCTGCGGGCCGCCGACGTACGCGGCCTGCTCGACGGCGCCGTACTTGACGCGGAACCAGCCCTGAGCTGACCCGACGTCACCAAAGACTTCCGTTCTCGCGCCGTGATCACGGCGCGAGAACGGGGGAACACACAGAAAATCCGATTTCAGAGGGAGGGAAACACCATGCAGGGAGTTATCGACTTCTCGCAGGACCTGTCTGTGCCGGCACTTGAGCTCGGCATGCAGGAGCTTGAGGCCATGGAGGCCCCGGGCTGGTCCACGTGGGCCGGTTTCGGCACGGGCACTGTTGTCACCAGCGCCATCGCCTACGGCAGCGTCTACGTGGCCGTCAGCGGCGCGGCGATCACCTAGAGCGGCCTGCACCAACCGCCGGATTCTCCGAGTAACCATCGAGAAGAGGTATCGAAATGCAGGCGGTCTTCGAGCCCAAGACGGGCTTTGACCTGAAGGATAATGGTCCGGCTCTGGAGCTGGGGATGCAGGAGCTTGAAGCCATGGAGGCGCCGGGCTTCTACACCGGTTTCAAGGACGGCCTGATGTTCAGCATCGCAGTGGGTGCGCTCAGCGTGGCTGCCTCTACCTGATGCCTGCCGGGGGCGCGAGCCCCTCGCGGTGTCAACAGCGGTGACGCCCGGCCCGGGACGGCCTCGGCCGTCCCGGGCCGGGCGTGCGGAGCGTAAACATCCGCAGAAGGAAAAAGGGAGAATCTCATGTCGAACACCGGAAACCGGTATCCGTCGAGCAAGTCGCTCACCATGATGACGGGGCTGCTCGCACTGATCCTCATGCCTGTCGGCGCCGCGCTGGACGGGACCGCGCAGTGGGTCCTGATCGGTGCCGCGACCGTCTTCATCTTCATCTGCGCCTACCAGATGAACGCGAACAGGCGGGCGGGCAGGGGATGAGCGACACCGCAGCGGTCTCCGTCCGCGGCCTGACCAAGCGGTTCGGTGAGGTCACCGCGGTGGAGGACGTGACGTTCGAGGTCCGGCCGGGCCGCATCGTGGGGCTGCTCGGCCGCAACGGCGCGGGGAAGACCACCTCGTTGCGCATGCTGCTCGGGCTCTCACGCCCCAGCTCCGGCACTGCCACCGTCTTCGGGCGCCCCTACGCCGACCTGCCCGACGCCGCGCGCCGGGTCGGGGTCAGCATGGACGGCATCGCCCCGATGCCCGGCACCAGTGGACGCCGCGATCTGCGGATCTGGGCCCGGATGCTCGGACTGCCCGCGACGCGTGTCGACGAGGTGCTGGACAAGGTCGGGCTGACCGACAGCGCCGACCGGAAGATCAAGGGCTACTCCACCGGCATGCGGCAGCGGCACGCCCTGGCGGTGGCGCTGCTCGCCGACCCGGAACTGCTGGTGCTCGACGAGCCCGCCAACGGGCTCGACCCGGACGGCATCCGGTGGCTGAGGACCTTCCTGCGCTCACTGGCCGACGAGGGACGCACCATCCTGCTCTCCAGTCACCTGCTCTCCGAGGTGGAACAGACAGTGGACGACGTGGTGATCCTTCAGCGCACCCTGCGGTACAGCGGTCCCATATCCGAGCTGGTCCCAGGCAGCGGAACCAGCCTGGAGGAACGATTCTTCGAGTTGGTCGGCACAGAAGCGGAAAGGCACGTCGATGCGTGAGGTGCTGAACGCCGAATGGCTCAAGGCATGGAGCGGACGCACCTGGTGGATCATGGGCGCACTCGGTGTGTTCCTGGGCCTGCTGGGCAGCAGCGGAGCCGCAGCCGTGGCCGACCAGCAGATCGACTCCGGCGCGACCGATGCCGCCGCGGCCACCGCCGAGCTCATCCGCTCCTGGTTCTCCGTTCTCCTGGCCTCCGTCCTCTTCGGCGCCCTCTTCGTGAGCCGGGAGTACAACACCGGAGCCATCAGCCGGTCCGTCCTGCTGTGTGGCAGCCGGACGCGGCTGCTCGCGGCCAAGACGATCGTCGGAACGGCCATGGGAGTGGTCTTCGCACTGCTGGCGGCGGTCCTCGCCCCCCTCTCCCTGTGGGGTTTCTTCACCCTGTTCGGCATGGACGTCCAGTGGAGCGGCGAAGCGACCCTGACGCTGCTCGGCGTGCTCACCGTGGTCACGCTGGCCGTGCCGTGGGGGGTCCTGCTCGGCTGGATCATCCGCAACCAGGCGGCGAGCGTGACGCTCGTGCTGGTGGTGACACTCTTCGTCGACGAGACGCTCTTCCGGGTGCTGCCCGCCGTCGGCAAGTTCACGATGGGGATCGCCATGGGTGCGGTCTACCGCGACGCCAAGCCCGAGATGCTGTCGATCCCCCTGGCCCTGCTCGTCATCGCCGGCTGGCTCGTCCTCGCCGGTTGGACGGCCCGCAGACTGCTCGTCACCCGGGACGTCAAATGACCCTGACCGACGAGCGGACCGCGCCGACCGCTCCGGGACCGGCCGGTCGGCCCCGGCGTCGCCGCAAGCGGGCCGACGCAGAACCCTCGGCGGCCGAGACGGCCGAACTGACCCGCCGGCCCCGGCTCGCCCCGCGGGTCCAGGTGCACGAGCCGACGGCAGAGGGTTCCCTGTGGATCGTGCAGTCCGGGCAGCAGTACATCCGGGTCGGTGCGGACATGGCCAGGCTGATGCGGGCGATGGACGGAGAACGCGACCACGCGGCTCTGGTGAGCACGCTGGGCGGACCCTGGACGGAGAACGCCGTCGCCACCGCCGTCCACAACCTCCAGGAGATGCGGCTGCTGGAGGACGGGAGGATCCACCGGCACAGCGGCACCTGGTTCAAGTACGTACCACCCCTGACACTGCAGTTCACCGTCCTGAAGCCGCAGCGGCTACTGAACCGGCTGGTGCCCCTCATCAGGCTGCTGGCGAACCGGGCCGCGGCCGTGGTCGCCGCGATACTCGTCCTGGGCGGACTGCTGGCGCTCACCGTGCAGGCCCCGGCGCTGACGCAGGCGCTCGGACAGCCCTTGCCGTTCGCCGTCCTGCTCGGTGTGATGACCGCGACGATCCTCACGACCGCGCTCCACGAGATGGGCCACGGGGCGGTCCTGACCCACTACGGCGGACGCCCCAGCCGGATGGGCGTGATGCTCTTCTACATGTCGCCCGCCTTCTTCTGCGACGTGTCCGACGGCTGGCGCCTGCCGCACAAGGAACAGCGCACCCGGGTCGCACTGGCGGGCATCGTCACACAGACAGTGGTCGCCGGAACGGTCTCCCTGAGCGCGCTCGTGCTGTCCGCGGTCAACGGCCCTTCGCTGCTGCACGACGGCATGCTGGTCTTCGGGGTCTCCACCTACCTCACGGGCGTACTCAACTTCGTACCGCTGGTGAAGCTCGACGGCTATCTCGCGCTGATGAGCCATCTCGACATCCCACACCTGCGCGACCGGTCCATGACCGACGCGCGGCGGTTCCTGGCCCGGATCCTGTTCGGCGGCCGGTACAGGCGTGAACTGCCGGGGCTCACCTGGGCCGTGCCCTTCGGTTTCGCCTGCATGATCTTCCCCCTCTACCTCGTCGCCGTCGCGATCGGCCTCTGGTCGGACATCGTCCAGAGCCTGGGCCTCGCCGGCGCCGCCGTGATGGCCGCGGCCATCAGCTACCTGATGTACCACGCCTGGAACGGCGGCGAGCGGCTGCTGCGCGAGGCGCGGCGGGCCGGGGCAGGCCTTCCGCGGATCGCCCTCGTCTCCGTGCTGGCCGTCGCCGCCGCGGCCGCCGCCCTGCTGTTCGTCCGACTGCCGTACACCGTGGTCGGGGGATTCGTTCAGGAAGGCGGCCAGGTCCGGCTGGTGCTGGCCGACACAGCCGACACCGACGCGGTCGCACGGGGCTCCGAGGTCCGCCTGGAGCGGCGCGGCCTGGTCATCGGCACCGATGTCGGCACCGGGGTCGTCGCGGTGGACCGTGGCGCACGGCAAACGGCACCACTGTCCGCCTTCGTCCCCTTCCGTGAGGGCGAGCACTTCCCGATGGAGGTGTCGGGCTTCGCGCTGCGTACGGACAAGGCACCGGCCGAGCGCGCCGGACTGGCGTACGTCGACGCGGGCACCCGGCCCGCGTGGGAGTGGCTGTACCTCAAATACGTAGCTCCATACGGGCGTTGACATCCAGAAGTTGGCATCACGACGGCCGGGCCAGGCAGTCGGCAGGGGAGACAGGTAAAGGTTATGGACGTAGGCAGACATCTTCACTATTGCCCTCCCGGCAGCCCGTTCTTCGATCTGCCGGCCACGGCCCACACCGACGAGGACGACTTCCCTCTCGCCCATGAGGAACCGCCCCCCGGCTGGACCCGGAGTGGCGGCACCGAGTGGATCGGCATCTCGCCGCCCGACTCCGCGATACCCGGGCAGGGCTGGAAGATCCATGTGTCGGCGACCCCCGACAACGCCGAGGACATCCTGGCCACCGTCTGGAAGTACTGCCTCGCGGGCGGCATCACCTTCAAGTTCCTGCGCAGCCGCGCCGTACTCGAATCGCGCAACAGCAAGTACGGCGACCGCAGCGCCAGCGGCAAGTTCGTCACCATCTACCCGCTCGACGAGGCCCGTCTGGCCCTCATCCTCAGCGAGCTGGACGACCTGCTGGGCGGCCGCGAAGGCCCCTACATCCTCAGCGACCTGAGATACCGGTCCGGCCCGCTCTACGTGCGCTACGGCGGCTTCCTCCTGCGCACCGTACGGGCGGACACCGGCGAACTCGTGCACTGCGTGGAGGATCCCGAGGGCAGGCTGGTACCCGACCACCGCGGCCCGGGCTTCCGCCCGCCGGCCTGGGCGCCCCTTCCCGACTGCCTGGCCGAATCGGCCGCGGCACGCAACTCCGGCACCCTTGAGGACTTCCCCTACCGCGTCACCTCCGCCGTGCACTTCTCCAACGGAGGAGGCGTCTACCGGGGCACCGACACCCGGGACGGCGCGGACGTCCTGCTCCGCGAAGCCCGCCCCTTCGCCGGTCTCGTCGACGGCGAGGACGCGGTCGGCCGCCAGCAACGGGAACACTGGGCGCTGGAGCGACTGGCCGGCCTGGACTGCATTCCCCGCCTCATCGACTTCCGCAAGGGGCGCGAACACTACTTCCTGGTCAGGGAATACGCCGAAGGCGAGCCCCTCGCCAAGGCGATGGTCCGCCGCAACCCCCTGGCAGGCGACAACCGGTCCCCCGAGGCCTTCACCGCGTACACGGAGTGGGCCCTGAGGATTCTGGGCCTGGTCGAAGAAGGCATCGCGTCCCTGCACGCCCGAGGCGTCGTCTTCCGCGATCTGCACCCGTCCAACATCCTCGTCCGCCCGGACGACACGGTTGTCTTCATCGACTTCGAGACGGCCGACTCCGTGGACTCCCCGGCCCGGCAGACCATGGGAGCGCCGGGGTTCACCGCACCGGCCGCGTACCGGGGCCCCGCCATCGACCGCTACGCCCTGGGATGCCTGCGCCTGGCCGTGTTCATCCCGCTGCCGACCCTGCTGCTCTGGGGCCCGGAGAAGACGGAGGACCTCATCGACGCGGTCCTCGCTCACTTCCCGGTACCCGCGGACTTCGCCGACACCGTCCGGCGCGATCTGGGCATCGAGGCCGACACGACGTGCCCCCGACCCACCGCGGACCTGCGGCCGGATCCCCGTGAGAACTGGCCCGCGCTGCGCACAGAGATCATCGACGGGATCCTGGCCACCGCTACACCGGACCGCCAGGACCGGCTCTTCCCCGGGGACCCGGAGCAGTTCGCCACGTCCGAGGGCGGGGCGGCCTTCGCCTACGGCGCCGCCGGGGTCCTGTGGTCCCTGGCCGAGGCCGGCGCGTCGGTCCCCGCACACCTCACCGACTGGCTGGTCGCGGCCACCCACGCCCTCGACCGCCCTTCGCCGGGCTTCTGCACCGGACTGAGCGGAATCGCCTTGGCCCTGGACCGGCTCGGGCGTGCCGAGACCGCCCGCGCGCTCGTCTCCCAGGTCGTGGCAGACCTCGGCGCAGAATCCGGCAGCGCTGACGACACCTTGCTCAGCGGAGCCTCCGGAGTGGGGCTCACCCTGCTCCACTTCGCCCGGAGCACCGGCGAGGGCGCCCTGCTGGACGAGGCCGTCCGACTGGCCGAGCGGATCACTGCCGGGCCCGCCGGGAGCCCGGACGGCAGGACACGTTTCGGGCTGCTGCGGGGGCCGGCGGGCCGCGCCCTGTTCCTGCTGCGACTGTACGAGGCAACCGGCGCCCCGTCCTTCCTGGAGCACGCGCACACCGCGCTGCGGCAGGAGCTGACCCACCTCGGCTGGGAGGGCGACCACCTGCCCGAATCGGCTCCGGGGCGAGCTCCGTTGCTGGCCGTGGGCAGTGCGGGCACGGGAATGGTGCTGCACGATCTCGTCACGCACCGTCCGGAAGCCGAGCTCATCCGCGCGCGTGACGCGATCCTGGGATCGGCCCGGCGCAGATTCGTGGCCCAGACAGGCCTGTTCCACGGCCGCGCGGGCACGCTTGTGGCCCTGCGTCACATGATCGACGGCACCGGCGCGCAGAAGAACGGGGCAGAGGAGGAGAGCCTACGCCTCCATGTGGACGGCTTCGCCCTGCAGACCGTGCGCCTCGACGACCGGCCCGCCTTCCTGGGCCACGAGGCCATGCGCGTCTCGACCGATCTCGCCACGGGAGGCGCGGGGGTGCTGCTCGCGCTGGACTCCGCGCTCACGGACGACGGGCCGTCGCTTCCGTTCTTCCGCAGGAGCGGCCTCGCGCCGCGTACAGGAGCCGCTTCGTGATCGACTTCCTCGGCACTTTGGACCGTACGCAGGGGCTCGCCGAACGGTGCGAGGTCCAGCCCCCCGCCCCGCCCACCGATCTGCTGTGGCGTGCCCTGGTACGGATCACCCCCGCCGCCGCCCCCCAGGAGCCCGTCGGCCGCGCCCTGGACCCGTGCGTCGTCGGGGCGTACGGACACTCGCGCTCCGACGCGCTGACGCGCGGCGTGGGCGAAGCCGTGGAGCGCTACGCGCTCTTCCCCTCGGCGACGGCCCCGCCCGGCACCGTACGCGCCACAGCGCGCGAAGCCGGCGGGCAGGTGCTGGCGTTCCACGGCCCGGACACGGCGCTGGGCGACCCGCGCGCTGCCGACGAGGTGCTGACCTGGTACCCGGCCCGGAGGCTGCGGGACGGGGCCGAGATCCTGGTACCCGCGCCGCTCGTGGACTATCCGAACGCCTCGCCCGAGGCGCGGCATTTCGACCCGACACCATCCGGAGCGGCGTCCGGCCACGGCTACACCATGGCGCTGCGCGCCGGCCTGATGGAAGTCATCGAGCGCGATGCCTTTCTCATCGCATGGGAGGAGCGGCTTCGGCTCGCGCGAGTGACACCGTTCCCGCTCACCGCAGGCGATGCCGCCGCCGGGCTCGGAGGGAAGCGCAACATCAAGCGCCGCAACCTCGCGGCGCTGTGGCAGAAGACCGAGCAGGCGGGACTCGTGCCGGTCCTGGCGGACCTGCCCACCGCGGTGCCGGGCGTCGTCTGCACCGTCGCCGCGGTCATCGACGAGACGGGCGCCGGGGCCGGTCCGCTGGCGACAGTGGGGTGCAACGCCTCGGACGATCCTTGGTGGAGCATGCTCGGGGCGCTGCAGGAAGCCCTCCAGGTCCGCTCGGTGATCCTCAACTCCTGGGACGAGCACGGCTTCGGCAGGGCGCCGGCGCGAATCGACGACGACGACGACCGTCTGCGCCATCTGGCGTCCCCGGAGGGATACGAGCAAGTCCGCGAGTGGGTCGACGGCTTCGTCCAGTACACCTCGCACCGGACCGCGGTCGAGGTGCCGACCGACACGGTCGTACGGAGCCTGGTCGCCGACGGCGCGGATCCGCTCGCGATCGATCTCACCCACCGGCTCCCCGCCGGGCTGCGCGAGATGGGGTGGGCGGCGGTCAAGGTCATACCGGTCGGGTACCAGCCGCTGCGGCTGGTCGAGAGCCACGATTTCAGCTGGCACACAGGTCGGCTGCGGACCGCCGAGGCCCGCACCGGCCGTCGCGCGGGTCCCGTCTCCGCATTCTCGGGCAGGCCGCACCCCTTGCCGTGACACGCTCCTGCGACGGCGCCGGTTCGGACAGCGGGGCGACCGCATCCCCCAGCCGGCTCCGCTCGAACTCGCCCACGCGTACCGGCCCTCTGCCTGACCAGCGGCTCCACGGCCGCACTCGGGAAGACGACAGCCTCGAAAGCCAGGGCGGGTTCAAGTCCCTTAGGGTCTGTATCGAGTTGCCCCGCGGCGTCGCGACGCCCGGCACGCACCCTCGGCGCACGAGCCACATGCCCTAGTAGCTCCGCTACGAGGACATTCGTCCCGCACGCCGAGGGCACGCACCGAACGCCGCTCCTTGCTCCACGGGGCAACTCGATACAGACCCTAGGAGTCCGCATCGTTGGTGATGCCGAGGACGGACGGGTCGATCCCTTGAGTGCTCTGCCGTCGCCAGCGATCACGCGCGGCCGCCCGGACCCGCAGGGCGGTGGTGTCTGGGCGGGCTCGGTGGCGGCGAGGTGCCGGTCGGCCGGGTAGACGCCCACCGCCCGGTCCAGGGCGGCACCGTCGACAGCCCCCCGACACACGGCCGATCATGGCCGACGACGGAGCGCGCCACCCTCTGGGAAGGAGTGCCGGATCCCGATGACTGTCAGGCGTGCGTCGAAGCACGCAGGCTCCCGGCGAGCGCAGCCGCCCTGCTCCAGGGCCGCTCCAGACTCCCCCGTGGTGATCAAATACGCTTAACTGGGGCGTTTGAGGCGGGCTTCCTCAATTCTTCCTCTGGTACTCGGCGCCGCTCCCTCCTCGCCTTCTTTGCCGAACCTTTGTGTGCTAGTTTCCTCGTCACTGCTCAAGGGCTTTCGGGGACGGGGGGCGCCAACTGGGCTTGACTCGCCCAGGTTTCCTGACGTCCTCTGTGTCAGAATTACGGGGAAACATGGAACGAATACTTCTTGTCATCGATTCTCCTGCGCTGCTACGACGGATGACTGAGGTGCTGGTCGGTCCTGGATGGGTTGTCTCCGGGTACGGAGACGGTGGAGCCGTCGCCGACTCGTCCACTCCGGCGGATATCGTCGTGGTGGAGGCCGGCGTGCTGAACGCCGAGCCGTCGCTCGCCCAACGGGGAACCCGGCTCATCGTCCTGGTGTCGGGCCAGGGCGACGCCTTCTGGCCGTCGTCGGCCCACACCCAGGTGGCCGGCATCATCGGCCGTGATGATCCCGACCGCGGGTACGTGGCCGCGGTCCGCGAGGTGCTGAGCGGGCGGGGCTGGGTCTCTCCCGAGCTTGTCCCCGCGCTGCTCTCGGGCCGCATGAGTCACCCCCGGGCGACCGAGCCGCCCGTCGAGGAGGTCGGCCGGCTCACCGATCGTGAGCGGGGGGTGGCCCGACTGGTGGCCGAGGGCTTCTCCAACTCGGAGATCGCCGAGCAGCTGATCATCGAGCGCAGCACGGTCAAGTTCCACGTCTCCAATGTGCTGCGCAAACTGCGATGCCGTGACCGCTCGCAGGTGGCGGCCCTGTGGTACTCGCACGCACCCTCGGTCGGCATCGCGGCCTGAACGCCCCCGGGTCCCGCCCCGGCACCCCGGGGCGGGACCCGGTGTGCCGGGGTGTCCGCATCCTCTGCGCAAGCCTCCTCAGGTTTCTGCATGTCCGAGGATCCCAGAATGTGTTTCACCGTCAGGATTCTCTGATCCCGCATGGGGGGGCATTGCAGTCCCGAATTTCAATGCGGGAATAATGGGCATTATTTGGCCAACCGGTCACGAACCCGCAACCGGCCACCCTGCGCAGGCCTCATTCCGCGGGTGTCGCAATGTAATGCCGCGAAGTCGGGGCTTGCCGAGGATTTACCCGCAGCTGCCCGGTCCGGTGGTGGCTGCTGGCGCGCTGCAGGCATTGAAGAAAAGCGGAAAGAAGTCGCGGACAACGGGTGAATGCGGGTCAGCACACACGACTTCCGACTCCACCACCGTCCGCGCCCACCGGCATGCCGCCACCTCCCTGCGAAGCGGCGGTCACACGCGCATCAATCCTGCGCTGGGCAAGATCAATTCGAAGGCGGACCCTCAGCCCGAGGCTGGGACCGCGCATGCACGAAACCGCAGGTAGGGATCCCTTTTCGGCAGGCTCCAGGATCGCAGCGCACTCCACGTGGCGGGGTCATCGGGAAGAGGTGGAGATCCGGGCCGCTGCGAGAGGACGAAGTTGAGCGATCCAGTGCACCTTCAATGTGCACCAGGGGCGTGGCATTTCCCTTGGCACTCGCAGGTCGCCGGCCGGCCCGGGCACATCGGGCCGGGGTCATGGAGCGGGGCGGCAGCAGGCGGCATCTTCGGACTGCGTGGTCGGCCTCAGCACGGCCGCGGTGATCGAGCGTGTGGCGACGTCGGCCATGCCGACCGGCTCGACGCGGTCCACCACCCCGTTGTCCACCCCACCCGGGGGGTGTCGAGCGGGTGTTCTGCGGCCGAACGGGTAGACGGAAGGGGCCGATGGGGCGGCCGCGGATGTTGCGGGCGGGTCGTCGGGAGCGGGCGTCATACGGTGGCGGTCGCTGCCAGGCGACCTCGGAACGGACCCTCATGATGCAAACGAGCTGGGACCGCACGCTCTTCAGCACCTCCTCGGCCCTTGCCACCACCGTCACCCACGACACCGGCCTGCTGCTGCTCCGGCTCGTCGTCGGCCTGTCCATGGCCGGCCACGGCACGATGAAGCTCTTCGGCTGGTTCGGCGGCCCGGGCCTCACCGCGACCGGCAAGGGCTTCACGATGGCCGGCTACCCCGCCGGGGACGCCATGGCCGTCATCGCCGGACTCTCCGAGACCCTCGGCGGCCTCGGACTCGCCCTCGGCCTGCTCACCCCGCTCGCCGGCGCGGTCCTGACGGGCGTCTTCGTCAACATCCTCGACGTCCGGGGCTTTGGTGCCTACTTCCCGCCCAAGGGCATCGAACTCGAAGTCGTGCTGTTCGCCGCGATCATCGCCCTCACGCTCACCGGGCCCGGCCGCTACGCCGTCGACCACTACCTGCCGGTGCTGCGCGCACCACGGCCCCGCTACCGCGTGCTCGCACTGCTGGCGGGCGCCGTCGTCGGCTTCGTCGTCCTGCTCCTGCGGGACTGACGGTTCACGCCCCCAGGTGCGCCGCCGGCCCCGACGGGTAAGGCGTCTCCACCGGCAGCAGGGCGCGCGCCGCGTCGTCCTCGCCCGACCGGAGCAGGCCGTGGACCTCCCGGGCCAGCGGGGTCACATCGCGGATGGAGACCGTCCACTCGTCGGCGTACGCCCGCGAGGCCGGACCCGACAGGCCCAGCTGAAGCGAGCGGTACGGCAGCGCGTTCAGGTGCAGGTCCCGCTCCGGGTCCCACTGCACGCGGGCGGGCGCCCCGCGCAGAGACTCCCGCCAGGCCGCCCGGTCGGCGTGCACGCCCGGCTCGTAGTGCGACAGGCAGGCCTCGCGCAGTGCCCGGTCGAAGCCGTCGCGGGTGATCTCGACCGCCAGCACCGTCTCCTGGTCGGCCTTGGCGGCCCATCCGCAGCGGTACATCATCCACAGGAACGACGGCTTGATCCACGTCATCCGCTCGCGCTTCCAGGCGGGCGGGAAGCGGCCGTCGCGGGCCGCGGGGAGGCCGAGGCGGGGGGCGTAGGCCTGGTAGACGGTGATCGTGGTGTCGGTGTGCGCGGCGCGGATCTGGCGGTGCGGTACGGCGTGCATGGCCTCAGGGTGTCCGGCGCCGGGGCCACGCCGCCAGCCGTTTTCCCTGCGGGTGCCGCGCCGTTGCGGGGGCGCTGCCCCCGGACCCCCGCGCCCCAAACGCCGGCGGGGCTGGAGGGTGCGGCGGGGCTGGAAGGGGTCAGAGGTGGTCGTCCGCCAGTTCCGCCACGCCCGTGACACGGTGCAGGGCGTAGGTGCGGACCTCGTCCGCCGTGTGGTCGTAGCCCGTGACGAAGCCGCCCTCGACCCGTACCGGTGCGATGACCCGCTGGCTCGCCGCGCCGTCCGCGTTCACGTAACCGATCCACACCGCCGATCCGGTCAGCGCCGCCGCCTGCACCGTCGCCAGGGTCTCCGCCGCGCTCGTGCGCGGCAGCTCGCCCGGCACGCCGGCCGCCGGCCCCGGCTCCTTGCGGACCGCCGTCGCCGCCAGGTCGCCCGCGCGGATCGCCCGTACGGCCGCCCCCAGCAGCGTCGCGTCCGGCACCGGCGGGCCGTCCGGCACCGGTACGGGAGCCGAGCGGGCCGGCGTGCGGTGGGCGTCGGCCCGCGCCACCAGCACGTCACCGGTACCGGACTCCGCGGCCGGCGCGTACCCCATCGCCCGCAGCCCCTCCAGCAGCGCGGTCGGTTCGGCCCGCGCGGCCAGCACCGTCGGCGCCAGCCGGCGCAGACCCAGCCCCGCGGAGCGCTTGTCCGCCAGGATCTCGCCCAGCAGGGCGTCGTCGTCGCAGCGCACGTACGAGGAGGCCGCGCCGACCCGCAGGTGCCCGTGCCGCCGCGCCACGTCGTCGATCAGGTACGCCAGCGGCTGCGGAACCGGCGTACGGCTGTGCTCCTTGAGGAAGGCGTGCAGATCGGCGGCGGCGTGACCGGCGTCCAACGCCCGCCGCACCGAGCCCGGCGTGAACCGGTACACCGTCGCCCCGCCCTTGGACTCCACGTCCGCGAGCACGGCCAGGGTGTCCCCGAGCGGGCGGCGCAGCGGTCCCGGCGCCACCGCCGTCAGGTCGGCCTGCAGCAGCACGTGGTCCACCGGCTCCGGCAGCAGCGGCGCCAGCAGCGGCGCCGGATCCCGGCCCTCCAGCAGGGCCCGGCCCGGCCCGGACAGCGCGCCCCGGCCGGTCACGCCGAGGACCTCCGCCTCGGTCAGCGCCCAGCCCGCGAGCCGCGCCCGCAGGTCGCCCGCCGTGCGCACGGGCCGCTCCCACGCGAGCCGTGCCAGCACCGCGTCCGTGTCGGGCGAGCCGCCCTCCGGCAGGTCCGCCAGGAGTTCCAGGACGCGCCGGCGCACCTCGGCCGCCGCGGAACGGTCCAGATCGGGGCCGAGCGCCGACAGCGTGCGCCCCTTCGCGTCCTGCTCGCCGACCAGGCCGGCCGTACGGGTGGCCGGCAGCCAGGCGGCCGCCAGCACCGACCACCGTTCGGCGGGCGGCAGTTCGCGCCAGTCGTCGAAGGCCGGGGTGGGCGCGTACCGCTCGTCCGCCTCCCCGTCGCCGGCCAGCAGCCCGGCCGCGTAGGCGAGTTCGATCCAGAACGCCGCCGACGCCTCGGTGGCGTCCAGGGCGGCCGCCGCCCGCTTCAGGTCCCGTACGGACAGCCCGCCCGCCCGCAGCACCGGCGGACCGGTGTGCTCCCAGGACTTCACCAGTTCCTCGACGGTGGCCAGCGCGGCCAGCGCCTGCCCGGCGGCGTTCGCGTCCACAAGCTGTGGACGGTGCTCGCGGTGCGCGGGCACCGGCGGAGCCACCGGCGAGGTGTCCCGGTGCGCGAGCCCGCCGCGCAGGTGCAGCGCCACCTCCCGGGGCAGGACCACGGTCCGCGCGGTCGCGGGCAGCAGCAGCCCCCGGTCGCGCAGCCAGCGCACCGGCGGCGCGGGGTTCGGGGTCACCTCCCCGTACGGCGGCCCCCACACCAGCCGGCCCAGCACCTGGTGCGCCTCGGCCGGGGCCTCGTCCAGCAGCGCCGACATCCGCTCCGGGTCGGTGAACAGCGCGGTCAGCGCGGTGACCGCGGACACCGGATCGTGCGTGGCGGGCAGCCCGGCGGCCGCCACGATCTCCTGCACCCGGGTCGGCGACATCCCGGCGGTGGCCTCGGCGACGGTCGGTCCGAGCCCCGTCGGCGAAGGGCGCTGCGCGGACGGGGCGAGCAGCTCGCGGGCGGTGCGCACCAGGCGCAGCCGGTCCTCGTCGCCCCACACCAGGGCCTGGTCGCGCAGGGTGGCCAGGGCCCGGGGGAGCGCCGCGCGGGCCCGCTCGTCCTCGCCGCCCGTCAGCAGCCCCTCCAGCACCGGGTACGGGCACGGGTCCGGGGCCACGGCGAGGGCCTCGGCCGTCTGCAGCGTGAACCGGTCCAGGTGCTCCAGCGCCCGCACCACCGAGGCCCGGGTCCCGGCGCGCGTCGCGAGCTGGGTGATGTCACCGGGCACCGGGTTCAGCAGGTCCGGCCGGGAGTGCAGGAGGGAGGAGAGCGCGGCGTCGTCGCGGGCGCGCAGCGCCTCGGCGAGGGAACGCGGGGAGGTGGCCCCGGTCCCGCTCTCCGGAGCTCCCGCAGCAGTGCTTGGCTCGGGCACAGTCGCCTCCCGGTCGCGTCGGCCGGTCGTGTCGGCCGGTCCCCATCCGGCCAACGGTATCCGCTGCGCCCGGGGCGGCTCCACGGGTGCACGCGCTACCTTCGGGAGAGGCGGTAAGGGAGGAGCCTGGGCGTGGGGATCGAAAGCGACCACCTGGTCTACGAATATCTGAGCGCCGTCGGGGACTTGGCGCAACGCAGGCACCTCTCCTCCGGCGACCGGATGCGGCTCGTGGCGGGCCTGCGGGACGAGATCGACCGTCGGCGCGCCAAGTACGACCCGGAGACCCCGGCGGCCGTACGCCGCATCCTGGAGCGCATCGGCACGCCCGAGGAGGTCCTGGACACCCTCGGCAGCCGGCAGGGCGAGGCCCCCGCCGCCGGCCCCGCCGACCCGGTCCCGTCGGTGCCCGCCCAGCGGGCTCCGGGCCGCCTGCGCCTGCCCGGGGTCCCGCCGCCGCGCCCGGCGCCCGAGCGGGAGCCGCAGCCGGAGAACGTGCCGCCGCACCTGGCCGGGCTGGACGAGCTCGGCCCGTCCGGCGGCGCCGAGCCCGACTGGTGGCGGATGAACCCCGGCGCGTACGGGGACGGCCCGCAGGTCGAGGGCTTCGCGGGCGGCATCGAGATCCCGGACCTGTTCAAGGAGCGGCCGGAGGACGACGGCGAGGAGGAGGACGCGGCCCCGCCCGGGCCGCCGGACTCGCGCGCACGGACCCTCGTACGGTTCCTGCGCGAGCGGCGGCGCGCGAAGGCGGAAGCCGCCGAGAAGGCCGGGGCGCAGCCGGAGGCGGCCGCCGCCCCGGCGCGTCCGCGGCCCAACGCCTTCCTGCTGCTGGCCGCCGCGGTCCTCGTCGTCGGCGTCGTCAGCGGGCACTGGCTGCTCCTCGTCATCGGCTGGCTCCTGCCCTACGCCTCGCGGGTGCTGCGGCCCGCCGAACGCAAGTGGGCCGTCTTCGGCCCGCCGGGCGTGGTCCTGGCGGGCGCAGCGGTGTGGCTGTGGGGCCGCACCAACGGCACGTGGGGCGAGGCCCTGGCCGACGACCAGGTCGGGGGCGCGGTCCAGGGCATGTGGCCGTGGCTGCTGCGGGGCGCCGCGCTGGCGTCCGTGCTGTATCTGGTGTGGCGGGCGCGCCGCCGCTGACGCGACGCGCCCCGGGCTCGGCGTCCCGCCACCGCTCAGCCGCCGGGGGCTGCGCTGCTCCTGCGCCGTGAACAGCAGTTCCGGGGAGGTTCCGGGGAGGTTCGCCGCACCGTCCACCGCTGTCCGCCCGCCTCGGCACAATGGGCCGTATGAACCTCACCGTCGGCTTCGACCTCGACATGACCCTGATCGACTCCCGCCCGGGCATCCGGGCCGCCTACCGGGCGCTGTCGGCCGAGACGGGCACGTACATCGACGCCGACGCGGCGGTCACCCGCCTGGGACCCCCGCTGGACGAGGAGCTGGCCCGCTGGTTCCCGCAGTCCGAGATCCCGGGCGTGGCGGACCGCTACCGGGAGATCTACCCGGACCACGCCATCGAGCCGACGCCCGCGATGCCCGGCGCCCGCGAGGCCGTGGCCGCCGTCCGGGCGATGGGCGGCCGCGCGATCGTCGTCACCGCCAAGCACGAGCCCAACGCCCGCCTGCACCTGGCGCACCTCGGCATCGAGCCGGACGCGGTCATCGGCTGGCTGTGGGCGGAGGCCAAGGCGGGCGCGCTGCGCGAGCACGGCGCGCAGGTCTACGTCGGCGACCACGTCGGGGACGTACGCGGCGCCCGCACGGCCGGCGCGCTGTCCGTGGCGGTGCCGACCGGCCCCTGCCCCGAGCCGGAACTGCGCGCCGCGGGCGCGGACGTGGTGCTGACCGACCTCACCGCGCTGCCCGAGTGGCTCGCGCGGTACGTCGCCGCGCAGCCCGTCTGAGCGCCGCTTCTGTGCTTAGGGTCTGTATCGAGTTGCCCCGCGGCGTCGCGACGCCCGGCACGCACCCTCGGCGCACGAGCCACATGCCCTGGTAGCTCCGCTACGAGGACATGCGTCCCGCACGCCGAGGGCACGCACCGAACGCCGCTCCTTGCTCCACGGGGCAACTCGATACAGACCCTAGGCCTCCTGGGAGGCCCGGGCCGCCTTGCGCTGCGCCGCCGCCGAGCGCAGCACGCCCGCGGCGGAGATCGCGAAGCCGACGCCCATCAGCATGCACACGGCCCACGCGTACGACGGGAACGGGTCGATGTCGAGGAACAGCGGAGCCATCGTGGCCAGCGTGGCGACGGCCCCGGCGATGAACACGATGCCGCCGGCCTTGACCAGTCCGTCGCCGGGCCGCGCTTCGTCCGAATGAGGAGTAACAGTCACCTCACCAGGGTAGTTCCCTGGCCGAAGCAGCCGACCGCGAAGGACCGGGGAACGTCTTGTCACCCGGCCCCCGACCATTAGCCTTGAGGTGGCGGGTCACACATGGCCCGCTGCGCTGTTGTCCGGAGCCGTTCGCGGAACTTCGGACCCCCGACGAGCACAAGGACAGAGGACGGACGTGCCTACCGGCAAGGTCAAGTGGTTCAACAGTGAGAAGGGCTTCGGCTTTCTCTCCCGCGACGACGGCGGAGACGTCTTCGTCCACTCGTCGGTGCTCCCTGCCGGGGTCGATGCCCTCAAGCCCGGTCAGCGAGTCGAGTTCGGCGTCGTCGCCGGACAACGCGGTGACCAGGCACTTTCGGTGACCGTCCTGGACCCGGCGCCGTCCGTCGCGGCCGCCCAGCGCCGCAAGCCCGACGAGCTCGCCTCGATCGTGCAGGACCTCACCACCCTGCTGGAGAACATCACCCCGATGCTTGAGCGCGGCCGCTACCCCGACAAGGTGCACGGCACGAAGATCGCCGGCCTGCTGCGCGCGGTGGCCGACCAGCTCGACGTCTGACCCGCGCACACACGACCGCGCCCCGCCCCTCGAACGAGCGGCGGGGCGCGGCCGTGTGCGGCGCGCGCACCCCTACGGGAAGGCGAGCGCGCCCGGCGCGATGGCCGGTACCAGCCCCTCGGCCGCCGCTCGCGTCAGCAGCCCGCGCACCGCGGCGTAGCCGGACTCGCCCAGGTCCGCCGTGAACTCGTTGACGTACAGGCCGATGTGCTGGTCGGCGACGGCCGGGTCCAGCTCCTGCGCGTGCGCGCGGACGTACGGGCGGGAGGCCTGCGGGTCGTCCCAGGCCATCCGGACCGAGGTGCGCGCCGACTCGGCCAGCTCGCGCAGGCGCTGCGCACCCAGCGACCGCTTCGCGATGATCGCGCCGAGCGGGATCGGCAGACCGGTCGTGGACTCCCAGTGCTCGCCCATGTCGGCGAGGCAGTGCAGGCCGTAGTCCTGGTAGGTGAACCGGGCCTCGTGGATGACCAGTCCGGCGTCCACCCGGCCGTCCCGGACCGCCGGCATGATCTCGTGGAACGGCAGCACGACCACCTTGCCGACGCCCTCCGGCAGCACGTCGGCCGCCCACAGCCGGAACAGCAGGTAGGCGGTGGAGCGTTCGCTCGGCACCGCGACCGTCTTCCCCGCCAGGTCCAGGCCCGGCTCCGCCGTCAGCACCAGCGGTCCGCAGCCGCGCCCGAGGGCCCCGCCGCACGGCAGCAGCGCGTACTCCTCCAGCACCCACGGCAGCACCGCGTAGGACACCTTCAGCACGTCCAGCTCGCCGCGCTCGGCCATGCCGTTGGTGAGGTCGATGTCCGCGAAGGTGACGTCCAGGGCAGGCGCGCCGGGCACCCGTCCGTGCGCCCACGCGTCGAAGACGAACGTGTCGTTCGGGCAGGGCGAATAGGCGATCTTCAGCGGTTCACCGTCGACCACGGTGTTGCTCATGGCGTTCTCCCCAGTTCGCGAGTACGGGCCCCAGCACGCGGAAGCCCTCGGCGAGCGCTGCCAGCGCGTCCCCGATCCGCCAGGCGGCGCGGTCGCGCGGCCCCACGGCGTTGGACACGGCGCGGATCTCCAGGACGGGCAGCCCGTGCGCGGCGGCGGCCTCCGCGACCCCGAAGCCCTCCATGGCCTCGGCCCCGGCCATCGGGTGCCGGGCCGCGAGAGCGGCCGCCCCGTCGGCGGTCCCGGTCACGGTGGAGACGGTCAGTACGGGCGCCAGCAGCGCCCCGGTCGCCTCCGCGGCCCGGGCGGCCAGCTCGGCGGGCGGCAGGTGCACGCTGCGTCCGAAGCCCAGCGCCGACACGTCGACGAACCCGTCGGGGGTCTGCGCCCCCAGGTCGGCTGCGACGATCGCGTCCGCGACCACGAGGGAGCCGACCGGGGCGGCGGGCGCGAACCCGCCGCCGATGCCGGCGCTGACGACCAGTCCGTATTCGGCTCCGGCGAGGGCCAGAGCCGTGGCGGTGCCCGCGGCGGCCGCCGCCGGACCGACGCCGCCGACGAGCACGTCGAAGGCGATGCCCGGAAGGTCCCGGCGGGTGATGAGGTATCCGCCGGGGAGCGTGCGCGGCTCAGGACCGGGACTGTCCGGATGAGGGGTCAGGCCGGTGAGGACGGATTCCGACTCCGCCCCCACCGCCGTCACGACGAGCGCGCGCACCGGTGTCGTCCGGTTACTTGAGCTTGAGGTTGAAGGACCAGACGGCGAGCGGCTTGCCGTCCTCGGCGATCTGCAGGAAGGCCAGCTTCTTCGAGGTCGGCGCCTCGCCCTGGCCGCCCGTCGCGAAGACGTCGGCGTTCGGGAAGCTGCGGTACGTGCTCGACGAGGGCTCGGTGATCGGCTGGCCGTCGAGAACCGCCGACCAGCGCTTGCCGTCCTCGACGATCTCCGGCTCGACGCCGAGGCGCAGCGTTTCGCCGCGGCCGTACTCGATGGTCTTGGGGTTCTTGAGGTTCGTGAGGCACTCCTGGACCTCGTCCATGGAGAGCTCCTTGCCGTCGTTGTGGCAAGAGGCCTCGGCGGACACCGACGAGCTGCCGACCGTCACGGTCGCGAGCGGGGTCGGCTTGTCGCAGGCGGAGAGGAGGAGGAGGCCGGCGGACACGGCTCCGAGGGCCGCGACGCTGCGGCGGGCCCTACCCGAGAAAAGCGGTGCGGTCATGAGCCGAAGGCTATCGGGCCCTTGGGCTGCGCCGCTGCACGGGGTACCGCCGGCCTGCGGCGCGCCGCCGTTCGGCTCCCGCCGGGGGTGGCTGTTTGCGCGCGGGCGCGGCGTTGTTGCGGGGGCGCTGCCCCCGGGCCCCCGCGCCTCAAACGCCGGCGGGGCTGAAAGATCGGGGCTCCGCCCCGGGCCCCGCGCCTCAAACGCCGGCGGGGCTGGATGGGCCGGCGGGGCCGGATTCGGTGGGAGTCCGGGGGGTCAGGCGACCCTGGGGCGGGACGGGCGTTGCTGTGGCTGGTGGCGGGGGGACGACAGGGCGCCGCGGACGGCCATCGTCGCGCCCAGCGCGACGATCGCCGCCGCCACCGACATGCCCAGTACGCCGTTCAGCGGCAGGACGATGCCGATCGCCCCGCCCAGCACCCACGCCACCTGGAGCAGCGTCTCCGAACGGGCGAACGCGGAGGTCCGTACGGCCTCCGGCACGTCCCGCTGGATCATCGCGTCCAGCGACAGCTTCGCCAGTGCCTGGCAGAAGCCCGCCGTCGCCGCCAGCACGGCCACGAACACCCCGCTGTAGAAGACGGCCGCCAGGACCGCCACGCCCAGCGTCACGCACAGCACCGACGCGACGATCATCTCCGGCGCGCGCGCCCGCAGCCACGCGCCCACCGCCGTACCGCAGGCGTTGCCCACGCCCGCCGACACGCCCACGATGCCCAGCGACACCGCCGCGCTCTGCCCCGCCAGGGGATGCTCTCGCAGCAGGAACGCCAGGAAGAAGATCAGGAACCCGGACAGCCCGCGCATCGCCGCGTTCGCCAGCAGCCCGCACAGCACGCTGCGGCTCACCGTCCGCAGCCCCGGCCGCTTCGAGTGCGCCTCGTGCGTCGACAGCCGGGCGCGGCGCTCGCCCTTCGCCTCGTCCACCTTGTGCGGCAGCGTGAACGCCGCGAAGGCGCCGCCCAGGAAGATGACGCACGCCCCGTACAGCGGCCACTGCGGCCCGATGGAGTTCAGCCCGGCGGCCACCGGCGCCGCCGCGCCCGTGGCCAGCAGACCGGCCAGCGTGACCCGGGAGTTCGCCTTGACGAGTGAGAATTTCGGCGGGAGCAGCCGGGGCACCACCGCACTGCGCACGACCCCGTACGACTTGGACGCCACCAGCACTCCCAGCGCCTCCGGATACAGCTGGAGACCCCCCGTGGCCACCACGGCCGACATCAGCAGCGCCAGCACCGCCCTCGCCAGCATCGCCGCCGCCATCGAGGCCCGCCGCCCGTGCGGCAGCCGGTCCAGCAGCGGACCGATCACCGGGGCCAGCACCGTGAACGGCGCCATCGTGATCGCCAGGTACAGGGCCACCCGGCCCCGTGCCTCGTCCGTGGGCACCGAGAAGAACACCGTCGACGCCAACGCCACCGTGATCATCATGTCGCCGGCGCCGTTGATCGCGTGCAGCTCGATCAGCTTGCCCAGACCTGATTCGCCCGCCCCGTGCGCGTGCGTGGCCCGCCGGATCCCCTTGGCCGGACCGGTGATCGGAAGGTGCAGGGCACGCCCGACAGCCCGGCCGGCCCGCCTGGCCGGTCCCGAGCCGTCGTCGGACGACCGTACGGGTGCCACACTCGACATAGTGCCCCACCCGGCCCCCGCGGGGCGCCCCCCGGCGCGTCGCACAACCGGCGGCTTGTCCGCGAATCGGACCTTGCATGTGTGCCCAGGGCTTAAGAGGAGGTAGCGTGCGTAGCGCGCCACCGGCGGTTGCTCCTGGCCGCGCGCCTCTTCGTGATCCCGCAGAATGGATCGCAGTGAGGTGCGCCCGGAGTCCGATCGGGTGCGGACGTCGACGCGGCCCTCTGGTCCGCTCCGCCCGCGCCTCGTACGGACAGCACCACCGGGTCGTTGTGGACGACAGTACGGACGGCGCACACGTGAGACGGCGTAGGAGAGAACGAGACCAGTGAGTGCTGCGACGACGCGAAGCCGTACCCCGCGTACCCCCGACCGCCTGTGCGTCGAGGCGGTGGAACTCGCCCGCGCGGCCGCCGAGGAGGCAGCCTTCCCCGGCGTGGTGGGCGCACACGTCTCCGTCGTGGCGGAGGGCGACCGCGTCGTCACCCACTTCTTCGAGTCCAAGGAACCGGGATACCGCGGCTGGCGCTGGGCCGTCACCGTGGCCCGCGCCTCCCGCGCCAAGAACGTCACCCTCGACGAAACGGTGCTGCTTCCCGGCGACGACGCCCTGCTGGCCCCCGAGTGGGTGCCGTGGAGCGAGCGGCTGCGCCCCGGCGACATGGGACCGGGCGATCTGCTGCCCACCGAGGCCGACGACCTGCGGCTGGAGCCGGGCTGGTCGGGCGAGGACGCCCCGCCGCCGAACTCCGTCGTCTCCACCGAGATGGCCGAACTGGTCGAGGCCGAGGACGCCGACGTCACCGACCGGGTGACGGTTCCCGCCCGCGGCTCCATCTCGTCCGTCGCCGAGGAGCTCGGCATGCGCCGGGCGCGCGTGCTCTCCCGGTACGGGCTGCACAGCGCGGCCGACCGCTGGGACGAGTCCTTCGGCGCGAAGACCCCGATGGCGCAGGCGGCGCCCGCGTCCTGCGTCTCCTGCGGCTTCCTCGTCGCCGTCGGCGGCTCGCTGGGGCAGGCCTTCGGTGTCTGCGCGAACGAGTTCAGCCCGGCCGACGGCCGCCTGGTGTCGCTGTCCTACGGCTGCGGCGGCCACTCCGAGGCCGCGGTCGTGCCGGCGCCGCTGCGGCCGCCGCCGCCGGTCCTCGACTCGATGGCCTCGGACGAGTTCGTCCTGCGACCGGCCGCGGACACCGGCTCGGTCCCGGCCGCCGACGCCCAGGCCTCGGACCTGGACCTCGGCCACTCCTAACCCGTACGGCCCCGCCTGTCGGCCCGGGGACTGCCGGCGCGGGCGGGCCCGTGCCGGCAGTGCCGTGCCGTCAGTCCCGCGCGCGGCGGCGGAAGAGCCGCTTCGCAGCGAAGACCAGGGCCAGACCGCCCGCCAGGACCAGGGCGCCCTTGCCGAAGCTGCCCGTCGGCTCCTGCGAGGTCGCCGCGTCCGGCGGTGACCCGGGCTGCGGCGAGGCCGAACCGCCGGGCGAGGGGGCCGCGGCCGCAGGGACCGCGACCACCCGGCTGCTCGCGCCCTCCGAGCCGAACATCAGCGTGGAGCCGTCCGCGGCGTACGTCACCGACTCCGCCTGCCCCTGCCACGGGGCGTCCACCCGCTCGCCCTCGCCCACCGGCCGGCCGTCCTTCCACGGGTACGTCCGGGCGGTGAAGTAGCCGCGCAGGGTCAGCCGGCTCCCGTCCGGGGAGAACGCCCCGTCCGTCACCCACGGGACGTCGGCGACCCGCCGGAAGACGTTGTCCGCGCCCGCCGACAGCTGCGCGGGGCCCTCGTACAGGCCGCCCCTGCTCTCGTCCTTGCTCGCGATGTAGACCCGGCCCGTCACCGGATGCACCATCAGGGACTCGGCGTTGCGCGGCCCGTCCTCGTACCGCACCGTGAACTGCGCTGCCTTGACGGTGACATCACCCAGCTGCCGCGGCTCCTGGAAGCGGTAGATCCACACGTGGTCCCAGGTGCCGCCCCGGTTGTCGCCGATGTCACCGACGTAGAGCTGTCCGTCCGGGCCCAGCGAGATCGCCTCGACGTCGCGCGGCCTGCCGATGCCCGTCAGCGTCACCCGGGCCACGGTGCTGCCGGTGGCCGAGTCCACCGCGTAGACGTACGGGCCGTCGTCGCTGTCGTTGTGCGTCCAGTAGACGCCCGGATGGATACGGCTGGCCGCCAGCCCGCTCGACTCCTTGATCCGCGGATCGGAGATGGTGAACGAGGACGTCCCGGGGGACTGTGCCGCATACGCCGTGCCGGGCAGCACGGCGAGGGCGGTGGCGGCGGCGAGGGCGGTCGCGGCGGCCGCGAGGGCGGCGGCGGACGGCAGGGACGGGCGCATCCTCCCAGCCTGCCAGCACGTGCCGCGTGTCCGGCGTCACAGATCCTTCTGTCACGCGATCCGCGATGATGACCGGATGCGTTTCATGTTCGTCGGCGACTCCATGACCATCGGACGCGTCGGCGACTACACCTGGCGCTATCGGATGTGGCAGCACCTCGACTCGACCTTCGGCGGCCCCTACCGGATCGTCGGCCCGCGCTGCGAGGTCTACGACACAGGCGCCGACGCCCCCGTCAGCCACCAGTACGCCGACCCGGGCTTTCCCGAGCACGCCCGCCGCCACCTGGCCGGCTGGGGCGAGGGCTGGCAGCACATGGCCCCCGTCATGGGCGAGACCGTGGCCGCGCACCGCCCGGACGTGCTCCTGGTCTCCCTCGGCCTGATCGACCTCGGCTTCTACACCGACGCCGAGCAGACCGCCGCCAACGTCCGCCGCTTCATAGCGGGCGCCCGCCAGGCGCGCCCCGGCATCCGCATGGTGCTGCTGCCCGTCATCCCGAACAGCCGGGCCGAGGAGGACGCCCCCTTCGCCGCCGAGGTGGACCGCTTCAACGACCTCCTCGCGAAGGCGGTGGCCGACCTCACCACGGACGCCTCGCCGATCCTGCTGGCCGCGCGCCCGGCCGCGTACGACATCCACCGGGACACCTACGACGGCACCCACCCGAACGCCTCCGGCGAGCACCGCCTGGCGGGCGAATTCGCCGCGGTCCTCCACCAGGCCTGGGGCCTCGGCGGGCCCTACCGCGCGGCGCAGCACCCGTAACACGCCCTGCACCAGAGGGGCTTGCTTCGAGTGCACTCGAAGCAGTTGGCTAGGGCCCCATGAAGTACACACAGCTCGGACGCACCGGCCTCAAGGTCAGCCGACTTGTACTCGGCACCATGAACTTCGGTCCGCAGACCACGGAGCCCGAAAGCCACTCGATCATGGACTCCGCCCTCGATGCGGGCGTCAACTTCCTCGACACCGCAAATGTGTACGGGTGGGGTGAGAACAAGGGCCGCACCGAGGAGATCATCGGGACCTGGTTCGCCCAGGGCGGCCGGCGCCGCGAGAAGACCGTCCTCGCCACCAAGGTCTACGCCTCGATGTCCCGCGAGGGCGAGACCTGGCCCAACTACGACCGCCTGTCGGCGCTGAACATCCGTCGGGCCGTCGACGCCAGCCTCAAGCGGCTCCAGACCGACTACATCGACGTCTACCAGTTCCACCACGTGGACCGCCGGACCCCCTTCGAGGAGATCTGGCAGGCCGTGGAGGTCCTCGTCCAGCAGGGCAAGATCCTCTACGTCGGCTCCTCGAACTTCCCCGGCTACAAGATCGCCCAGGCCAACGAGGTCGCGGCGCGCACCGGGCGGCTCGGGCTGGTCAGCGAGCAGTGCCTCTACAACCTCGCGGAGCGGCGCGCCGAGATGGAGGTCATCCCGGCAGCCGAGGAGTACGGGCTCGGCGTCATCCCCTGGTCCCCGCTGCACGGCGGGCTGCTGGGCGGGGTGATCAGGAAGGAGGCCGCAGGTGGCCGACGGGCCTCCGGGCGGTCCGCGGAGGCACTGGCCAACAGCACGGTACGGGCGCAGGTGCAGGCGTACGAGGACCTGCTCGACAAGCACGGCCTGGAGCCGGGCGAGGTCGGGCTGGCCTGGCTGCTGACGCGTCCCGGGGTCACCGGCCCGATCGTGGGGCCGCGTACCCAGGAGCAGCTCGCCTCGGCGCTGCGCGCCGTGGAGCTGGAGCTGAGCGAGGAGGTGCTGGCCGGGCTGGAGGAGATCTTCCCCGGTCCCGGGCCCTCGCCGGAGGCCTTCGCCTGGTAGCCGTCCGGTCGTCGTCGCCGCCGGTGGCGGTCGTGGTGGTCGTGGCCGTCGTCGGGGCTACTGGCCGACGGCGGCCGCCACGGCGACGACGACGAACATCAGCACGAGCACACCGGCCATCACACGGTTTCTGGTCTTGGGATCCACCCGTCGAGCCTAACGCGGCAGCCCCCGCATCGTGGACGCAGGGGCTGTGCCGTGGTGGGCGCGCTGCCGGCCGTGGCCGAGCGGTCACTGCCAGCTCATGTCACCGTTCTGGGCGGCGACCGGGGGCTTGGCGGCGGTGAGCGGGGCGGCGGAGGCGACAGCCGGCGTACCGAGGACGAGGGCGAGGGCGACGACCGCGGCGGCCTTGGCGATGCGCGTGGTGTTCATGGTGTCCGGTGTCCCTTCGGGGTGCCGTGAGGCGTGGTGACGGTGGCTTCCCGGTCGGTCCCGCACCCCGCGGTGGCGCTGTCCCTTTCCGGTGAGACATAGCTAAGCCGCAGCTCAGCAGGGGGAGAAGAGGTATCGGCTGGCCCAAACCGTCCGTGGACGGATGAGGACAGGAACCCGGTCGAAGACCCCTTCCGGCCGTGCGCGGAGCACCGCCGTGCGCGGTGGAGCGCGGCGGTCAGCCGCCCCGGAGCTCCGGCACCGACAGGGGCATCAGCGGAACGCCGACGTCCAGGAGGCGCGCGGGGGGCAGCGCCCGCGCGCCGAGCAGGCGGCGGCAGACGGACTCGGCGTGCCGCTCCGCCTCCTCCAGGGAGTCCGAGAGCAGGAAGAAGCCCAGCGTGAAGTGCTCCGCGGACTGCGGGTGCACGGCCAGGTGCTCCACCCGGTCCCGCGGGCGCAGCCCCGCGCGGGCCGTCTCACGCAGGTCGTCGGGCACGTGCGCCGGAGGGACCGTCCGCAGACGGGCATGGACCAGGTACATGTCTCCACCGTCTCCCCTGCGGACCCGTGCCGGACACCCTTCCGGCTGGCCGGTTGTGGCCGTGGACACATCTGGCCCGACGGCGCTTCTTTGAGATGATCATCCCGATCGAAGTGCCAACGGGGTGGGGGGATACACATGTTGACCGAATTGGGCCTCGATGTGAGAGCCGAGGGCGTCTACCGGGCCATGCTCATGGAGCCCGGGTCGGGCGTGACCGCGCTCGCCGACGCCGTGGGGATCGGCGAGGGCGACGTACGCGAGGCGCTGGACCTGCTGAGCGAGCTGGCCCTGGTCCAGCCGTCGGCCGACGACAGCGGGCGGCTGCGCGCCGTCTCACCGGACATCGGGATGGAGATCCTGATGGCCCGGGGGCAGGCGGAACTCGCCGCGCAGCAGCAGCGGCTGGAGGCGTCCCGGGCCGCCGCGGCCAGGCTGATCTCGGAGTACTCGGAGCTGCGGCCGGCCGCCAGACATCCGGGCGTGGAGCAGCTCATCGGCCTCGACGCGGTCCGCGACCGGCTGGTCGCGCTGACCCGGGAGACGAAGGAGGAACTGCTGGCCTTCTCGCCGGACGCGACGCTGAGCGAGTCGGCGCTGGCCGCATCCCGCCCTCTGAACAGGGCGCTGCTCGAACGCGGTGTGCGTATGCGGACCCTCTACCTGGACAGCGTGCGCAACAGCCGGCCCTCCGTGGAGCACGCCAACTGGCTCACGGAGCTCGGCGGCCAGGTCCGTACGGTGGCGTCGCTGCCGACGCGGATGCTCATCGTGGACCGCAGGACGGCGCTGATCCCGGTGAGCGACGACTCGGCGGCGGGCGCGGTCGTGCTGACCGGTCACGGCATGCTGGTCGCCCTCTGTGCGCTCTTCGAGTCGACGTGGGCGGCGGCGCAGCCGCTGGCGGAGGTGGCGGTCCTGGGGCCGGACGGTCTGACCGCGCAACAGGCGGCCGCTGTAAGGCTGTTGGCGGAGGGGCACACGGACGAGGCGATAGCCAAGCGGCTGGGGGTCTCCTCGCGCACGGCCCGGCGCATCGCCAACGAGCTGATGGAACGGCTCGGGGCGCGCAGCCGCTTCGAGGCCGGCGTCCGCGCCGTCCAGGAGGGCTGGCTGCCCACGCGCCCCTGAACGGTGTTGCAGCTGAAAGCCGCCCGGCGGGATCACGACAGTGGTCCCGCCGGGCGGCTTTCACGTGTGCGGGGGAGCGGGCTGCCGGACGGAGGGGCCGGATCAGGCCAACCGTGGCCAGGTCCGGCCATGGCCTTTTCGGTCCAGCCGATCTCTCTTCCGCCCGGCCCGGGCAGCGGCGAATCTATTGCTTGTCAGCGGGGCAGCCCCCGCAGACAAGCACCGAAGTCCCTGAAACCCCTGAACGGACGCCACCGCGGGACGTCCGAGGGCGACGGGATCCAGCCAGCCAGCCTCTTCGTATCGAAAAGGAGCAACACCCCATGCGTACGGGAATCCTCCGGGCCACCGCGGTCGTCGCCCTCACCCTCGGCATCACCTCCGTCGCCCCGATGGCCTCCGCCCACGCCCCGGCCCACCCGGCCCCGGCGACCGGAACGGCCGGGCCGACGGGCACCGCCGGCGCAGCACTGACCGCGGTGACCGGGCGGCCGTAGCGCCCTCGGCGGCCCTGACGCCCCGCGCCGCCCCCGCACCACCGTCCCCCCGCACCACCTCACAGGACCGCTGTACCTGCAGGACAGCTGTCCGTCCGCCACACCTCGCACGTCGTACGTCGCACTGCCGCCGGTCGAGCGCCGCTCCCGGCCCCCGGACCTCCTGACCCGCCAGAACCGGAGCACAGCCATGTCCCGACACCTGCCCAGAACCCGACACGCGGCCGTCGCCGCACTGATCGCCGGCGCCGTCGCCGCCGGCACCGTCGTCGCCGTCGACTCCGCCGCGATGGCCGCCCCGGCAGCCGTCACCGCCGAATCCCCCGCGAACCCCGACTACGGCAGCCCCGGCCAGGGCCCCGAGGGCGCGGTCGACGGGGACACCCGGGCGACGGCCTTCGCCGCGACCGCCCCCACGAAGCTCACCCGCAGCGGGGCCATCGCCCGGGCCAAGAGCTGGGTCGGCATCGGCCTGGACTACGACAGCGGCGGCCGGCGCGGCGGATACCGCACGGACTGCTCGGGCTTCGTCTCGATGGCCTGGGACCTGGACTTCCAGCCGGCCACCAACACCTTCGCCTCCCGCGGCGTGACCGAGTCGATCACCAAGTCGGAACTGAAGGCGGGCGACGCCCTCCTGGACGACGACGCGGGCTCCTCCGGCCACATCGTCCTCTTCGAGAGGTGGGCCAACTCCGAGCGCACGAAGTACTGGGGCTTCGACTTCACCCCCAGCGGTGTCCACCACCGCGTCTACGACTACCCGTACTACCCGGGATACGGCCCCTACGAGCCCGTCCGCTACAAGAACATCGCCGACGACACGACCACCCCGCCGCCGCCCGCACCGGGCATGACCGACCTCGTCGCGGTCAACATCAACGGCGACGC
Source organism: Streptomyces sp. NPDC060232 (assembly GCF_042726555.1). NCBI lineage: Bacteria > Bacillati > Actinomycetota > Actinomycetes > Kitasatosporales > Streptomycetaceae > Streptomyces > Streptomyces sp. NPDC060232. The sequence goes on along the minus strand of NZ_JBHXAG010000018.1, from coordinate 30,947 downwards.
CGTCGACGACGTGGTCGGCGTGGAGGCGTCCACCGGCAAGCTGTGGCTCTACAAGGGCGCCTCCAACGGCACCATCGCCTCCGGCGGCAACCGCGTGGAGATAGGCAGCGGCGGCTGGAACGGCATGGCCGACCTGGCCGGCGGCGACTACACCGGCGACGGCAAGGACGACATCGTCGCGGTCGAGGAGGCCAGCGGAAAGCTGTACCTCTACCCGGGCACCGGCAGCGGCCTCTCCTCCCGCAAGGAGATCGGCTCGGGCGGCTGGAACGGCATGGCCGAGCTGATGGGCGGTGACTTCAACGGCGACGGCAAGGCCGACCTCGCGGCCGTGGAGGAGTCCACGGGCAAGCTGTGGCTCTACAAGGGCAACGGCGCCGGATCGGTCGGCGGAGGCAGCAGCCGCCTCATGATCGGCAGCGGCGGCTGGAGCAGCCTGCACGACCTGGTCGGCATGGACATCGACAACGACGGCAGGACCGACGTCGTCGGCGCCGACCGGGCCAGCGGCAAGCTCTACCTCTACACCAGCAACGGCGCCGGCCTGAACTCCCGTACGGAGATCGGCTCCGGCGGCTGGAACGGCATGAACGACCTGATCGGCGGCGACTTCACCTCGAACGCGAACGACGACCTCGTCGGCGTCGAGAAGGCCACCGGAAAGCTCTACCTCTACCCGGGCACCGGCACGGGCCTGGGGGCGCGCAAGGAGATCGGCTCCGGCGGCTGGTAGCCCCGACGCCCGACGCATCTGACCGCTCGCCTTCGCAACTCCCTTCCCCTGACACCCTTTTTGGCACCCTCGTGCCGGTTTGGAAGCACTCCCATGTCTGTCGAGACCACCACCTCCGCCCACGCCCTCTCCCGCCTCATGTCCCGCCGGGTCCGCATCGCCACCGGCCTCGTCTGCGCCACCGTCGCCGCCGTGGCCCTCTCGGCCGGCGGTGCGAACGCCGACGGCGGTCCGCAGGACCCGCACGGCGACATGACCGAGCTGACGGCGGCCGACCTCGGCCTGCCCGAGGGCCCTCAGATGATGACGGCCATGGCGGCCACCTCCGGCGACGACCGCCCCGACTTCCAGATGCCGTTCAAGTGCGGCGAGACCTGGCAGGGCGCCTCCCGCCCCCACCACAGCCCCACCGCCAACGCGATCGACTGGACGCAGGGCGGCTCGACGGTCAACTCCCCCGTCGTGGCGAGCGCCGACGGCGTCGTGTCCAAGGTGAGGGACCTCGGCGGCTCCAGCTACGGCAAGTACGTGGTCATCAACCACGGCGGCGGCTGGTCCACCGTCTACGCCCACCTCAACGGCTTCAACGTCTCCAGCGGGGCGACGGTCAAGGCCGGCCAGCAGATCGGCATCGTCGGCAGCACCGGCAACTCGTCCGGCGCCCACCTCCACTACGAGCAGCGCCACGACCTGGTCGACCAGCGCACGGTCTTCAACGGCAGCGTCTTCAGCGGCTCCCAGAGCTGGTCCAAGTCGCTGACCAGCAAGAACTGCGTCACCAAGACCCCGGAGCCGAAGCCCGAGGGCCCCGGTGGCGGGGGTGCCGGCTCCACCGGCATGGTCGACCTGGCCTCGGCCGACCTCAACGGCGACAACGTGGTCGACGTCGCAGCGGTGGAGGCGTCCACCGGCAAGCTGTGGCTCTACAAGGGCGCTTCCAACGGCACCATCGCCTCCGGCGGCAACCGTGTCCTGATCGGCTCGGGCGGCTGGAACGGCATGTCCAACCTGACGGGCGGCGACTTCAACGGCGACGGCAAGGACGACATCGCGGCGGTCGAGGAGTCCACCGGCAAGCTGTGGCTCTACAAGGGCGCCGACAACGCGACGATCGCCTCGGGCGGCAGCCGCGTCCTGATCGGTACGGGCGGCTGGAACGGCATGTCCAACCTCACGGCCCTCAACCTCAACGGCGACAAGATCGCCGACCTGGCGGCCGTCGACAAGGCCACCGGCAAGCTCTACCTCTACCCGGGCACGTCCACCGGCCAGCTCGCCTCCCGCAAGGAGATCGGCTCGGGCGGCTGGAACGGGATGTCCAACCTCACCGGCATGGACCTGAACAACAGCGGCCGCCAGGACCTGGTCGCGGTCGAGAAGTCCACCGGCAAGCTGTTCATGTACCCCGGTGACAAGGGTTACCTGAGCCCGCGCATCCTGATCGGCTCCGGCGGCTGGAACGGCATGTCCGACCTGATCGGCGGCGACCTGCTGAACTCGCAGCTCTCGGACGACCTGATCGCCGTCCAGAACTCCACCGGCAAGCTGTTCCTCTACCCGGGCACCGGTGCCGGCGGCCTCGGCGCCCGCAAGGAGATCGGCACCGGCGGCTGGTAACCACCTGAAGGCCACCACCTGATGGCGGCCACGTGATGGCGACCAGGTGAGCTGAGGACATGTGAGGCGGCCCGTCCCTGCAGGACGGGCCGCCTCACGGCGTTCGCGCGCGGGCTGCGCGTGTACGCGGTTCAGCCGGCCAGCGGCCAGGCCCGCACGGTCTCGTAGCGGGGCTGTTCGCCCGGCACCCCGCTCTCGGGCAGGTTGCTGCGGACCAGGCTGAGCGTGTCCACCTGCCAGGCCGTGCCCTCGAAGTCGGCGAGGGCGTCCAGGTACGGGCGCAGCGGGGTGGTGGCATGGCGGCTGCGGGCGAGGGTGAGGTGCGGGGTGTACCGGCGGTGCTGCTCCATGGGGACCCCGGCCCGCCGCGCGGCCGCGTCGGCCCGGTCGGCGAGCAGGCGCAGGGCGTCGAGCCCCCCGGCGGCGCCGGCCCACAGGGCGCGGTCGCCGAAGTGGCCGCAGCCGTGCAGGCGCAGCGCGAAGGGCGCCGTACGGTGGGCGGCCCGCTCCAGGCGGGAGTGCAGCTCGGGGAGCACGTCGTCGGACACCTCGCCCATGAAGGCGAGCGTGAAGTGCCAGCCCGCTTCCGCGGTCCAGGTCAGCCGGTCGTCGCGCACTGCGTGCACGGCGGCGGCGAGCTCGGCGACGGCCGCGTCCGGCGGCAGAACGGCGGCGAACAGTCTCATGCGGGGAGCCTATGCCGTGCGCGCCGCCGCTGCGGGGACTCCGCCCCCGGACCCCCGCGCCTCAAATACCGGCGAGGCTGAATCGGGACGGCGCGGTCCGAGAACAGCCTCGCCGGTGGTTGAGGCGCCGGTCCGGGCCCCGCCGGAGGCGACGGGTCAGGCCACCGTCACCAGTTCGCGGCGGCGTGAAACGGCCGGGACGAAGGCCACCCCGTGGCGGTCGACCCGCAGCCGGAGGTTTCCGACGCGGGCCAGGACCACCGCTATCGCCACGGACGCGGCCAGGGAGATCAGGGCGCCCGAGGCCATGCCGATGCGCGCGCCGTAGGTGTCCGTGATCCAGCCCAGCAGCGGGGCGCCCAGCGGGGTGCCGCCGGTGAAGACCATCATGAAGAGGGCCATGACCCGGCCCCGCATCTCGGGGTCGGTGGCCATCTGCACGCTGGAGTTTGCGGTGACGTTGACCGTCAGGCCGAAGACGCCGATGGGCACGAGCAGCGCGGCGAACAGCCAGAAGCCGGGTGCGAAGGCCGTCACGAGCAGCAGTACGGAGAACAGTGCGGCCGCGGCCACGAGCAGCCGCAGCCGGGAGTGTCCGCGGCGGGCCGCGAGCAGGGCGCCCGCGAGGGAGCCGGCCGCGATCAGGGTGTTGAAGAGTCCGTAGGTGCCCGCGTCGCCGTGGAAGACGTCACTCACGAACGCCGACAGCCAGATGGGGAAGTTGAATCCGAAGGTGCCGATGAAGCCGACGAGCACGATCGGCCAGACCAGTTCGGGCCGGCCAGCGACGTAGCGCAGGCCTTCGCGCAGCTGGCCCTTGGCGCGGGGCCGGGGCTCGACCGGGTGCAGCTCCTTCGTCCGCATCATCAGCAGGCCGGCGATGGGCGCGGCGAAGGAGAGGCCGTTGAGCAGGAAGGCCCAGCCGGAGCCGACGGCGGTGATCAGCACGCCTGCGATGGCCGGGCCGACCAGCCGCGCGGACTGGAAGTTGGCCGAGTTGAGGCTGACGGCGTTGGCGACCTGGGCCTTGCCGACCATTTCGGGGACGAAGGTCTGGCGGGCCGGGTTGTCCACGACGGTGATCAGGCCGAGGACGAGTGCCGCGACGTAGACGTGCCAGACCTGGACGTGGCCGGCGAGGGTGAGGGCGGCGAGCGCGACACCGGTCAGGCCCATCGCGCTCTGGGTGGCGAGGAGGAGGGGCCGCTTGGGCAGCCGGTCGGCGAGTACGCCTCCGTAGAGGCCGAACACCAGCATCGGCAGGAACTGCAGGGCGATGGTGATGCCGACGGCGGAGGCGGAGCCGGTCAGTGAGAGGACCAGCCAGTCCTGGGCGATGCGCTGCATCCAGGTGCCCGTGTTGGAGACGACCTGACCGGTGGCGAAGAGCCGGTAGTTCCGGATCCTCAGCGAGCTGAACATCGAGTTCCCGCTCGCGGGTGCCGCGCTTGCCGCGGGTCGCGCGGCGGTAGTGGGGGTGGATATGTGGCCGGGTGCGGAGTCTGCTCCGTTTCCCGTACTCAAAAGCGTTCGCCTCCTGGCGTCGTTCCTACAGGTGCGCGAGCTTCTCCAGGACAGGTGCGGCCGCGCGCAGCTTGGCCCATTCGTCCTCGGTCAGCTCTGCCGCGAGCCCGGCCAGGAAGGCGTTGCGCTTGCGGCGGCTCTCTTCGAGCATCGCTTCGGCCTCCTCCGTCTGGCGGACCACCTTCTGGCGGCGGTCGTCGGGGTGCGGTTCCAGCGTGACCAGTCCCTTGGCTTCCAGCAACGCGACGATGCGCGTCATGGACGGCGGCTGGACGTGCTCCCGCCGTGCCAGCTCGCCGGGTGTGGCCTGGCCGCAGCGGGCGAGGGTGCCGAGGACCGACATCTCGGTCGGGCTCAGCGACTCGTCGACGCGCTGGTGCTTCAGGCGCCGCCCCAGCCGCATGACGGCGGAGCGGAGATCGTTCACGGCGGCAGCATCGTCGCCATGGGAGAGGTCATGCATGTATTTAGAATAACTCATTACTCTCGCTAAAGAACACCGGGTTTTCCCGGCCATGCACCTGGTGTGTGTCAGGTCACTCGTACGGGTGAGTCGGCGGGTGAAAGTGACACGCGTACACGGTCTGTGCCCCGACTCTTTCGCCATGGGGACACATGTGCTGAGCGTGCGCATAGACGGGGAGCTCCTCGACAGGCTCCGGATCCATGCGGCCAAACGCGGAATGAGCGTCCAGGACTACGTGGTCCGGACGCTCATTCGCGATGACTTCGACGAGCGCTTCACGGCGGCCGTCGACGAGACGGAGAAGTTCTACGGGCTGACGTGAGCCCGGACACCCGCTAGCCGAGGCCGAGCGCGGGCATCGCGTAGTAGAAGACGAACACCGCCGACACGACGTACATGGCGGTCGGGACCTCGCGGCCCCTGCCGGTCGCCAGACGCAGCACGCTGAAGGCGATGAAGCCGATGCCGATGCCGTTGGTGATCGAGTAGGTGAAGGGCATCATCACCATGGCCAGGAAGGCCGGGACGGCGATGGTGAAGTCGCTCCAGTCGATGTCCTTGACCGATCCCGCCAGGATCAGGAAGCCGACCGCGACCAGCGCGGGCGTGGCGGCCTGCGACGGGACCATGGTGGCCAGCGGGGTGAAGAACAGCGCCACGGCGAAGAGCGCGCCGGTCACGACGTTCGCCAGGCCCGTACGGGCACCCTCGCCGACACCGGCCGTGGACTCCACGAAGCAGGTGGTGGCCGAGGAGGAGGTGGCGCCGCCCGAGGCGACGGCGAGGCCGTCGACGAACAGGACCCGGTTGATGCCGGGGAACTCGCCGGACGTCCTGTCGATCAGCTTGGCCTCGTCGCCGACGCCCAGGATCGTGCCCATGGCGTCGAAGAAGCAGGACAGCAGCACGGTGAAGACGAAGAGGATGCCGGTGAGCACCCCGACCTTCGCGAAGCCGCCGAAGAGGCTGACCTGCCCGACGAGCCCGAAGTCGGGAGCCGCCACCGGGTTGCCGGGCCAGGCCGGGACGGTCAGGCCCCAGCCGGAGTCGGGCAGCTCGGCGACGAGCTGGACGACGACCGCGACGAGGGTCATGGCGACGATGGAGATCAGGATCGCGCCGGGGACCTTGCGGATCAGCAGGGCGAGGGTGAGCAGCGTGCCGATCACGAAGATCAGGACGGGCCAGCCGTCGAGGTGGCCGTTGCCGCCGAGCTGGAGCGGGACCGTGGTGTGCGCGGCGTCCGGGATGCGGGAGACGAAGCCGGAGTCGACGAGGCCGATCAGCATGATGAACAGGCCGATACCGATGGCGATGCCCTTGCGCAGGCCCAGCGGGACGGCGTTCATGACGCGCTCGCGCAGTCCGGTGGCGACCAGCAGCATGACGACGAAGCCGGCCAGGACCACCATGCCCATCGCGTCGGGCCAGCTCATGCGCGGGGCGAGCTGGAGGGCCACGACGGTGTTCACGCCGAGGCCGGCGGCGAGCGCGATGGGGACGTTGCCGATGACGCCCATGAGGAGCGTGGTGAAGGCGGCCGTCAGCACGGTGGCCGTCACGAGCTGACCGCTGTCGAGCTGGTGGCCGTACATGTCCTTCGCGCTGCCCAGGATGATCGGGTTCAGCACGATGATGTACGCCATGGCGAAGAAGGTCGCGAAACCGCCGCGGACCTCGCGGGCGACGGTCGAGCCGCGCTCGGAGATCTTGAAGTAGCGGTCCGTCCCGCCGGAGGGTGCCCGGGGGGAAGGCTCCGGAGCGGCGGGTGCGGGGGCGGGGGCCGGGGTGCTCATACGGTCCTCATTGGTGGTTCATACGAAGAAAATGGGCCGCGCCCAAACCGTTTCAGTATGAACACATCAGCGAAGAGCCGTCCATCTCCGCGCGTAGACAGCGCGGAGGCCCGCGGCGGGGCGGGGGGAGGCCCGCGCGGGACGGCCGGAGGGGTCCGGCTCGGGCCCGCTTAAACTGGCCGCATGGCGAAATGGATTGCGAAGCACGAGGCGCCCGAGCCCCTTGAGGGCCCCGTCGTCGCGACGGTCACGGGTGGCACGATCCTGTGGTTCGCCCTCTTCGTGGTCCAGCTGCCGTTCTACGGCTGGTTCGCCGACCGCGGCCAGCTGTGGTGGGTCTGGACCTGCGCGGCCGGAGGCTTCCTCGGCCTGATCGGCATCTGGTACGTCCGCGGCCGCGAGGCGGCACTGCGGCGCCACGCGGCGGCTGCTGCCGCGCAGGCACGGCAGGAGGCGGGCGGACCCGCCTAGGGGCTGTATCGGGTGCTGTGACCCGGTGAACCTCTGCGGTCACAGCACCGGTGCTGTGACCTGGTGAACCTTGACGGCCACAGCACCAGCTCCCGCCGGGGCGGCTGCGGTTCGGGGCGGGCCTGCGGGCATCCGTACGGGGCCGCGCGGGGTCGGCCGCGACCAGGGGAGGATTCGGGTCATCCCCAGGTCGTATCTTCGGACTTTTCGGCGGGTGAAGCGTTCGAACCCCGCTTACCGTCGGAACATGACGGAGCGGGCGAGGATCGACCAGGACGGGCGGGAGCCGGGCGGCGGGCCCGGGACGGCCATCGACGCCGGGGCGGAACTCGACCCCGTGCACCCCGTACGGCCACCGGCGCCCCGGTTCAAGCCGGGCGGGCTGACCACCGCCGAGGTCGCCGAACGCGTGGCCCGCGGAGACGTCAACGACGTACCCGTGCGCTCCTCTCGCTCCACCACCGACATCGTCCGCGGCAACGTCTTCACCCGCTTCAACGCGATCATCGGCGTCCTGTGGGTGGTCATGCTCTGCGTCGCGCCGATCCAGGACAGCCTCTTCGGCTTCGTGATCATCGCGAACACCGGCATCGGCATCATCCAGGAACTGCGCGCCAAGAAGACCCTCGACGGCCTCGCCGTCATCGGCGAGGCCAAACCCAGCGTGCGCCGCGACGGCCGTACCGCGGAGATCTCCACCTCCGAGATCGTCCTCGGCGACGTCATCGAACTCGGCCCCGGCGACAAGGTCGTCGTCGACGGGTCCGTCGGCGAGGCGGACGGCCTGGAGATCGACGAGTCCCTGCTCACCGGCGAGGCCGACCCCGTCCTGAAGAAGCCCGGCGACCAGGTCATGTCCGGCTCCTTCGTCGTCGCCGGCGGCGGCGCGTTCACCGCCACCAAGGTCGGCCGCGAGGCCTACGCCGCCCAGCTGGCCGAAGAGGCCTCCCGCTTCACGCTCGTCCACTCCGAGCTGCGCTCCGGCATCTCCACCATCCTCAAGTACGTCACGTGGATGATGATCCCGACCTCCATCGGCCTGATCGTCAGCCAGCTCGTCGTCAAGGAGAACAACCTCAACGACGCCATCGCCCGGACCGTCGGCGGCATCGTGCCGATGATCCCCGAGGGGCTCGTCCTCCTCACCTCCGTGGCCTTCGCGATCGGCGTCATCCGCCTCGGCCGCAAGCAGTGCCTCGTACAGGAGCTGCCCGCCATCGAGGGCCTCGCCCGCGTCGACGTGGTCTGCCTCGACAAGACGGGCACGCTCACCGAGGGCGGTATGGACGTCACCGAGCTCCGCCCGCTCGGCGGCGCGGAGCCGGCGTACGTGGAGAAGGTGCTCGGCGCGCTCGGCGAGTCCGACCCGCGTCCCAACGCCAGCCTCCAGGCGATCATCGACGCCTACCCCGACAGCGCCGAGTGGCGGTGCACCGAATCCCTGCCCTTCTCCTCCGCCCGCAAGTACAGCGGCGCCAGCTTCAGCGAGGGCGACGGCGAGAACAACACCTGGCTGCTCGGCGCCCCCGACGTGCTGCTGCCCGCCGGGGACCCCGCCCTCGACGAGATCAACGACCTCAACGAACAGGGCCTGCGGGTCCTGCTGCTCGCCCGCTCCGCCCGCGAGCTGGACGACGAGGCCGTCGCCACCGGGGTCAGGCCGACCGCCCTGGTCGTCCTGGAGCAGCGGCTGCGCCCCGACGCCGCCGACACGCTGCGCTACTTCGAGGACCAGAACGTCAAGGCGAAGGTCATCTCGGGCGACAACGCGGTCTCCGTCGGCGCCGTCGCCGACAAGCTGGGCCTGCCCGGCGCGCAGAACACCGTGGACGCCCGCAAGCTGCCCGCCGAGCAGACCGAGATGGCCGAGGTCCTGGACGGCAACTCCGTCTTCGGGCGCGTGACCCCGCAGCAGAAGCGGGACATGGTCGGCGCCCTGCAGTCCCGGGGCCACACCGTCGCCATGACCGGCGACGGCGTCAACGACGTGCTCGCCCTCAAGGACGCCGACATCGGCGTCTCGATGGGCTCGGGCTCGGAGGCCACCCGTGCCGTCGCGCAGATCGTCCTGCTCAACAACAGCTTCTCCACCCTGCCGTCGGTGGTCGCCGAGGGCCGCCGGGTCATCGGCAACATCACGCGCGTGGCCACCCTCTTCCTCACGAAGACGGTCTACTCGGTGCTGCTGGCCATCCTGGTGGTGTGCTCGCAGGTCGAGTACCCGTTCCTGCCGCGCCACCTGACGCTGCTGTCCACCCTCACCATCGGCATCCCGGCGTTCTTCCTGGCGCTGGCCCCGAACAAGGAGCGCGCGAAGGCGCACTTCGTGAGGCGGGTGATGCGGTACGCGATCCCCGGCGGCGTGATCGCGGCGACGGCCACCTTCGCCACCTACCTGATCGCCCGCCACCACTACACGGGCGCGGACGCCCTGCCCGCGGAGACCAGCGCGGCGACGCTGACGCTGTTCCTGACCTCGATGTGGGTCCTGGCGATCATCGCCCGCCCGTACACGTGGTGGCGCGTGGCCCTGGTGGGCGCGATGGGCGGGGCGTTCCTGATCGTCCTGGTCGTGCCGTGGCTCCAGGACTTCTTCCAGCTCAAGCTGGTCGGAACCACGATGCCGTGGACCGCGGTGGCGGTCGCGGCGGCCGCCGCGACCCTCATCGAGCTCACCTTCCGCTGGGTCGACCACAAGTTCCCGGCCTGACCGGCCTGACCGGCCTGACCGGCCCGGCCGCCTGAGTGGCCGGGCGCCCGCGCCCTACGCCAGGCCGTCCGCCTGCAGGCCGGTCAGGACGGCCTGGCCCAGGGTGTGGACCGCGGACTGGGGGCGGACCATCACGGTGAACTCCTTGATCCGGCCCGAGTCGTCGAAGTGCAGCATGTCGATGCCGTGGATCTCCCTGCCGTCCACCGTGGCCCGGAAGGGCAGGACCGACGCGGGGGCCTCGGTGCCGTCCGCGCCGCTCTCCGTCGCGCCGTCGAAGTGGCCGACGTAGCGCAGGTCCTCGAAGACGCGCAGCAGGACCCCGAAGAGCCCCAGCACCATCAGCCTGCCCTCGAAGGGGCGGAACTTCACCGGGCTGTACAGCCTGACCTCCTCGGTGAACAGGTCCTCCAGCGCCGTCAGATCACGCTTCTCCACGGCGGCACGGAAGCGTTCGGCGGTCTCCGTCACGGACTCCACGGCCCCTCCTTATACTCAAGGAATTGACTAGTCGCTTTCTTGAGTATCATGCGGGGGAGATCGAGGAAAAGGGAAGGGGCGGCCGCGATGGCCTTGCGACATGCCGTACTGGCGGCGCTGCTGGACGGCGAGTTCAGCGGCTACGAGCTGGCGAAGTCGTTCGACATCGGCGTCGCGAACTTCTGGCACGCCTCCCCCCAGCAGCTCTACACCGAGCTGGCCAAGCTGGAGAAGGACGGCCTGGTCGAAGGCCGCCAGGTGGTCCAGGAGGCGCGCCCCAACAAGCGGCTCTTCCAGGTCACCGACGCCGGCCGCGCCGAACTGGAGGCGTTCGCGGCGGCGGCCGTCAAGCCCTCCGTCATCCGCGACGACCTCCTCGTCAAGGTCCAGACCGCCGACCGGATCGCCGCCGCGCCCGTGATCGCACAGCTCGAAGAGCGGGCAGCCGCCGCCGACGCCAAGATCGACCTCCTCGGCAGGGTGCTGCGTAAGATGCGCGGCGACCTCGACGAGGAGGAGTTCCTGCTCCGCGGCGACGCGATCGGCGGGTACCTGACCTGCCTGCGCGGCATCGCCTTCGAGCAGGGCCACCGCGACTGGTGCCGCCGCAGCGCGGCGGTCCTGCGAGAGCGAGAGGGGCTGACCGCCCGTGCCGACGAACGCTGAGGACCGGACCGGGGACCGGACCGAGGACGGGAGCCAGTACCGGCGCTACGTCGCCCTGGGCGACAGCCAGACCGAAGGCCTCGGCGACGGCGACGACACCGCGGGCCTGCGCGGCTTCGCCGACCGCTTCGCCGGACACCTGGAAGCCGCCCGCCCCGGCCTGCTCTACGCCAACCTCGCCGTCCGGGGACGGCTCGCCGGCCAGGTCCGCGCCGAACAGCTCGGGCCCGCCCTGGCCCTGCGCCCCGACATCGCCACCGTCGTCGCAGGGGTCAACGACGTGCTGCGGCCCCGCTTCGCGGCGGCCGAGGTCGCCGGGCACCTGGAGGAGATGTTCGCCGCGCTCACGGCCGCCGGGGCGCACGTGGCGACCGTGACCTTCCCCGACATCGGCAGGATCGCGCCCCTCGCCCGGCCCCTCGCCCCCCGCCTGGTCGAACTCAACGAACTCGTCCGCGCCGCGGCCGCCCGGCACGGGGTGTACGTCGCCGAGACCGCCCTGCCGGAGGCCGTGGCGGACCCGCGGATGTGGACCGAGGACCGCCTGCACGCCAGCTCCCTCGGCCACGAACGCATCGCCGCCGCCCTCGCCCACGCCGTCGGCCTCCCCGGCAGCGACGACACCTGGACGCAGCCGCTGCCCCCGCCGGACGCGCTGCGCCGCTCGGCCGTCGCGGCCGAACTGCGCTGGGCCGCCGCGTTCCTCGGTCCCTGGCTGGGCCGCCGCCTGCGCGGCCGCTCCTCCGGAGACGGCCGCACCGCCAAACGCCCCGACCTGCTCCCCCTGGCCGCCGGTGCCGCCGGGAAGGGCTGATCCGCCCCCGCGTCCGGGCCGCGCCTCAGTCGAACCAGCGGTCCCGGGCCAGTTCCGCCGTGCGGGACGGGTCCTCCAGCAGGGCCGCCACCTCGAAGCGGCGCGGCCACTGGCCCGCCGACCAGGCCAGGCCCGCCGCCACGCCCTCCAGGGTGGACGCGTGGAGGGTGCCGTCGGGCGTGCGCCGCCAGTCCAGCTCGGTGCCGCCCGCGACCAGCTCCTCGTGCTCGACGTACGTTGCCGGGGTCGCCGGACCCAGCAGGACCCGCACCGACTCCGGGACCTCGTGCTCCTCACCCGGCGTGGTCACCTCCGCCGGGACCGTGTCCGACAGCCGGCGCACCTGGAGCAGGTCCGCCAGATCGGCCGCCCGCGACGGGGACACCGGCAGCAGCGGCAGGCCCGCCGCCAGCGGCAGCAGGTCCGGGGCGTCCGCGATCACCGCGTCCGCCGCGTCCACCACGAGCACCTCGCCGTCCACCACCGCCCGCAGCTCGTCCGGCAGGGTCACCTGCTCGGGGTCCAGATCGGCCAAAGCGCCGTACAGGCCGTGCAGCTGCCGGTCCGTCACCTCACGCTCCGGGTCGGCGAGCCGGCCCAACAGCTCGGCCGCGCCCCCGGGCTCGTCCAGCAGGGCCGCCACAGAGGTCCGCACCCCCAGCGCCCGCAGCACCTGCTCGTCCTCAAAACCGGTCGCGTCCGCCGAGGTGTACAGGCCCTCCAGCAGCGGGTCGCCGCCCGCCGCACGCAGGCCCGCCGGGCGGCGGCCGTCCAGCACCGGGTGGTCGCGCAGCCACCACGCCGTGTACGGGCGCACCGACTGTGTGGTGCCGTCGGGCAGCAGGATCCGCACGGGCTGGGTCAGCGCGTCCCGCAGCGGCGGCTGCGCCAGCATGGCGAGGGCCTGCGGCCAGCAGTCGTCGTCGACGAGGTCCAGGTCGCGGACGGCGACCAGCTCGGTCGCCACCGGCGGCACGGGGAGGTCCGGCAGCTGGTCCAGTACGTCCTCGCACCACACGTCCACCGCGTCCAGCAGCCCCGCGTCGTCCGGCTCGGCGAAGTCGCCCTCGCGGGGCTCCAGTTCGTCCGGGTCCAGGACCACGTCGGTGGCGCGCACCAGCTGGAACGCCGCCAGTACCCCGCACGCCGTCAGCGGTCCCTCACCCCACCGCTCGGCCAGCTCGCCGTCCACGTACGGGACCTCGTCCTCGCGGATGACGGAGGCCAGCGGCGAGCCCGGCAGCAGCAGTTCGCCCGCCGGGGTCAGCTCCCCGTCCTCGTCGGGCAGGGCCAGCGCCCCCAGCCACGGCTCGTCCCCCGGCGCCAGCTCCGCGTCGCGGACCAGCCCCAGCACCACCTCGGCCAGTTCGTCCGCGTCCAAGGTGTCGGCGTCCTCGTCCCAGATCTCCCCCGCGTCCAGGGAAGCGGCCACCGCCGCCCGCACCTGCGGGGTCGTCAGGACGGCGCGCGCCGTCGCCGGGAGGGAGCCGAGCTTCTCCAGCAGCGGGTGCGCCGCCTCCGGGTGGGCGACCTTCAGTCCCAGCCGGGCCAGGTCCGCGGGCGTATCCGCGTACGGGAGCAGGACGTGGCGCGGCCCGATCGCCGTACGGCCGTCGGCGAGCGGCACGGGCAGCCCGGACAGCCGGTCGGGGTCCACCCCGGCGAGGCTGTCGTAGAGCCGGTACCACCACTCGGGCGTCCGCTCGATGCCCGCGATCCGCTCGATGGCATCGCCCAGCGGGAGCCGGCCCACGCCCAGGGTGCGCAGCTCGGCGCGGCGCTCCAGGCCCGCGGGCAGCAGGGTCGGCAGGACCTCGGCCAGGACGCGTACGGTCTCCGCGCCCGCGCCCTCCACCACCTCGGCCTCGAAGGGGCGCAGGGCGCCCCGTTCCTCCGCGTGCTCGGGCGGCGCGGCCGGTGCGAGGAACGCCGTACGGGGCAGCCGCTGCAGCACGGCGGCGCGCAGCGCCCCGTCCAGCTCGCCCCTGCCGAGCGGGCCGGGGACCAGGTCCACGAGCCCGGTGCTCACCGGGTCCCAGGAGCCGAGGAGTTCGGCGTACGCGTCGGCCGCGCGCTCCACGAGGAAGTCGGTCAGCGGTCCCGGCGCCGGGTGGCGGCGGCTGGTGTCCAGCGGCAGGGTCGCGATGAGCAGCGCCGGGATGCCCAGCGGCTCGTCGGTGGGCGTCGGGGCGTGCACCACGGGCGCGGTGGTCGGGCGCAGCGGGGCGCCGTCGGAGTCGACGGGCACCGCCCACGACACCGTCCAGGAGGGCCGCAGCCGTTCCTCGACGGGCCGGTCGGCGAGCAGCGCCCGCTCGATGGCACCGCCGTGGCGGACGGTGCGCCAGCGGGTGGTGTGGGTGGCGGAGTCGGCGGTGTCCTCGACGACGGTGTACGCGCCCTCGTCGCGGCGGCCCAGCGTGCGCGAGCCGGCGGGGGTCTCCACGACGACCTCGCACAGCCCGGGCAGGGTCAGCAGGAGGGCGTCGTCGATGCCGGCGAGCAGCCGCTGCACGAGGTCCTCGGCGGCGGCGTCGCGCAGCGGGAGGACCACGACGGTGTCGTAGCCCTCGGGGGCGGTGCCCTCGGCGGGCAGGGGGAGCCGGAGCAGCGGCACGTGACCGTCGCGGCGGCGCAGTTCGTCGCCGAGGCCGGGGCTGCCGACGGCGGCCTCGCGGGCCAGTTCGCGGGCCTCGGCGAGGGACCATCGGACACCGCCGTGGCGGCCGAGCACCGCGGGCTCGTCGCAGACGGCGAGGACGGCCGCGAAGCCGACCCCGAACCGGCCGACGCTCTCCGAGGCGGGCTCCCGCTTGGCGGAGGCCCGCAGGGTGCTCAAAGACTCCACGCCCGTCGCGTCCAGCGGGGCACCGGTGTTGGCGACGGCCAGCAGCGCGTGGCCGCCCTCGCCCTCGTGGAGGGTGAGCCGCAGCCGGCCTGGCACCTTGGCGCGGGCCGCGGCGTCGGCGGCGTTCTGGGCCAGCTCGACGACGAGCCGGTCCCGGTAGCCGCCGAGGGCGAGGTCCTCCTCGGCGTTGGCGTCCTCGCGGAACCGGGCCGGGCCGGCACCCCAGGCATCGAGCACGCCGCGCCGCAGCCGGGCCGTGCCGAAGGGGTCCACGCCGCTCTGGGCCGCCGTCACTCGCACGCTCACGCCGCTGCCTCCAAGAATCGCCCAACGGAACTCCTGAAGGTATCGCGTGCCGGGCCAGGCCCTGCCCGTGAGGTGCGCGAAGACGACGACGTCGGTCCGGGCGGGCCGCCCGCAGGCCCGTCGGAAACGGCCTTGCGGCCCGAAGTCCCGCGCGCGAAGGCCGAAGCCCCCGGTGACGACGAGTCGCCGGGGGCTTCGGAAAGGGTCGGACGGAGGACGGCTAGAGCTTCTCGATCACGTAGTCGATGCAGGCCGTCAGCGCCTGCACGTCCGCCGGGTCGATCGCCGGGAACATCGCGACGCGCAGCTGGTTGCGGCCGAGCTTGCGGTACGGCTCGGTGTCCACGATCCCGTTGGCACGCAGCACCTTCGCGACGGCCGCCGCGTCGATGTCGTCCGAGAAGTCGATCGTGCCGATGACGGCGGAGCGCTTGTCGGCGTCCACGACGAACGGCGTCGCGTACTTGGACGCCTCCGCCCAGCCGTACAGGTGGCGCGCGCTGGCCGCCGTACGGCCCGTGGTGAACTCCAGACCGCCCTGGCTGTTCATCCACTCCAGCTGCTGGTCCAGCAGGAAGAGGGTGGACAGCGCCGGGGTGTTGTACGTCTGGTTCTTCAGCGAGTTGTCGATCGCCGTCGGCAGCGAGAAGAACTCCGGGATGTGCCGGCCCGACGCGTGCACGCGGGCCGCGCGCTCCAGGGCCGCCGGGGAGAACGCCGCCAGCCACAGCCCGCCGTCGGAGGCGAAGGACTTCTGCGGCGCGAAGTAGTAGACGTCCGTCTCGGTGATGTCCACCGGCAGGCCGCCGGCGCCCGAGGTCGCATCCACCAGAACGAGGGACCCGGCGTCGGCGCCCGTGACCCGCTTGACCGGCGCCGCGACACCCGTCGAGGTCTCGTTGTGGGTGTACGCGTACACGTCCACGCCCGCCTCGGCCACCGGCTCGGGGTGCGTGCCCGGGTCGGAGGAGATCACGGACGGCTCGTCCAGCCACGGCGCGAGCTTCGCGGCCTTGGCGAACTTCGAGGAGAACTCGCCGAAGGTCAGGTGCTGGGACTTCCGCTCGATCAGACCGGCGGTCGCGATGTCCCAGAAGGCGGTGGAGCCGCCGTTGCCCAGGATCACCTCGTAGCCCTCGGGGAGGGAGAAGAGGTCCCGGAGGCCCTGGCGCACCGATCCGACCAGGTTCTTGACCGGGGCCTGGCGGTGTGAGGTTCCGAGCAGGGAGGTACCGGTGGCGGCGAGGGCGTCCAGCGCCTCGATCCGCACCTTGGAGGGGCCCGCGCCGAAGCGTCCGTCGGCGGGCTTGATGTCAGCGGGAATCTGGATCTCAGCCACGAGCGGAGCGTATCGGGTCCGGGTCCACGCTCCGGAAGCGCGTCCACCGGATGAGACGCGGCGCGACGCCCGCAGGACGGTGGCAGGCTGGGCGACGTGACGACACCCGGTGAAGTCGAGCGGACATTGCGGGCGGAGCTGCGCGGGGAGGTGGATTTCGGCGCCGCGGCACGCGCACTCGTGACCATGGACGCCTCCAACTACCGCCGCGTCCCCCTCGGCGTCGTCGCCCCGCGCGACGCCGACGACGTGGCCGCCGCACTGCGCGTGTGCGCCGAGGCAGGCGTTCCCGTCGTCCCCCGGGGCGGCGGCACCTCCGTCGCCGGGCAGGCCACCGGCGTGGGCGTCGTCCTCGACCTCACCCGGCACATGAACGCCCTGCTGTCCGTGGACCCGGCCGCCCGCACCGCCGTCGTCCAGCCCGGCCTGGTCCTCGACCGCCTCCGGGACGTCGTACGCCCGTACGGACTCACCTTCGGCCCCGACCCCTCCACCCACTCCCGCTGCACCCTCGGCGGCATGATCGGCAACAACGCGTGCGGCGCCCACTCCGTGGCCTGGGGGACCACCGCCGACAACGTCACCGAGCTCGCCGTGACGGCGTACGGGGGCAGCGCGCACCGCATCGGCACGGGCTGGGACGGCGCCCCCGCAGGACTGCGGGACCTGGTCACCGGGCACCTCGGGCTGCTGCGCACCGGCATGCCGCCCGGCTTCTCCCGGCGGATCTCCGGCTACGGCGGACTCGACGCCCTCCTGCCCGAACGCGGGGTGCGGCTCGCGCGCGCCTTCTGCGGCAGCGAAGGAACCCTCGGGGTGGTGACCGAGGCCGAAGTCCGTCTCGTGGAACTGCCGCCCGCGCCCGCCCTGGCCGTCCTCGGGTACGCCGACGAGAGCGCGGCGGCGGACGCGGCCGCCGGGCTGCTCGCGTACCGGCCGCTGACGGTCGAGGGCATGGCCGAGGACCTGCTCGGCGGCGCGGCGGGCAGGGGCGGCGGGGCCTCGGGGCTGCCGCGTGGCCGGGCCTGGCTGTTCGTGGAGATGCCCGACGAGGGGGGCGCGCGGGCCGTCGTACGGGGCGCCGACGCGCCGGACGCGCTGGTCGTCACAGACCCGGTGCGGCAGCGGGCGCTGTGGCGGATCCGCGAGGACGCCGCGGGCACCGCGACCAGGACCCCCGACGGGCGGATGGCCTGGCCGGGCTGGGAGGACTGCGCGGTCCCGCCGGCCCGGCTGGGCGCCTACCTGCGGGACTTCCGGGCCCTGCTGGCCGCCCACGGCCTGCACGGCACCCCGTACGGGCACTTCGGCGAGGGCTGCGTGCACGTACGCATCGACTTCGACCTGGCCTCGGCCGCCGGCGTTGCCCGCTACCGCACCTTCTCGGAGGAACTCGCCGAGCTGGTCGTCGCCCACGGCGGATCCCTGTCGGGCGAACACGGCGACGGGCAGGCGCGCGCAGAACTCCTGCAGAGGATGTACGGCGAGGACGTGATCCGGCTCTTCGGGGCGTACAAGGACGTGTGGGACCCGGCGGGCGGTATGAACCCGGGCATGCTGGTCCGGCCGGCCCGGCTGGACGAGAACCTCCGCTTCGCGGTCCTCCCGGCCACCCCCTTCGCCGGCGAGGTCGCACGGTGCGTCGGCGTGGCGAAGTGCCGTACGGGCGGGCCGGGCGCGTCGGGCGGCTCGGGCGTGATGTGCCCCTCCTACCGGGCCACCGGCGAGGAACAGCACTCCACGCGCGGCCGGGCCCGCCTGCTGCACGAGATGCTCGCCGGGGAGGTCGTCACCGACGGCTGGCGCTCCACGGAGGTCGCCGAGGCGCTCGACCTGTGCCTGGGGTGCAAGGGCTGCCTCAGCGACTGCCCGGTCGGCGTGGACATGGCCTCGTACAAGTCGGAGTTCCTGCACCACCACTGGGCCGGGCGGATCCGGCCGCTCGCCCACTACACGCTGGGCGGCCTGCCGGGATGGCTGCGCCTGATCGCCCGCCTGCGGGCGGCGGGCGCCGTCAACACGGCCGCCCGCCTCCTGCCGGTCCCCCTGCCGGGGCTGGCCCGGGAACGGTCCCTGCCGGAACTCGCGAAGCGGCCGTTCACGCGGGGGCCGGGCGGGCGCCCGGCGGGTAGGGGGCCGGCCCCGGCCGGCGGTGGGCCGGCGGGCAGGGGAGGCGCGGTGGCCGGGGCGGTGGCCGGGGACGGCGGGACCGTCCCTGCCGGTCCCGTCGTCACCCTCTGGCCCGACACCTTCACGGAGTACCTCACCCCCGAGGTCGGCCACGCCGCGCTCCGCGTGCTCCGGGCGGCCGGCCTGGACGTGTCCGTCCCCCGTACCCGCGGCCGGGTCTGCTGCGGTCTGACCTACCTCTCCACCGGCCGCCTCGACCGCGCCCGCAAGGTCCTGCGCCGGACCCTGGACACCCTCGGTGAGGTCCCCGGCCCCGTCACCGTCCTCGAACCGAGCTGCGCCGCGGCCCTGCGCGCCGACCTGCCCGCCCTGCTCCCCGACGACCCCCGCGCGGCCCGCCTGGCGGCTGCCGTGCGTACCGTCGCCGAGACCCTGGAGGAGTACGCCCCGGCCTGGCGGCCGCCCCGCCTCGACCGCGCCCTGGTCGGCCAGACCCACTGCCACCAGCACGCCGTCCTCGGCGACGCCGCGGACCGCCGACTGCGCGAACGCGCGGGACTCGTGGGGGAACCGGCCGGAGGCTGCTGCGGCCTCGCCGGGAACTTCGGCTTCGAGCCCGGCCACCACGAGGTGTCGGTCGCCTGCGCCGAGGAACAGCTCCTGCCGTCCCTGCGCGCGGCCCCGCCCGGCGCGGTGGTCCAGGCCGACGGGTTCTCCTGCCGGACCCAGATCGCCCAGCTGGGCGGCGTCCGGGCCCGTCACCTCGTGGAACTCCTCGCGGACGGGTTGGCGGACGACACGCAGCCGTAGCGAATATGTAAGGCAAGAGGGGCATCGACACTCCTTACCGGGGCTTAGTCTGGATGCATGCCCGCACCTACCGCGTCCCCGACGGCCGCCCCTGCCTCCGCACTCGCCACCGCACCCTCCGCCGAGGGAGCCCGGTCCCGCTTGGGGCCGGTCGCACTGGTGATCTCGGCCGGCATCTCGGTGCAGTTCGGCGCCGCCCTCGCGGTCATGATCATGCCCAGGGCGGGTGCGGCCGGCGTGGTGACCCTGCGCCTCGCGGCCGCCGCGATCGTGCTGCTGCTCCTGTGCCGGCCGAAGGTGCGCGGGTACACCCGCTCCGACTGGGGCACGGTCGTCGCGTTCGGCGTGGCCATGGCCGGCATGAACGGCCTCTTCTACCAGGCCATCGACCGGATCCCGCTCGGCCCGGCGGTCACCCTGGAGGTGCTCGGGCCGCTCGCCCTGTCCGTCGTCGTCTCCCGCCGCCTGGTGAACCTCCTGTGGGCCGGGCTCGCCCTCGGCGGCGTGGTCCTGCTGTCCGGCCACGGCGGGGGCGGCCTCGGCTTCGGCTCCCTCGACCCGCTGGGCGCGGCCTACGCGCTCGGGGCGGGCGCGATGTGGGCGGCGTACATCGTGTTCAGCGCGCGCACCGGCCGCCGCTTCCCGCAGGCCGACGGCCTGGCCCTGGCGATGGCCGCGGCCGCCGTCCTCTCGCTGCCGCTGGGTGTCATCGAGGCCGGCTCGGACCTGCTGGTGCCGAGCACCCTCGCGCTGGGCGTCGGCGTGGCCGTACTGTCCTCCGTGCTGCCCTACACCCTCGAACTGCTCGCCCTGCGGCGGATGCCGGCCCCGACCTTCGCGATCCTGATGAGCCTGGAGCCGGCCATCGCCGCCACGGCGGGCTTCCTCGTCCTGAACCAGGCCCTGTCGGCGCTGGACGCCGCGGCCATCGCCCTCGTGATCGCGGCCAGCATGGGCGCGGTCCGCTCCCAGATCGGAAAGCAGCCCGCCTGATGGACGTCACCGCCTACCTGGAAGCCGCCCCCGAAGCCCGCCGCACCGCCCTCGCCCGCCTGCGCGAGCTGTGCGTGACGGAACTGCCGGGCTTCGAGGAGGGCATCGCGTACGGGATGCCGGTCTACGTCCGCCCGGGCGGGACCGAAGCGGAGATCGCCTGGGCGGACCAGAAGCAGTACATCTCCTTCTACCTGATGCGCACGGACGTCCGGGACGCCTTCGCGGACCGCCTGGCGGGCCACGACATGGGCAAGGCCTGCCTGCGCTTCCGCAACCCCGCCAAGGTCGACTTCGACCTCCTGCGCGACCTCCTCCACGCGACGGCCCAGGCAGGCCCGGGCGGGGTGTGCTGAGGGGGTACGGGTACCAACGCGTGCGGGGCTTTCACCTTCACCCCCGCGGCCCCACCTTCCCGAGCCGGTGGCTGCCCGCCCACCCCCTGCGTCGGGTGCTGTGGGGGAGCGGGATCCGCGTATGCGGTGGTCAGGGACGATGGGACTGACGGGAAACCCCAAACCATCTCCGATCCCGCCCGAGTGGCTCCCGAACCCCCAGTCCTCTGCCGCCCCGCCGCCCCCCGCCCCGTGAACCCGTCCCCGCAACCCGCAACCGGAGCGGTTCGGCGTGCGTCATCTGGGGAGCGTGCGCCCGCCCGGACGGCCGCGGGGGACCGGCTGGGCGGGCGTACGGCATCAGCCGAGGGGGAGTTCCAGGTACGACGGGGTGGCCTCCGGGGAGGTGAAGTCCAGCGTCGCGCGGGGCAGGTTGGCATCGGCGTAGAAGGGGTCGCGGGCGTCGATCACCAGCATCAGGCGGTGGCCGCGCTGTACGTCGTACGCCGTGGCCTGAAGCTCGATGTCCGCGCTGATCAGGCTGTCCGGCGGGGACTCCAGGTCGCTGTACGGGGCGTGGGTGACGAGGTGCGCCGTGCCGTCCGGGGCCGTGTCGAGGAGGTACGCGACGAAGGTGGAACCGGGGTTCGCCGCCCGGTAGGTCACGCGGAGCCTGGGCGTGCCGCGCAGCCGGACGGTCTCCGCGGCCGGGTCGGCGGTCCAGACGGCGGCGACGGTGCGGTCGATGTCCTGCGTGAGGTAGACCTTCGGGCGGCCGGCCATCTCCGCGTACCCGGACTCGACGACCTTGTCGGCGACGGTCGCCGGGGTGTCCATTCCGCACAGCACGGTCGCCGTCCAGCCGGCCTCCGCGTCCGGGCCGAGTTCGCCGCCGTCGGCGAGGTAGAACCGTTGCAGCTGTTCGGTGACGGAGGGCCAGGTGGGGCGCGGTTCGAGGGTTCTGCTCCACATGACCTCGCCGATGAACTGGCCCTCGTCGTCGATGCCGTTGTCGATGCCCTTGAGGTAGTGGTCGAACCAGCGGTGGGCGTCCGTCCAGATCCGGTTGGGCAGGCCGAGGACGCCTGACATCTCGGGGCCCGAGTGGTCGCCTATGGAGAGGGCGAGGCGTTTGGGCCCGGTCAGTTCGTTGAACATCCGCAGCGTCTGGTTCGCGGGGAAGAGCGTCTCGTGCCAGGCGTGCGAGAAGAAGACGGGCACCTGGCGGCGGTTCAGCTCCTTGATGTGGGTGAACGGCGAGCGGACCTCGGCCCAGCGCAGGGTGCCCCGGACGTCGCTGCCGGTGAGGACGTTGTCGAAGACGCTCTGCGTCTGCGGGCTCAGGCGGGCCTTCGCGGCCGCCTTGAGCAGGGCCTTCACGGCCGCGACGTGGCGGGTGGAGTTCTCGTGGAAGGCCTCCCCGAGGTCGCCCCAGGTGCTGAGCGCGACGACGGCGTCGACGCGGGTGTCGTGCGCGGCGACGAGCTGGCTGATGCCGGAGCCGTACGAGTCCCCGAGGAAGCCGATCTTCGTCACGGGCCCGGTGCTGCGCTCGATCAGGTGGTCCAGGGCGCGGCTGCCGTCGGCGACGTCGAGCGGGCCGGCCACGTCGACCTGCCCCTCGGAGCCGGCGAAGCCGCGCGTGGAGTAGGCGAGGACGTTGTAGCCGCGGGCCGCGAAGAGGGTGGCCTGGACGGCGTACGCGAGCCAGCCCAGGCTGGTCCAGGGCGACGGCATGACGATCACCGGGCGCGGCTGGGCTCCGGTGTGCCGCCAGAGCGCCGCGTCGAGGAGGTCGCCGTCGGCGCCGGTGACCTTGCCGCGGGTGAAGACGGTGAGGGTGCGCGCCTCGGCGACCTCGGCTGCGCGGGCGGGCGGCAGGCCGGTGACGTCGCCGCTCTCCAGCGCGGAGACGAAGGCGCCGAGGGCGGTCGCGTCGAGTTCGGGATAGAGGGAGAAGGGAGGTTGGGCGGCTGGGGTCACGTCAGTTCATCCTCTTGGTCGAGTGACACGAACGTGGGCGCCCGCCCGGGCCCGGAGCGGAGCGTTCAGTATCGACGGGACATCCGGTGACGTATCGCGGGTTTCCGGCTTACGGCCTGAATCCCCCTCCGTGGTCCCCGGCGTGTTCGTGCCGCGAGACCTGCGGCCGGTGCGGGTGTGGATCAACTACCCGTGGATTGCGGTGGTTTGGTGTGGGTGGCGGGAAGGTGTTCCCCGTTCGAGAAAATCATGCAAGCGTGCTTGATTGTTTTCCTGGGTGCTGCCAGTCTTCCCCTCACGCCGAGAAGGGGAGCGCACCGTGCCCGATCCGTCCGCCGTCGACGACGCCGTCGCCGTGTTCACCGATCTGCGCGAGGAGGGGCGGGAACTCGACGCCCTCGTCGAGCGGTTGCCCGGCCCGGACTGGGCCCGGCCCACGCCCGCACCCGGCTGGACCATCGCCCACCAGATCGCCCACCTGCACTGGACCGACCGGGCCTCGCTGCTCTCCCTCACCGACGCCGCCGGCTTCGGCCACATGGTCGAGGAGGCGCTGAAAGCCCCCGACTCCTTCGTCGACGACGGCGCGCGGGAGGGCGCGGCGCTGCCGCCCGCCGAGCTGCTCACCCGCTGGCGCGACACGCGCGGCGCACTCGCCCAGGCCCTCACCGAGGCCCCGCCCGACACCCGTTTCCCCTGGTACGGGCCGCCGATGAAGGCCGCCTCGATGGCCAGCGCCCGCCTGATGGAGACCTGGGCGCACGGCCAGGACGTGGCCGACGCGCTCGGCGTGCGCCGCACTCCCACCGCGCGGCTGCGGCACGTGGCGCGGATCGGCGTACGGGCCCGCGACTACGCCTACGCCGTACGCGGACTGCCCGCGCCCGAGGGGGAGTTCCGAGTGGAGCTGACCGCGCCCGACGGCGCGGGGGTGTGGGCGTACGGGCCGCCGCAGGCCCCGCAGCGGATCACCGGCCCGGCCCTCGACTTCTGCCTGCTGGTGACCCAGCGGGCCCACCGGGCCGACCTCGCCCTGACCGCGACCGGCCCCGACGCGGACCGCTGGCTGGACATCGCCCAGGCCTTCGCCGGACCGGCGGGCGCCGGGCGGGAGCCGGGCGCTGGGCGGGAGCCGGAGGCCGGACGGGAGTCGGAGGCCGGACGGGAAGCGGAGGCCGGACGATGAGCCGTCGGCCGCTGCGCATCGGCAATGCGTCCGGCTTCTACGGCGACCGGTTCAGCGCCCTGCGCGAGATGCTCACCGGCGGCCCGCTGGACGTGCTGACCGGGGACTACCTGGCCGAGCTGACCATGCTGATCCTGGGCCGGGACCGCCTGAAGGACCCGGACCTCGGCTACGCCAAGACCTTCCTGCGCCAGTTGGAGGAGGGGCTCGGGCTCGCGCACGAGCGGGGTGTGCGGATCGTCACCAACGCGGGCGGTCTCCACCCCGCCGGACTCGCCGACGCGGTACGGGCTCTGGCGGCCGAGGTCGGCGTACCCGTCTCGGTGGCCCACGTCGAGGGCGACGACCTCACGGCCCGCGAGGACGGCGCCCTGACGGCCAACGCCTACCTCGGCGGCGCCGGTATCACGGCCTGCCTGCGGGCCGGCGCGGACGTGGTCGTCACCGGCCGGGTCACGGACGCGGCGCTGGTCAGCGGCCCGGCGGCCTGGTGGTTCGACTGGTCGCCGGAGGACCTCGACCGGCTGGCGGGAGCGGTGGTCGCGGGCCATGTCCTGGAATGCGGCACCCAGGCCACCGGCGGCAACTACTCCTTCTTCACGGCCCACGACGTCCGCCGCCCCGGCTTCCCGCTCGCGGAGATCTCCTCGGACGGCTCGGCGGTCATCACCAAGCACCCGGGGACGGGAGGGGTGGTCTCGGTCGGCACGGTCACCGCCCAGCTCCTCTACGAGACCCAGGGCGTCCGCTACCTGGGCCCGGACGTGACCGCCCGCCTGGACACGGTCCGACTCACCGACGACGGACCCGACCGCGTGCGGATCTCGGGAGTGCGCGGGGAGCAGCCGCCGTCCACCCTCAAGGTGGGCGTGACCCGGATCGGCGGCTGGCGCAACGAGGTGGTCTTCGTCCTGACCGGCCTGGACATCGAGGCGAAGGCGGACCTCGTCCGCGCCCAGCTCGCCGAGACCCTGGAGGGCGTCGCCGACGCCGCCTGGACCCTGGCCCGTACCGACCACGAGGACGCCGACACGGAGGAGACGGCGAGCGCCCTGCTGCGCCTGGTGGTCCGCGACCCGTCCCCCGACCGGGTCGGCCGCGCCCTGACCTCGACGGCCGTCGAACTGGCCCTGGGCAGTTGCCCGGGCTTCCACGTCACCACCCCACCGGGCCCTGCCCAGCCCTACGGCGTCTTCGCCTCGACCTCCGCCCCGGCGACCGAGGTCCCCCACACCGCAGTCCTCCCGGACGGCACCCGCATCCCGATCCCCGCCCCGCCATCTCCAGCCCGGCCGACGGAGCCCGCTGTTTCAGCCCGCCCAACGGCCGCTTCCGGACCCCGCGTCCCGTCATCGGGGCCCGCTGATCCAGCCCCGTCGGCGGCGGCTTCCGCACCCTGTGTTCCGCCATCGGGGCCCTCTGTTTCAGCCTCGCCGGCGTTTGAGGCGCGGGGGTACGGGGGCGGAGCCCCCGAAGGGGTCGGGGGCGCAGCACCCGCCGGGTCCGGGGCGGAGCCCCGGGCGACCGTCCGCGCCCCCCTCGGGGCGCTGGCCGGGGCCCGCAGCGGCGACAAGGGCGGCGACGCCAACGTCGGCGTCTGGGCCGAGTCCGCCCCCGCCTGGCACTGGCTTCGCGACACCCTCACCGTCGACCGGTTCCGGGCCCTGCTCCCCGAGACCCGCGACCTCGCCGTGCAGCGGCACGAACTGCCCCACCTCCGCGCCCTGAACTTCACCGTCACCGGCATCCTCGGCGACGGCGTCGCGTCCGGCCACCGCTTCGACCCCCAGGCCAAGGCCCTCGGCGAATGGCTGCGCGCCCGCCACCTCGACATCCCCGTCGACCTCCTGCCACCACCGGCCCGCACCGAGCCGGCCCCGGCCCCCGCACCTGCCTCCGTCTCGCAGCCGGCCCCGGCCCCCGCACCTGCCTCCGTCTCGCAGCCCGCCCAGGGCCCCGCACCCGTATCCGCCCCGCAGCCCGCCCAGGGCCCCGCACCCGCCCCGGAGGGGACCGGCCCATGACCCGCCTGCGCACCACCGTCGACTCCCAGGCCCCCGAGCACACCAGCGCCCGTACGGCCGCACTGGAGCGCCTCGACGCCCTCGACGCCGAGCACGCCAAAGCCCTGCAGGGCGGCGGGGACACGTACACGGCCCGCCACAAGAAGCGCGGCAAGCTCCTGGCGCGCGAGCGTGTCGAGCTGCTCCTCGACCCCGACACCCCGTTCCTTGAGCTGTCCCCGCTCGCCGCCTGGGGCAGCGACTACCCCGTCGGCGCGTCCATGGTCACCGGCATCGGCACGGTCGAGGGCGTCGAATGCCTGGTCACCGCCAACGACCCCACCGTCCGGGGCGGCGCCAGCAACCCCTGGACGCTGAAGAAGGCGCTGCGGGCCAACGAGATCGCCCGGCAGAACCGCCTGCCCGTCATCAGCCTCGTGGAGTCCGGCGGCGCCGACCTGCCCTCCCAGAAGGAGATCTTCATCCCGGGCGGCGCGATCTTCCGCGACCTCACTCGGCTCTCCGCCGAAGGCATCCCGACCGTCGCGGTCGTCTTCGGCAACTCCACCGCCGGAGGCGCGTACATCCCCGGCATGTCCGACCACACCGTCATGATCAAAGACCGCTCCAAGGTGTTCCTCGGAGGCCCGCCCCTGGTCAAGATGGCCACCGGCGAGGAGAGCGACGACGAGTCCCTGGGCGGGGCCGACATGCACGCCCGCATCTCCGGACTCGCCGACCACTACGCCCTCGACGAGTACGACGCCATCCGCCAGGCCCGCCGCATCGTGGCCCGCCTGAACCACCGCAAGCCCCACCAGGACCCGCCGAAGGCCGAGGAACCCCTCTACGACCCGGAGGAGCTCCTCGGGATCGTTCCGCCCGACCTGAAGACCCCCTTCGACCCCCGCGAGGTCATCGCCCGCATCGTCGACGCCTCCGACTTCGACGAGTTCAAGCCGCTCTACGGCACCAGCCTCGTCACCGGCTGGGCCACCCTCCACGGATACCCGGTCGGCATCCTCGCCAACGCCCAGGGCGTGCTGTTCAGCGCCGAGTCCCAGAAGGCCGCGCAGTTCATCCAGCTCGCCAACCAGCGTGACATCCCGCTGCTCTTCCTCCACAACACCACCGGCTACATGGTCGGCAAGGAGTACGAGCAGGGCGGCATCGTCAAACACGGCTCGATGATGATCAACGCGGTCTCCAACTCGCGCGTCCCCCACCTCTCCGTCCTGATCGGCGCCAGCTACGGCGCCGGCCACTACGGCATGTGCGGCCGCGCCTACGAGCCCCGCTTCCTCTTCGCCTGGCCCAGCGCCAAGTCCGCCGTCATGGGCCCCCAGCAGCTCGCCGGAGTCCTCTCCATCGTGTCCCGGCAGTCCGCCGCCGCCAAGGGACTCCCGTACGACGAGGAGCAGGACGCCGGCATGCGGGCCTTCGTCGAGGCGCAGATCGAGTCCGAGTCCCTCCCCATGTTCCTGTCCGGGCGGCTGTACGACGACGGGGTCATCGACCCGCGCGACACCCGTACCGTCCTCGGCCTGTGCCTGTCGGCCGTCCACAACGCCCCCGTCGAGGGCGCCCGTGGCGGCTTCGGCGTCTTCCGGATGTGAGCCCGCACATGACGAACCTGACCTCCCTCCTCGTCGCCAACCGCGGCGAGATCGCCGTACGGATCTTCCGCACGGCCCGCGACCTGGGCCTGGCCACCGTCGCCGTCCACTCCGACCCCGACGCCGACGCCCTGCACGTGCGAGCCGCCGACGCGGCCGTACGGCTGCCGGGCGCGGCCCCCGCAGACACCTACCTGCGCGGCGACCTGGTCATCAAAGCCGCCCTTGCCGCCGGAGCCGACGCCGTCCACCCCGGCTACGGCTTCCTCTCCGAGAACGCCGACTTCGCCCGCCAGGTCCAGGACTCCGGCCTGACCTGGATCGGCCCGCCCCCCGAGGCCATCGAGGCCATGGCCTCCAAGACCCGGGCCAAGGAACTGATGCGCGCCGCCGGTGTCCCGCTCCTCGACCCCGTCGACCCCGCCACCGCCACCCCCGCCGACCTGCCCCTCCTACTGAAGGCGGCCGCCGGCGGAGGCGGCCGCGGCATGCGCGTGGTCCGCGACCTGGGCGCCCTCAAGGAATCCCTCCGCGCCGCGTCCGCCGAGGCGGCCTCCGCCTTCGGCGACGGCGAGGTGTTCGCCGAGCCCTACGTCGAACGCGGCCGCCACGTCGAGGTGCAGATCCTCGCCGACGCCCACGGCACCGTCTGGGCCCTCGGCACCCGCGACTGCTCCCTCCAGCGCCGCCACCAGAAGGTCATCGAGGAGGCCCCGGCACCCGGCCTGCCCGACACCCTGCGCGAGCGCCTCCACACCGCCGCCGTCGCCGCCGCCCGCGCCGTCTCCTACCGCGGCGCGGGCACCGTCGAGTTCCTCGTCACCGCCGACGGACGCCCGTACTTCCTGGAGATGAACACCCGCCTCCAGGTCGAACACCCGGTCACCGAAGCCGTCTTCGGCCTCGACCTCGTCGCCCTCCAACTGCGCGTCGCCGAGGGTGCTGCCCTGCCCCCTTCGCCCCCGGAACCCACCGGCCACGCCGTCGAGGCCCGCCTCTACGCCGAGGACCCCGCCCAGGACTGGCGCCCCCAGACCGGCGTCCTGCACACCCTCGACATCCCCGGCCGGGTCCGCGTCGACACCGGCTTCACCGACGGCGACACCGTCGGCATCCACTACGACCCCATGCTCGCCAAGGTCGTCGCCCACGCCCCCACCCGCGCCGAGGCCGTACGCGCCCTCGCCCACGCCCTCGCCGGAGCCCGCATCCACGGGCTCACCACCAACCGCGAACTGCTCGTAGGCTCGCTGCGCCACCCGGAGTTCACCGCCGCACAGCTCGACACCGGCTTCTACGACCGCCACCTCGCCGCCCTCACGGAGAGCACCCCGGACGCCGGTACGGCCGCCCTCGCCGCAGCCCTCGCCGAGGCCGCCCCCGCCCCGGACGCCCCCCTCGCCGCCCGCCTCGGCGGCTGGCGCAACCTCCGCTCCCAGCCGCAGACCCGCCGCTACACCTCCGCCGGCACCGAGTACGAGGTCCAGTACCGCCCCGTCGACCACCCGGGCGTTCGACTCCTGTCCGCCGAACGGCACCTCGTCACCCTCGAAGTCGACGGCATCCGCCGGATGTTCCACGTGAAACGAAATTCGAACAACACCGAGATCTACGTCGACTCCCCACTCGGAGCCCACACCCTCACCCCCGTCCCCCGGTTCCCCGACCCCCAGGACCGCACCGAACCGGGCTCCCTGCTCGCCCCCATGCCCGGCACCGTCGTCCGCGTCGCCGAGGGCCTCGCCCCCGGCAGCCCCGTCACCGCCGGGCAGCCCCTGCTCTGGCTGGAGGCCATGAAGATGGAGCACCGCATCCTCGCTCCGGCCTCCGGCACGCTCACCGCGCTCCACGCCGTCACCGGCCAACAGGTCGAATTCGGCGCCCTGCTCGCCGTAGTCCAGGAGGAACCGCAGCCATGAGCTCCACCATCGAATCCGCCGAACACAAGGCCCTGCGCACCGCCGTGGCCGCCCTCGGACAGCGCTACGGCCGCGAGTACGTCGCCCGCCTCGCCCGAGAGGGCGGCCACCCCGACGAACTGTGGGCCGACGCCGCGAAGCTCGGCTACCTCGGCGTCAACCTCCCCGAGGAGTACGGCGGCGGAGGCGGCGGCATCACCGAACTCTCCATCGTCCTCGAAGAACTGGGCGCCGCCGGCTGCCCCCTGCTCATGATGGTCGTCTCGCCCGCCATCTGCGGGACGGTCATCGCCCGCTTCGGTACCGACGAGCAGAAGCGGACCTGGCTCCCCGGCCTCGCCGACGGCAGCCGCAGCATGGCCTTCGGCATCACCGAACCCGACGCCGGCTCCAACTCCCACCGCATCACCACCACCGCCCGCCGCGACGGCGACGACTGGATCCTCACCGGCCGCAAGGTCTTCATCTCCGGCGTCGACATCGCCGACGCCACGCTGATCGTCGGCCGCACCGAGGACGCCCGGACGGGGCGCCTGAAGCCCTGCCTGTTCATCGTCCCGCGCGACACCCCCGGCTTCGGCCGCTCGGTCATCGACATGGAACTCCAGGCGGCGGAGAAGCAGTTCGAACTGACCCTGGACGAGGTCCGCCTGCCGTCCTCCGCGCTGGTCGGCGACGAGGACGCCGGCCTGCTCCAGCTCTTCGCCGGCCTCAACCCCGAACGCATCATGACCGCCGCCTTCGCCATCGGCATGGGCCGCTACGCCCTCGCCCGGGCCGTCGAGTACGCGAAGACCCGCCAGGTCTGGAAGGAGCCGATCGGCGCCCACCAGGCCGTCGCCCACCCGCTGGCCCAGGCGCACATCGAACTGGAACTGGCCCGCCTGATGATGTCCAAGGCGGCCCACCTGTACGACGAGGGCGACGACATGGGTGCGGGCGAGGCCGCGAACATGGCGAAGTACGCGGCGGGGGAGGCGTGCGTCCGCGCGGTCGACCAGTCCGTCCACACCCTCGGCGGCAACGGCCTCACCCGCGAATACGGCCTCGGCTCCCTCATCACGGCCTCCCGCGTGGCCCGCATCGCCCCGGTCAGCCGCGAGATGATCCTCAACTTCGTCTCCCACCAAACGCTGGGCCTCCCCAAGTCCTACTGACTCCCTGCGGGTTTCCCTGCGGGCGGCTCGGCGGTGGGTTGCTCGGCTTGCGCCGGGTGCCGGGCGCTGCCCGGACCCGCGCCTCAAGCGCCGGCGGGGCTGGAAGGTGCGGGTTGCCCTGCGGGCGGCTCGGCGGTGGGTTGCTTTGGCTTGCGCCGGCTGCCGGGCGCTGCCCGGGCCCGCGCCTCAAGCGCCGGCGGGGCTGGAAGGTGCGGGTTGCCCTGCGGGCGGCTCGGCG
Organism: Streptomyces sp. NPDC060232; assembly: GCF_042726555.1. Classification (NCBI taxonomy): domain Bacteria; kingdom Bacillati; phylum Actinomycetota; class Actinomycetes; order Kitasatosporales; family Streptomycetaceae; genus Streptomyces; species Streptomyces sp. NPDC060232. The sequence continues at coordinate 121 of NZ_JBHXAG010000018.1, read as the reverse complement.
GTGTGCGGGTTTCGGCGAAGCCGGGTCGGCCGGGACGTGCCCGCGCGCGCCGAGCCGAGGAGATCCTCGTGCGGGGCACCACCCCACCCCCCGACCCCGCCAAGCACCCGCGCGAGACCAA